>NZ_KB892109.1:0-105431 GCF_000373665.1 Streptomyces sp. BoleA5
CGCGGAAAAGACTCGGGCGGTGGTGTCGAGAACCCGCGGCCGGCTCCGTCCCCGTGGTGAAGGCGGCCACAATGGGGTCGCACCGGCACCAAGGAGAGCCACGATGGCCAAGTACCTGCTGCTCAAGCACTACCGCGGCGCACCGGCGGCGGTGAACGACGCACCCATGGACCAGTGGACCCCCCAGGAGATCACCGACCACATCCAGTACATGCACGACTTCGCCGCCCGACTGGAGAAGACCGGAGAGTTCGTCGACGCCCAGGCCCTCGCCCCCGAAGGCACCTGGGTCCGCTACGACGGCGAAGGCCGCCCACCCGTCACCGACGGCCCCTTCGCCGAGACCAAGGACCTCATCGCCGGCTGGATGATCATCGACGTCGACACCCACCCACGCGCCCTCGAACTCGCCGCAGAACTCTCCGCCGCCCCCGGCGCCGGCGGCAAGCCCATCCACGAATGGCTCGAACTCCGCCCCCTCCTCACCACCCCACCCACCACCACCGAATGACCACTCCCATCGACGAGGCCCGGATCCGTGGCCTCACGCCCGGCGTCCTCACCGTCCTCGTCCGCCGCGGAGCCGACTTCGCGGCGGCCGAGGACGCCGTCCAGGACGCGCTGGTCGAGGCCGTCCGGGTCTGGCCGGCCGACCCGCCGAGGGACCCGAAAGGCTGGCTGGTCACCGTGGCGTGGCGCAGGTTCCTGGACGCGACGCGCTCGGACACCGCCCGCCGCAGGCGTGAGGACCTCTTCGACCAGGAACCGGCGCCCGGGCCGACGCCCTCGACGGACGACACGCTCCAGCTGTACTTCCTGTGCGCCCACCCGTCGCTGACGCCTTCGTCCGCGGTCGCGCTCACGCTGCGCGCCGTGGGCGGGCTGACCACGCGCCAGATCGCGCAGGCGTACCTGGTGCCCGAGGCGACCATGGCGCAGCGCATCAGCCGCGCCAAGCGCACCGTCTCCGGCGTGCGGTTCGACCAGCCCGGTGACGTCGCGACCGTGCTGCGCGTCCTCTACCTGGTCTTCAACGAGGGCTACTCCGGTGACGTCGACCTCGTCGCCGAGGCCATCCGCCTCACCCGCCGCCTCGCGGCCGCGATCGACCACCCCGAGGTGGCGGGGCTCCTCGCCCTCATGCTGCTCCACCACGCGAGGCGCGCCGCCCGCACCGCGCCAGACGGCAGCCTGGTGCCGCTCGCGCGGCAGGACCGCGGCCGGTGGGACACCTCGGCGATCGCCGAGGGGATCGGCATCCTGCAGGCGGCACTCTCTCGCGACCGGCTGGGCGAGTTCCAGGCGCAGGCCGCCGTCGCGGCGCTGCACGCCGACGCTCCCACCGCCGAGGAGACCGACTGGGTGCAGATCGTCGAGTGGTACGACGAGTTGGCGCGCCTGACCGACAGCCCCGTCGTCCGGCTCAACCGCGCCGTGGCCGTCGGCGAGGCCGACGGGCCGCGCGCCGGTCTGGCGGCGCTCGCGGCACTTGACGGCTCTCTGCCCCGGTACGCCGCGGTCGCGGCCCACCTGCACGAGCGAGACGGTGACCTGGCCACGGCGGCACGGCTGTACGCCGAGGCGGCGCGGAAGGCGCCCAACCTGGCGGAGCGCGACCACCTGACCCGCCAGGCCGCCCGCCTCAACTCCCGCCGGAACCGCTGACGATGGTCGGGGCGCCGAACGCCCGCCGCCGACGCGACGGCGGAGGGGGGCCCTGCCCCTCCCAGGAGCCCCGGTCCCGGGCACGGCACGGCCTCCCACCGGGCGCCCGCCACGGGCAGAATGCCGGGTGCCGAACGGTCACCCACGAGGAACGTGAGAACGTGAGCCCTGCATCGCCGCTGGACGTGGCACGTGACTTCTGCGCCGGCTTCGGCCCCACCTACGAGGATGCCGTCGCCACCTGCAGGAAGCTCCTCCACACCGACGTCAGCCGGCGGTCGGTCACCGCCGACGACCGCCCCGTGGAGAGCCTCGCCGCAGTGCTGGACGACCTGCGCCGGGCCCGGGAGATCATGGGGGCCGAGGGCTTCGGCATCGACGTCCACCGCATCCGGGCCGACGGGGACCTCGTCCTCATGCGGCGGACCGACACCGTCCTGGACGCCGAGGGCGACCTGCTGCACACGCTCGACGTGATGTCGATGCTCCGTGTCGTGGACGGAAAGATCGTGTGGTCCAGGGAGTGCTTCTTCGACTCCCGGACGTTCGACGAGGCCCGGGGCGCCTCACACCGGCGACTGCCGGCCGTGCGCGCGCGGGGACCGGGCCCCGAGCCCGGAGTCGGGATGAATCTCGGCCGACATGGGCGCACTCTGGAGAGAGGCCTCGTCCCCAGGTGCCGAACGGCCCCCGGGCCGGCGCCGAGACCGGGGCGAGGGACGTCCCGGTGCGGTCGGTCACGTCAGGAACTCGACGTACCCGTCCGTTCCGTGCACGCGGATCCGCTGCCCGTCCCGGATCAGCCGCGTGGCCCGCTCCACTCCCACCACGGCAGGCAGACCGTACTCCCGGGCGATCACGGCGCCATGGGTCATCAGGCCTCCCACCTCCGTCACCAGACCCGCGATTCCGACGAACAGCGGCGACCAACTCGGGTCCGTGAAGGTCGTGACCAGGATGTCGCCCGCCTCCAGGTCGGCCTCGGCCATGTCGAGGATGACGCGGGCCCTGCCCTCGACGGTCCCCGCGGAGACGGGCAGGCCGGCCAGCGCGCCGTCCGGCACGTCGTCGCGCCGGTACGCCCCCATGAGGGCCTCGCCGTCCGAGGTGAGCACCCGGGGCGTCGTGAGCGCCTCGTACGACCGGAAGGCGTCCTTGCGCTGCCGGACGAGCTCTGCGTCCACCCGGTTCGAGCGCACGACGTCGTGGAACTCCTGGAAGGTGAGGTGGAAGACGTCCTCCTTCTCGGGGAGCACGCCGGTCCGCACGAGGCGTTCGGCCTCCGCCATCAGGGCCTGCTTGTAGATGAAGTAGCGGCTGACGATGCCGTACTTCGGATACTCCCGGTACCCGATGAAGGTGCGGACCCGGTCGATCATCCGCTTGGTCTCGTCGGCCTTGCGATCCCCGTCCGGCAGGTCCCGCAGGCGTGACAGCACCTCCTGTTCCTTCTCCCGCGCCTTCCGCCGCCCTTGCTCGAAGCGCCGCCCGGCGGCGCCAGGCTCGAAGTTCCTGACGTTGTCGAGGATCGCGGGCACGAGCGCGCTGGGACGCTCGCGCCAACGCGGCCTCGTGATGTCGATCTCGGCGACGCAGCGCATGCCGTAGCGGTCGAGGTACGCGTCGATGGCCTCGCGCGCCTCGGGCCCGCCCGCGAGCTTCGACAGCCCGTCCAGAAAACCCTCGTCCTCCACGCCCTCCAGGAACGCCACCACCTCCGCGTGCGGGCGGATCGCGTCCGCGACGTCGAGCAGCGCCAGCCCCATCTCCGACGTGATGTTGTCGGGGGCGGACAGCGTCAGCGTGTCAGCCGCGTTCTTCTCCCCCAGCCACTCCAGCAGCTTGTCGTTGAGCCACCACGTGGCCTCCATCCCCGCCATGATCGCCTGCATGTTCAGCGGGTCGCCGAGGACCCGCTTGTGCTCCTCGAAGGCCTCCAGCAGGAAGTCGAACAGCGCCGGTCCGGTCTTCGACCGGATGTCGCGCTCCAGGGCGGCGATCGACACCCGGCTGCGCTCGATCAGCTCGCGGACGACGGCCGGATCCGTCTCGATCGGAGCGGGCGCGCCTCCGGCCGGTACGCCCCCGGCCTGCGGCCCGACGGGGCCCGCGTCCGGGTGCGGCGGGACGAAGTCGTCGCGGTCGAGGACGGTCTCCAGGGCGTCCCTGACCAGCGGATCGCCCCTCCCCATGACCTCCAGGAGGGCGGCGCGGCTCGCGGGCGAGGCCAGCCGCCGGGTGGCGTCGACGAACAGCCTCCCGCCGGCCGCGTGCATCGGTGCCATGGCCGTCAACTGCCACATGGACAGCCCCAGGGGCTTCATGGCGTCCGTCATCATCTGCTGATGGCCGACGGAGACGTAGACGTGGTTCTCCTGGTCACCGGCCTCGGGGATGGGGAACAACGTGGTGATCGGCCGGCTCTGCACGACCTGGAACACGTCGTCGACCAGGCACCATTCGATGTCCTGGGGGCGGCCGAAGTGCGCCTCGATGCGCCGCCCGAGCTCCACGAGCCGCACGACCTGCGGATCCGTCAGCGCCGGCTCCTCCTGGCGCCGCTCTTCGACGGCCACTTCCCGGGTGCCGCCCTCCGGGACGGCGTGAACGGCCCGTTGTTTGGCGGCGATCGCCTTGGCGACGACTTCGCCGTCCCACACCGTGTAGACGTCCGGGTTGACCAGCCCGGAGACCAGGGCCTCGCCGAGGCCGAAAGCGGCGTCGACGGTGGCGGCCTTCCGGTTGCCCGTGACGGGGTCGGCCGTGAACAGGACGCCGGAAGCGTCCGGAACGACCATCTGCTGCACGACCACGGCCATGTGGACGGTGCGGTGGTCGATGCCGTTCCGCCGGCGGTAGGTCACGGCCCGTTCCGTGAACAGCGAGGCCCAGCAGCGGCTGACGTGCCGCAGGATCGCCGCGGCCCCCACCACGTTGAGATACGTGTCCTGTTGTCCGGCGAAGGAGGCCGTCGGCAGGTCCTCCGCCGTCGCGCTCGATCGGACGGCGTAGGCGGCCTGCTCGCCGACACCGGCCAGGGCCCGGGTGATCGCCGCCGCGAGATCGTCCGGGATGGCGACCGCCTCGATGGCCCGGCGGATCTGCGCGCTGAGTGTGCGGACCGCCTCCCGGTCGTCCGGGTCCAGGCGCGACAGCTGATCGAGCCGGTCGTCGACCGACGGCGCCTCCGCGATGATCCGCCGGAAGGCGTCCGTCGTCACACAGAAGCCGTCCGGGACGCGGACCCCCTCGATCCGCGACAGCCCGCCCAAGTGCGCGCCCTTGCCGCCGACGAACGCGACGTGCCGTTCGTCGACCTCTTGGAGATCCACCACGTACTGCTCAGTCACTGCGATCCCTCCGAGGCGGCCGTGCCCGCCACCTCCAGCTTCGTCGAACCTCTTGCCGAGCATGTCCCCCGGTGCTCCGTACGCCGGCAGCCCGGTGATCCCGGCGTCGGCTGACGATTGTGCGCCGTGACCGGGGCCTTGCGGCAAGCCCCCCAGTGCGCTATAAGTTGAGAGTGGCAAGGAGAGGACTCTCCTTGCCTTTGTTGTTTGCCGTGCGGCCGATCGACGAACGCCGCCGCGCAGGCCGGGCGGTTTCCCGCTGCTCGGCCTTGCGCCCGCGCGGCAGGGCGTGGGCGACGCACACCGCGGCGAGAGCGGTGAGCACGATGAGCCGGCCCCCGGGCCAGGCCCACCGGGAGCGGGAGGCGGTGACCTGGCCGGCGCGGAGGGCGGGCTCTGGTCGTCGGAGGCGAGCGGCCGCAGGACGACGCCCGTGTCCCGACGTGCCCCGGCCCCCCACCGGCACGCCCTCCCGGGCGGTGCTCGTCATGGCTTCCTGGACGGCGGCCCACACCACGTACGGCGTGGCGCACCCGGCAGGCGCCCGGCTCCGACTCGCCCTGCCGCCGGGCACGGAGGAGGCCCCGGCAGCGGCGTGGCGGCTGCGTACCGTCGACTGCGCCGCCCCCGAGGCCTTCCGGCTGCGCACCGCCGCCTTCCGGGGCCCGGGCCCCCTCGTACGGTCAGGTCAGCCGGCCGGGGCCGGCGGCCTCGACCTGCACGAGGGGGCCCTGCACGTCGTCACCGGCGACGGCTGGAGCCCGCCGCCGGACTGACGGCGGTGGCGCCGGTCACTTCGTGGCGTAGACCGCCGTGTACCCACCGATGAGGGGGCGGGCGCCGGTCTGGGCGAACCCGGCCTCCGTCAGCCACCGCGTCGCGTCCGCGACGGTGTACTCCGAGCCTCCCTCCGTGTCGATGAGCATGTTCAGCGAGAGCATGAAGCCGTAGGTGTTGTGGCGCCGGTCGTCGTCGATCATGGCGTCGTAGACGATCAGGGTGCCGCCCTCGGGCAGGGCGTCGTAGGCCTTGCGAAGGAGGAACCGCCGCTGCTCGACGTTCCAGTCGTGGAGGATCTGGCCCATGACGTAGACGTCCGCAGGAGGGAGCGGGTCGGAGAAGAAGTCGCCCCCCTGGAAGGAGAGCCGGCCGGAGAGGCCGTGCGCGGCAACGTACTCCTCGAACACCGGTCGCACCGGGGGAAGTTCGAAGACGGTTCCGGTCATCTCGGGGTGGGATCGCAGCACCGCGGCGGGTACGGCCCCCAGTGCGCCGCCGAGGTCGGCCACGTGCCGGCGGCCGGTCCAGTCGAAGTCGGCGGCGAGCGCTGCGGCGAGGGGGGTGCTGACGCCGTTCATGCCGTTGAGGAAGTTGCGCCAGGCGGTGGGGTCCTGGCTGAGCGTCGCGAAGAACGGAGCCCCGGTGTGGGTGACTTCGTTCTGCTGGATGCCCGTGCGCAGGGCGTCGGTGAGGTTGTCCCAGAAGCCGAAGAGGCGGGCGTCGGCCATCTCCAGGATTCCGCCGACATAGGAGGGCTTGGCCCGGTCCAGGAAGAGGTCCGCCGCGGGGCTGTTGCGGTAGACGCCGTCGTCGTCGCGGTTCAGCAGTCCCAGCGACACCAGGGCGTCGAGGAAGTCCGCGGAGGACCTCGGGTGGAGGCCCACCTCGCCGGCGAGGGACGCGCCGTCCCGGCCGCCGGCCGCCAGGACGGTGAAGATCTGCAACTCCACCGCGCTCAGCAGGGTCTTCGAAGCCATGAACCCCAGGCCCAGCTGAAGGATCGGCTCAGGTGTGATCGGTTCGCCGACGGTCATAGGTGTCTCCATTCGTTCGGCAACGGATTCTCGGGTCGGTCAGGTGCGGCGGCGCAAGGGGCGCCTCGCACACGGGGTGCTCAGAGGGTCTTGACCTGGCCGCCGTCGATGACCACCTCGGCGCCGGTGATGTTCCCCGCCGCCGGCGAGGCCAGGAACAGGACGAGGTCGGCGACCTCCTGCGGCTCGGTGATCCGGCCCGAGGTGATGCCCATGCTCTGGGGCACGACGACGTCCAGGGCCTCCTGGGCCGTGGTTCCGGCGGCCGCGGCGGTGGCGTCCGCGAACGCGCCCGGGGCCGTCCAGAACGGGGTGCGGACCGGGCCGGGAGAGATCGTGTTGACGCGGACGCCCTTCGGCCCGAACTCCTCGGACAGCGACTTGCCGAAGTTGTGCAGCGCGGCCTTGGCCGCCGAGTAGTCCACGACCATCGGGAAGGGCAACCGGGCGTTGATGGAGCCGATGTTGACGATCGCCGCGCCCTCGGCGCCGACCAGGTGGGGCAGTGCGGCGCGGCTGGCGCGGACGGCGCTGAAGAAGGTCAGGTCGAAGATCCGCTGCCAGTCGGCGTCGCCGATCTCCAGGAACCCGCCGCGCGGTTCGGCGGCCCCGACGTTGTTGACGAGGATGTCGATCCGGTGGTGACGCTCCGCGGCATGGCGGACCAGCGTCTCGGCCCCGTCCGGGGTCGCAAGGTCGACGGGCACGACCGTGACGTCGTACTCGGCGGCCAGCGCGTCGAGTTCGGGCGTCGAGGCGCGGCTGCCGGCGACGACGCGGACGCCTTCGCGGGCCATCGCCTCGACGACGGCCAGACCGATGCCCTTGCTCGCGCCGGTGACGACGGCGACCTTGTCCTTGAGATGGAGTTCCATGACAATCCTTTGTGGAGTAATCGATACAGAATCACGACGTGCGGAGGCCCGGCCCGGTCGTCGTGCCCGGGATCGGCCCGCCCGCGGTCAGTCCAGGGCGCACATCGCCACGGCGAGGGCGTCCTGGACGAAGGAGCGCCCGAGCCGGGCTCTGCCCACGACCCGGAGCCCCTGGACGAATGTGGTCAGAAAGCGGGCGAGTTCGACCGGGTCCTTGCCCGGCGGCAGATCGCCCCGCGACTTCGCCCGGTCCAGGGCGCCCGCGAGCGCCGACTCGACCCGGCACAGGGCCGCGACGGCCCGCTCGGCCACCGAGGGCCCGGCACCGTCGCCGCCCGCCTCGCCCGCCTCGCCCGCCGCGCCGGAGCCCCGCGAGGGGTCCGCCCGATCGGCCTCGATCATGGCGACGAGGACCTGTCGCACGGCGGGCCGGATCTCGGCCGCGTGCTCGAGGATCTTCACCAGGTCCTCCACCTGGAGGGCGGAGCAACGTTCGAGGGCGCGGAGAGAGAACTGCTCCTTCGAACCGAAGGCCTCGTAGAAGCCGAGGCTTCCGATCGACAGCACGTCGAGGAGGTCCTGCAGGGAGGTGCCGGTGTAGCCGCGCCGCCAGAACAGGTCCATCGCCCTGTCGACCGACCGGTCGACGTCGAAATCCCCGTTCCGTCCCATGTCGGAAGCCTAACACAATTGTGGATTGCCCAATAAAGTATGCGGGAGTGCGACCGAAGGACCGGCTCTGACCTGCGGCGATCGAGCTTCCGCGTCGAGAGGGGCCGCGGGGCGCGAGCCCCGTGCGGCCGGGCATCGACGCGCGCCCCAAGCTGCCGCGAACCCGCCGCCGCGTATCACGCGTACCGCGCCTTCCGCAGCGCTACGCGCACGCGGTGACCGGGGTCAGAGGGAGGCCAGCCAGGCCGCGGTCTCCTCGGGGCGGCCGAAGCGGTGGGTGTCCAGGGGCGCGAAGCGGGGATCGCCGGTGCGGCGTTCGATCTCCCGACGACGGCCCGTGTGCTGGGACCATGCCCACCAGGCCGGATGCTCCCGGCTGAGCCAGCCGGTCCAGGATTCCCGGTTGCCCCCGAAGAGCGCCTCGCGGGTGACGGTGCGCCGTACGGACCGGCGTAGGACGCGGGGCATGACGACGCGCCGGGGGTAGTCCAGCCACACCACGGTGTCGGCACGCCCCCACAGCAGATCGCGGACCTCGGGGTAGCCGAGGGAGTCCACGACCCAGCGGCGACCGTCGGCGATCCTCGCCACGTCCTCGGAGAACGCGCCGTTCACCGCCCAGCCGGGGCCGTTGAAGTACAGCCCGTCCATCTCGTGGTAAGGCACGCCCAGTCGACCTCCCAAGGCACGCGCGAGCGTGGACTTGCCCGCACCCGTGACGCCCACCACCAAGATCCGCTCCACGAGCGTGCACCCTATCCCCGGTCACCGCGGCGCAGACAGCGGTTAATGCCTTGCTCCGGTGCCGCCCATTCCTGATCATGGGCCGGATGCGATGTCTTCCCGCCACCGCGGACCCCACCGCCCTCGACCGCGCCGCCGCGTACCCCGCCGACGGTCCCGTCGTCGCCCTGACCGCCGAACGCGTGCACGAGGAACTGGCCGCCGACCGGTTCCGCCCGGAGTGGACCTGGCTCGCCGAGGACGAGGACGGACAGGTCCTCGCCCGCGCCCTCTGGTGGGGGCGCGCCGACAGTGAGCGGCCGATCGCCCTCGACTGCCTCCAGGTACGTTCCACGGTCGCCGATCCGGTCGCCGTCGCCACCGCGCTCCTCGACGCCGGGCACTCCGCTTTCGGCACGCGCCCCCTGTACAACCTGTCCCTCCCCGCGGACTGGCAGAGCCACCCGGCACTGACCGAGGCGGTCGCCTGGCGGCGTGAAGCAGCCCTGCGCACGGGGCTGGGCCGGGAGATCCAGCGACTGCGCTACGAGTGGACACCGGCGGCCGGACTGCCCGCGGCGGGCGGCCGGCTGACGTTCCGCGCGGGCGGCGACGAGGAGTTCCTGGAGGCCTTCGTCCGGGTGTCGGCCGGGAGCCTCGACCAGGCGACCCTCGACGAACTGCGCACGAAGGACGCGGGGCAACTGGCCGAGGAGGACCTGCGGTTCTACCTGGACTGCCCCGGTGAGCGCTCCTGGTGGCGGCTCGCGGAACTCCCCGGCGGCGCCCTCGCCGGTCTGGCCGTCCCCTCCGCGACACCGTACAACCGCAACGTCGGTTACCTCGGCGTCGTACCCGAACTGCGCGGCCGGGGCCTGATCGACGAGATCCTCGCCGAGATCACCCGCTTCCACGCCTCCGAAGGCGCCGAGCGCATCACGGCGACGACGGACACCACGAACGTCCCGATGGCCGCCGCCTTCGACCGCGCCGGCTACAAGGTGACGGAGATCCGCATGGTGCTGGAGGCTCCCGGGAACGCGTGACCCGACGACGGGACGCCGGTCGGGACGCCGTGTCCGCTTGCCGCCCGCCGTCGCGTCCGGAGTACCGGGGGCATCTAGCACAACCGTGCGTGCGCCACACGTGCTTCCGCGCGCCCCATCCCTCATTCGGGTGGTGACTGGCATCATTGCTCGTCATGACGTCCGGGCCTGCCTTCCGTCTCGCGCGCGCCGCCGTGTTCGCGGCCGTGTGCGTGGCGGTGACGGGTCTCGGTCACGCCCTGATGTCGCGCGCCGTTCCGGTCTGGGCGGTGGGGTACGCGTTCGCCGCCGCGACCGCCGGGGCGTGGTGGCTGGCCGGTCGCCGTGAACGCGGTGCTCCGGCGATCACCGTGGCGACCGTGGCGACCCAGTTCGCCCTGCACGGCTGGTTCGATCTCGCCCAGGCCTTCGCCACCGCCCCGGCGGGCGTCGGCGGGATGACCGCGGGCCATCCGGTCCCGGCCACGGACGCCATGCCCATGGCCACCGCCGCCATGGACGACGGGCCCATCGGCATGGTCTCCGCCCACGCCCTGGCCGCGGTGCTGTGCGGCCTGTGGCTGTGGCGGGGCGAGGCCGCGGCCTTCCAGCTCGCCCGCTCGCTGGCCGTCTCCCTCTTCGCCCCCTTGCGCCCGGTCCTACACGTCCCGGCCGCCTTCAGCCCGCCGGCCCCCGCGAGGCCGGCGTCCTTCCTCGCTTCTCCCCGCCTGCCCCGGCAGGTGGCCCTGTGGCACGGCGTCACCCGCCGCGGTCCACCGAAGCCGGCGATCTCCTTCTGACCGTCCGTCTCGCGCCGGCGCGATGACGGACGCAGTCCGGCGTGCCCTGAGGCACTGCCCGCCCGGCGCCTCCACGCGCTCCGGGGGCGGCAGGCCCGGCACGCCGTACCGCCGTAGAGGCGGACCGAATCGTCGACTTCGCGAGCGCCCGCGCCCGCGCCCTGCGCGCCGGGTGCCGAATGGGGATGCACACATGTCTTCGACACAGGAACACGCGCCCAGAGACGACCGCGAGGAGGCCGTGGCGGAGGCCGTCCGTCCCGCCGTGGCCCCGGACCCTCAAGGGACCGGCCCCTCCCAGCCGGGCCGTTCATGGAGCGGCATACGAGCGCTGCTCGTGCGCCTGCACTTCTACGCGGGGGTGTTCGTGGCCCCCTTCCTCCTCGTGGCCGCGCTCACCGGGCTGGCCTACACCCTGACGCCCCAGCTCGACCGGCTCGTCTACGGCGACCAGCTCACCGTGGCGAAGGCCGGCGGCGAACAGCGCCCGCTGGCGGAGCAGATCGCGGCGGCCCGGCAGGCACATCCGGAGGGCACGCTCGCCTCGGTGATCACCCCTCCCGGCCCGGAGGACACCACGCGAGTGGTGCTGTCCCTGCCGGAGTTGGGCGAGAAGCAGCGCACGGTGTTCGTCGACCCCTACACCGCCGAGGTCAAGGGGGACCTCACGACGTGGTTCGGCTCGACGCCGCTGACCACGTGGCTGGACGACCTGCACCGCAATCTTCACCTCGGTGAGACCGGCCGCATGTACTCGGAACTCGCCGCCAGCTGGCTGTGGGTGATCGTGGCGGGCGGTCTCGTCCTGTGGCTCGGACGCGCCCGCGGACAGCACGCCAGGTCGGCCCGCGGCGTCCTCCTGCCGGACCGCTCCGCCCGCGGCGTACGGCGCACTCGCGGCCGGCACGCGGCCACCGGCGTCTGGATCGCCGTCGGCCTCCTGGCCCTCAGCGCCACCGGCCTGACGTGGTCCCACTACGCGGGGGACCGGTTCGGTCAGCTGCTGGACGCGGCCAAGGGGCACGCGCCCGAACTGGAGACGGCACTTCCCGGCGTAGCCGCCCCGGCGGAGGGCGAGCACGCGGGGCACGCCGGACACGACGCGGGCCAGGGCGCCGCATCGGCGGACCCCGCCGACTTCGACGCGGTCCTCGCGGTGGCCCGCGACGCCGGGCTGGGCGGCCGGGTGGAGCTGACGCCGCCCGCGGACGCGGAGAGCGCGTGGACGGTGGCCCAGGACGACGGCCTCTGGCCGGTCCACTACGACCAGGTCGCCGTCGACGCCGCCACGGGCGAGGTCACCTCCGAGAGCCGGTGGGCGGACTACCCGGTCCTGGCCAAGCTCAGCAAGCTCGGCGTCCAGGCCCACATGGGGCTGCTCTTCGGCGTCGTCAACCAGATCCTGCTGGCACTGATCGCGCTCGGGCTGATCTGCGTCATCGTGTGGGGCTACCGCATGTGGTGGCAGCGCAGGCCCACCCGTGACGACCGCACGGCGGCACTCGGCAGGGCCCCGGCACGGGGGACGTGGCGGCAGGTGCCCCTGCCGGTCCTGATCGTCGGCGTCCCGCTGGCCGCCGCCCTCGGCTGGGCGCTGCCTCTCCTGGGCTTCACCCTGCTCGCCTTCCTGGTCGTGGACGTGCTGATCGGTCTCGTCCGGCGGGGCCGCCGGGCCGCCTAGCGCCGAGGGGGAAGCGGTACGCCGTTCGCCTGCGGTCCGACGCGCTCACTGCGCCGGTCCGCAGGCGACGGGTCGGGGTGATCGGTGAAGCCCAGCGCCCGGTGGAGCGGTTCGCCTTCGGCGGAGGCGTACAGGTCACACGGGCGACGTCGCGCGCACGGAACCAGTCGAGCATGAACCGCCTGATGGCCCCGCCCACCATGGACGGGGCCGTCAGGCACGCGGAGCGGGCAGGCGCCGGAGGCGGCCTTCGCCGCCTCGAACCGGGCCACGACGTCGTTCCAGTTGACGAGGTCCCAGAGCTTGGTGACGTAGTCCGGCCGGACGTTCTTGTACTGCAGGCAGTAGGCGTGCTCCCAGGCGTCGAAGACCAGGAGGTGCCCTGGCCGACGTTGCTGTCGAGGAGTTGATATGTGGCGTCCGCGGGTGCGGGCTGCCTCCTGGTCAGGTCCCGGTCGCGGTCAGCGGCACTCCGGCCACAGAGGCAGCCCGCGGCCGAGTGTCTGCACACGGCCCGCTAGCATCCCTGGCCATGGTGAGGCGGGGGTGGCGGCTCGGTGTCGCGGCAGGGGTGGCGGTGCTAACGGCGTTCTGCGCCTCCGGCCCGGAACCTTGGGAGGTCGTCCGCACGGCGTCGGATCTCGGTCCCCTTCCGGCCGACCGCTACGGCTTGACCTCACGTGACCACCAGCGATCCCAGCGGGCATCGGCACTGCTCGTCCGTCAGTGCATGGCGGACCGCGGGCATCCGGAATTCCCGCTCGACCCCCGCTACCCCGACACCTCCGGCGTCACCAGGGCCGTCGGCACGGTCGTCATCACCGACTACGGCGTCCTCGATCCGGACGACGCCCGCCGCTGGGGCTACGGCTGGGACCCGGCGACGGCGGAGGCCTCCCGGCCGAAGGGCCGCCGCATGACCGACGCCGAATACGCGGACTGGCCCGACTGCAGCGCCGAAGCGAGCCGGCGGCTGGTGCGCGGCATCGACCTCACCGGCGACTGGCTCTACGCGGCCGGACGAATGGTCGAGGTGAACAGGGCGGTCAAGCGCGACCCGCGCCTGCGGGCCGCCTGGGACACGTGGTCCCGCTGCATGGCGGCGGAGGGATTCACCCGCTATCCGGACCCCGCCGCGGCGTACGGGGACCGCTCGTGGCACCGCGGCAGCGACGGCAACACCCGCCACACGGAGCGGGAACGGGCCACGGCCGTCGCTGACGTCGCCTGCAAGCACCGCCATCGTACGCCCGAACTCTGGCACGCCGTACGGGCGGAGAAGCAGGCCGCGGACATCTCACGCCACCGCGACCGCTACGCCGCCGCCCTGCGCGCACTGCGCACCTACCGGGCCAACATCGACGAGGCGCTGCGGGGCCCGGGCCGGCGCCCTGCCTGACGTCGGCCCGGATCCGCCCGCGGCATCACGGCCGTCAATGGTCGTCCCAGTGCCCTTGGTGGGCCGCGTGACGGTGCCCGTCGTGGATGTAGTCGTTGTGGTCGCCATGCGGCACGGAGACGTGGCCGCAGCCCTCCGCGTGCCGGTGCGCGTGGTCCTCGTGAACCGCGTGGGCCGGGGCGACGCACTCGTCGACGTGCCCGTCGTGGGTCCGGTGGATGTGCCCGTCGTGGGCGTAGTCGGTGTGGTCCCCGTGCGGCACGGAGACGTGGCCGCAGCCTTCGCCGTGGATGTGCGTGTGCCGGTCGTGCGGGCTGTGCGGGCTTGCGCTCGTCATCTGGGCTCCTTCCATGGCGCCTCGCAGGTGCACGAGCCGCCGGGTGCCGAGTGCCGGGTGCCGGTGCCGGCGAAGCGGTCACCACCCGGTGAGCATCACACTTACTGACATATACCCGTTTTCGCCGCCGAGGCCAGTCACCCTGAGTAACGGTCTCGCCGGCCACCGTCGACCCCACCGCCGACGCGTACGGGCGGACGGGACGGGGCGGGGCGGGGCGGGTCATTTCGAGGCCCCGACACTGCTGCCCCAGACAGCCAGGGGCGCGACCTCCGGCTCGGCCCGCCCGGAAAGGCCCGGCAGGTCGTCCGGGTCCGCCCAGGCGAGGCGGCTCCGCTCGCCGTCGGCCGGAAATCTCCCGACGATCGGGGCGAGGTGGCCGGAAGCCACCTAGGCACCACCGAACGGCAACGCATGGGGGAAACGGAACCGGTCGAACACCGAAGCTGCCCGGCTTGTTCGTCGTGCCACACATAGAACGTCGCGACCCCCGCGAAGGCTCGTTCGCGAAGGCGTTCACGGATGGCAGCGGCAGTCCGCTCGAAGGCCGCGACCACCTCGGCGACGGACAACGAGCCCCCGCCCTCTTCCGCCGCACTCAACCACCAGGTGTTGACCTCCACCTCCACCCTCCGGTCGGCCGGTTCCAGCACCAGGGGCTCGTGCGCCACCTCGTCGATCCACGTCAAGAGCACCACAGCAGTATCCGGGCCCGGTCGCATGCGGCGAACGGTCCCCGGGGCTCCCTTGCCCACCCCCCGACGAAACTGGTATTCATTTTCATCTAAGCTGCCCGGGTGCGTACGGCCCCCGGCCGCACGCATCGTCCGTGCACACCCCTTCCGGCCTTGGAGGCTTCCCCATGTCCCGCACCCCTTCCCGTCTCGCCGGGCTGCTCGCCGGCGCCGCGTCGCTCGGCCTGCTGGCCGGCTGCGGCGATTCCTCCGACGACGCCGCGAGCACCGGGAGCACCGCTTCCGCGTCCAAGGTCACCGTCGTCGCCTCCACCAACGTCTACGGCGACATCGTCGAACGCATAGGCGGCGACCGGGTCGACGTCACCTCGATCATCAGCGACCCCGCCCAGGACCCGCACTCCTACGAGGCCGGCACCCGCAACCAGCTCGCCCTCTCCAAGGCGAAGGTCGTGGTGGAGAACGGCGGCGGGTACGACGACTTCGTCGACCGGATGCTGGGGAGCGGCAACGCCTCCGCGGAGGTGATCAACGCCGTCGAGGTCTCGGGCCGGACCGCTCCGGCCGGCGGGGAACTCAATGAGCACGTCTGGTACGACTTCCCGTCGGTGAGCAAGGTCGCCGACCGTATCGCCGACGCTCTGGGGAAGGCGGACCCGGACAACGCCGGCACCTTCACCAAGAACGCGGCGGCCTTCAAGAAGAGCCTCACCGCGCTGGAGGACAAGGAGGCCTCCCTCAAGTCCGCGCACGCCGGCGACGGCGTGGCGATCACCGAGCCGGTTCCGCTCTACCTGCTCGAAGCGTCCGGTCTGGCCAACCGCACACCCGAGGAGTTCAGCGAGGCGGTCGAGGAGGGCGACGACGTGTCCGCCAAGGTCCTCCAGGCCACCCTGGACCTCTTCTCCGGCAAGAAGGTCAAGGCCCTCGTCTACAACCGGCAGACCTCCGGCGCCCAGACGGAGAAGGTCAAGTCGGCCGCCGAGGCGGCCGGCGTGCCCGTGGTGCCCGTCACCGAGACCCTGCCCGACGGCAAGGACTACCTGACGTGGATGAACGACAACGTCGACGCACTCGCCGACGCCCTGAACAAGTGACCGGCGAGACCCCGCCGTCCGTACCCGGGCCCCGCGCGGGCGACGCCGATCTCCAGGGCAGGCCGGAACTCCTGATCCGGATGAGGAACGGCGGCCTCCGGTACGGGGACCGCACCCTCTGGAAGGAACTCGACCTGGATGTGCGGCCCGGGGAGTTCTGGGCCGTCCTCGGGCCGAACGGCTCCGGCAAGTCCAGTCTGGTCCAGGCCCTTCTGGGGCTCCGGCCGCTCTCCTTCGGCACCCTGCGCGTGCTCGGCGCCGATCCCCGGCGGGCCGCCCGCCACATCGGCTACGTACCGCAGCAGGGAACCGCTCCGGCGCACGACGTCGTACGGGCGCGCGAGTTGGTGGGCTACGGTCTGGACGGGCACCGGTTCGGACTTCGCGGACGCGGTGCCGCCACCCGGCACCGCGTCGACGCCGTCCTGGAGGCCGTCGGCGCGTCGGCGTACGCGAACGCGCCGCTCGGCACCCTCTCGGGCGGCGAGCGGCAGCGCGTGCGCATCGGCCAGGCCCTGGCCACCGATCCCCGCGTGCTGCTGTGCGACGAGCCCACGCTCTCCCTGGACCTCCGCCACCAGCGGGCGGTGACGGAACTCATCGACCGAAGACGCCGGGACCACGGGACCGCCGTGGTGTTCGTGACCCATGAGATCAACCCCGTCCTCGACCTCGTGGACCGGGTGCTCTACCTCGCCCCGCAGGGACATCGCATCGGTCCGCCGGAGGAGGTGCTCACATCGGAGTCCCTGTCGTCCCTGTACGGGTCGCAGGTCGACGTGCTGCGCGTGCGGGGCAGGTTCGTCGTCGTCGGAGCGCACGACCAGCAGCCGGTGCACCACCCGGAACCGGACACCGAGCACACGCACAACACCGACGGAGCGTATCCATGACGGCGGCCGGGACATGGCAGCAGATCTTCGACTTCCAGGACTACGGCGCTCTGCTGGCTCTGGTGCGCAACTCCCTCATCGTGGGCGGTGTGCTGGGGCTGGTCGGCGGACTGACCGGAGTCTTCGTGGTGCTCCGGGACCTGCCCTTCGCCGTCCACGGGATCAGCGAGCTGTCCTTCGCGGGCGCCTCGGCGGCCCTGCTGCTGGGGGTGAACGTGGTGGCGGGCTCGATCGCCGGCTCGCTCATCGCCGCCCTGGCGATCGGCGCGCTGGGCGCCCGCGCCCGGGACCGCAACTCGGCCATCGGCGTCCTGATGCCGTTCGGGCTCGGGGTCGGCGTCCTGTTCCTCGCCCTCTACAAGGGACGCTCGGCCAACAAGTTCGGCCTGCTGACGGGTCAGATCGTGGCCATCGACGACCCGCGGACCGGATGGATGCTCGCGGTGTCCGCGCTGGTGCTGGTCGTCCTCGCCGCCATCTGGCGTCCGCTGACCTTCGCCAGCGCCGACCCGCAGGTCGCGGAGGCACGCGGTCTGCCCGTCCGGGGCCTGTCCGTGGCCTTCATGCTCGTCCTCGGACTCGCGATCGCCCTGTCGGTACAGGTCGTCGGGGCACTCCTGGTCCTCAGCCTGGTCGTCACCCCCGCCGCGGCGGCCTCCCGGGTGACGGGTTCTCCGGTGCTCCTGCCCCTGCTGAGCGTGCTCTTCGCCGTGCTCGCCACGGAGGGCGGCATCCTCCTCGCCCTCGGCAGCAGCGTTCCGATCAGCCCTTACGTGACGACGATCTCCTTCCTCGTCTACGTCGTGTGCCGGGCGATCGGAGCACGGCGTGCCCGGCACCGCCGAACGGCCCGCGTCGCGTCGGGCGTCGGGGCGGGCGTCGGGGGCGAGGCGGTGCGCGGCTGAGTTCCATCACTCCCGGACCTCCGGCGGCCGCGGTGCCGCCGCGACCACTCCGGGAGTGATGGCACTGCGTCGGCGTGTTCCCGCTCCATGGCGCAGCACCTTGAACGCGGTCAGCAGCAAGAGCGCGCCGAAGACGTAGAGGGTCGCGTGGAAGGCGTCCAGCAGCGCCGCGCCGACCAGGATGAACACCGCGCGCATGGCAAGCGCGCCGATGACGCCCCACATCAGCACCCGGTGCTGGTACCGGTCGGGAATGCCGAAGTACCCGAAGATCAGGGCGAAGACGAAGATGTTGTCGACCGACAGGCTCTTCTCGATGAGATAGCCGGCCAGGTACTCCTCGGCCAGGACCGGGCCTTCCAGAGCAACAGCAGACCGCAGAAGCCGAGTCCCAGCAGCAGCCAGACGACGCTCCACCCGGCGGCTTCCCGGATGGAGATCACGCTCGCCCGGCGGTGGATGACGAACAGGTCCAGGACGAGCACCACCGCCAGGAAGGCGATGAGGACGATCCAGGCGGCGATCGGTATGTCCATACCGGCCGACTTCCCGGCTTTGCCACTCTTTTAACCATTCGTGGCGATATGCGTACTATTGAAGTTCCCTGCGCGAGGGGCGCCACCGGGGTGCGCCGATTCGACCCGGCCCCTTGATCCCCCTGTCCGAACCAGTGCCGCACCTCCCTCGACCCGCCGCGCACATGCGGGATGGGGCCGATTCGTCGGCCCCATCCGGTCTGTCACCTTCCACCGCCTCCACCGCCGTGGCCGCCACCTCCACCGCCGCCACCGTGACCGCCGCCCCCACCGCCGTAGCCGCCACCACCGTGGCCACCACCGCCGTGACCGCCACCACCGTGGCCACCGCCGCCGTAGCCGCCACCGCCGTGACCGCCGTAGCCGCCGTCTCCATGGCCGCCATGGCCGCCGTGATCTCCGTAACCGCCGTAACCGCCGTAACCGTGGCCGCCGTGGCCGCCGTGGCCGCCGTGGCCGTAGCCGTAGCCATAACCCCAATTTCCGTCGCCCCAGCCACCGTGACTCACGGAGGACACGGGCGCGCTCGTCGGTGCGGCGACGGCCGAAGTGGCCGCACCCGCACCCCCCAGGGCGAGCGCGAGGCCTGCCATCGCGGCGAGGGGCCACCTGGGAATTCGCATGACAACTCTCCCTTGCCAGGTTGGTTCCTGGGCCTGGTCGAGGCGAGAGGCTGCGTGCGAGTGTGCGCCCGAGCGGCCCCAGGCCTCGCTGCGGGTGATCGGACCCCGCAGGTGAAGTGGCGATGGGCGAATTTTCCGTTATCGCCACATTTCCGTCGAATCCATGCTCTGTCCGCGACGCCGTGGAGTCAATACACCCACCAGCGGCGGTCGGCACCCCGAACAGGTTCCCCCACTCGTCACGGGTCGGCACCGCCCGGCGCGGGCGTGGTCGTCTTGACCGGAAGATCGAGCCGGAGTTGGTACCCGCCGTCGGAGATCGGACCGCAGGTCAGCGTCCCGCCGAGCAGTGCCGCACGCTGGCGCAGACCCGTCAGGCCGTAATGGGCGCTCGGCAAAGGGATGGTCGACCGGGTCGGAGGACCGTTGGTGACCGTGACGTGGACGGTCTCGTCGCTCTGCCAGAGCCGGATCGTCGTGGCGGCCCCCGGGGCGTGCTTGCGTACGTTGGTCAGCCCTTCCTGGACGGTGCGGTACAGGGCGCGCTGCACCGAAGGGGCCAGATCACCGGGAAGGTCGGCGGTCAGCCGGGCCTCGATGCCGCTGCCGTCGACGAGGCGCTCCAGATCCGCCAGGGAGGGCTGCGGGGTCAGATCGGTGGGGCGGTCACCGGCGGCACGCAGCACGCTGACCATGTACCTCAGCTCGTCCAGGGTCTGCACGCTCAGCCTGCGGATCGTACTGGCGGCTTCCTTGGCGTGCGGGTCACGCGTACCGACCTGCAGGGCACCGGCCCGCACCGCGATAAGACTGACCTGGTGGGAGACCACGTCGTGCATCTCCCGTGCGAGCTGCGACCGCTCGGCGGCCAGGATCGTCTGCGCGATCAGCAGCCGTTCGTGCTCGCGGGCCTCGGAGATCTCCACGATGCGCTGCGAGAGGTCACGGCGGGCCTGCACCAGTTGCCCCAGGAAGACCGCGGCAGCCGCGGTCGCCGCCGTGTAGCTCAACGTGACCAGCTCCTCCGCGGAGACGTTGATGTCCGGCGCGAGATCGCAGAGCGTGAAGGCCACCACGCCGACGGCCAGGATGACGCGCCTGCGGGACACCGACGCGAGGGTGTACAGCGCCGCCAGCGAGGCGAAGATCGCGTCGGAGAAGAACACGGCGGGCAGGGTCACCAGAAACGTCAGCAGCGGCCTGCCGTGCCGCAGCAGGAGCGCGAAGGCCCCGCCCAGCGCGCACGCCAGTTGCAGGGGTTCGTCGGCGTGGACATGGACCCAGACGTCGAACAGCGCGACGAGGACCAATGCGCCGTCGAGCACCGCGGACGGCGGATGCCGGAGATTCACCAGGCCTCCTGGCCCGTCGACGGCGGCATGCCGCGCCCGCGTTCCCCGTGGATCACGGGGTGCGACGCGCAGGAGGGGTTGTCCACCGGCAACCGGGGTTTCCACTCACCCGAACAGGATCATTCATGATCGTAACAGGACAAAGCGGAACCGCCGCCGGCCGGGGAAGAGGATCCGGTCAGAGATGGGGCGCGGTGGTCCAGCCGGCCAGGATCGGCAGGACGCGGGCGGTCGTGGAGTCGGGGTCGCAGGTGTAGACGACAAGGCGCTGGTCAGGCTCATTGGGCGCGCAGACGATCTCGATGTCGAAGGTAAGCGGGCCCGCGGTGGGGTGCTGGATGCGCTTGGCGACCGAGGCGTAGTCGCGGACGGCGTGGTCGTCCCACCAGCGGGCGACATCGGCGTCGGTGGTGCGAAGCTCGTCCACGAGCACCGTGAGGCGGGTGTCGTGCGGGCGGCGGGCGGTCTCCCGGCGCATGGTGGCGACCGTGGCCGACGCGAAGTCCTGCGGGAACATGAAGCGGACGAACGACGTCCCCGGCTCCAGCGGACGGCCCAGCACCTCCATCAGCAGCCCGTTGCGGGCCAGCACCTCGCCGCGATGACCGAGCAGCAGCACCGGGACGTGGTCCAGCGTGCGCATCACCCGCAGCAGCCCGGGATCCGGACGCTGGACGGCGGCCGCGTGCGGGGTCGCGGCGCGGCGCCGGCCATGGCCGAGCGCGGCAGCGGCGCCATCGTCACCATCGGCTCCTGGATGGCCCGCGTCGGCAGCCCCCACGCGGCGATGTACACCGCGACCAAGGCGGCGGACGAACAGCTCACCCGCAGCTGGGCGGCGGAGTACGGGCCGCGCGGCGTGCGCGTGAACGCCGTCGCCCCCGGGGGCGACCCTCACGCCGGGCAACGAGGCGGCCCGGGCGGCCCTCGACGCGATGACCGCCGCCACCCCGGCAGGCGTGGTCGTCCGTCCCGAGGACACGCCAAGGGCGTCCTCTACCTCGTCAGCGACGACGCGTCCATGGTCCACGGCATTCGCGCTCTCGGTGGACGGCGGGATCTCCACCACCCGCCCGTCCTGATCCCCGGCCGCTCATCGGGGGCTTTCCGACCACCGCCGCGAGTTCCTCGTCCCGCTTCCGCAGGGCACCCGGACACACCGGGCGGCCCTGCGGAAGCGGGACGGCTGCGGAGGCTACTTGGGCTTGGGCACCCCGAGGCCGGCGTCGGTGGGCTTCGGGAGCAGATGACCGTCGACGTACAGGTCGACGTGCTCGTTGTAGAAGGCGACCAGGCCCGCGATGCGGTTGGCGTGGATGGTCGGGAAGTCGTACCCCCAGGCGATGTCCTCGTGGGACGCGGTGTCGCCGTCGAACGACCAGTAGCCGCTCGTCGTCCCCTTGTACGGGCATCGAGTCACCGTGTCCGAGTGCCGCAGTCGCGCCCAGTCGACGTACATCCGCTCGATGTAGTAGCGGGTGGGAAGGCCGGTCTCGAACAGCTTCACGCAGTTGGGCGCCTCCGCGAGCACGACCCCCTCCACTTCCACCCGGACGCCGCTCGACGAACGCAGGGCGTCCACCCGCGAGTAGGGGCTCCTGGGGTGTACGAAGACCGGCTCGTCCTCCTCGAACCAGAAGTCCACCGCCTCCCACTCGAAGCGCACGGTCCCGTGCAGGGGCTTCGGGCTGTCCTCGTCCCACACCCACGCCGCACCCTCCCGGACCTCCGAGCCGATCCGCAGTGAGTGCCGGCGCGCGGAGCCGGCACCGTGGTGCTCGGTGTGGTGCTCGTCGATGAGCTCACCGTCGACCAGGTCCTCGACCGGGATGCTGAACTGCGGGTAGGCCTGCCACTCCCACACGTACAGCGCACGGCGGGTGTCGAAGACGACGCGCCCGCCGATCAGCCCCCTGATCCTGCGCGGCACCGGCTCGACATGCCCGACCGGGGCGATCAGGCTCGGGTGCAGAACACTCTCGTTTGCCATGGTGGATGACCCCTCGGTCCGCTCGTTCCTCGTCTCTCAAGGGATGACCGACAGCACCATGGAACCGTGACAGGCCGCACCGGAAGCGCCATGATGTGCCCCGTGGACTGGGATTCACAGGGGGCGGCGACGCGGTACGGCGAAGTCATGAAGCGCCGGGATGGGACCCCGGGGCCTTTCCGAACGCCGGGAAGAGCGCCCGCGAAGAGATCGGGGTGACCTTCACGGTGGCGAACGGCGAGGTCACCTACCGGCTGCCGTCGACCACCGACCGCAGGTCGCTGGACGACGGGGATCGCCTGGCCGTCGTCTACCGGCCCGATCGTCCCGACACGGTCACCGCGGAGCGTGACATCGGCGGGACGCGGCTGTTCGGCCGGTCCGGGGTGGCCGCCGTGGGCCTGGGCCTGATGACCTTCGCCGCGGTGGGACTCCGGCAGGAAAGGCGACGTCGGGTGCGCACGGGCGACGGCGCGGAGCCCTCCGGCTCCGCGGGCTGAGCGAACGCCGCCTCGTCGTCCACGTGCGCGTCAGACGGGGATGAAGTCCGGCCACCACGACGGATTGTTTCCGGGACAGAACGGCGCCGGGTAGTCGTCCACGATTCCGATCCAAGCGATCACTGTCCAGCCGATGGCGATCTCCACAGCGACGGCGCTTCCAAGGGCCACCGTCGCGTTGGTCCACTTCGCCATGACCGAATGGGTGACGCCGGCCGCGACCGAGAAGACGACAAAGGCGAGCGGAAGGTAGACGATCACCAGAAAACCCGAATTGGCGGAGCCGTTCACCCCGACATCGCACGAAGACCAGATGTTCGCGATCAGCCAGCATGTGCCGAGGGACATGACGATGCCCATCGGCAGGGCAACGGAGCGCGAGCTCCTGGTCTCACCTGCGCCGCCCACCGAACGCCCGCCCCTTAGAAGCCGTTTCCAGGCCCGCTCCATGGCCCGCCGTTCCGGCGAAAGGATAACCGTGCCGCCTGCAGGCCCGAACGGGAGTGGTCTCTCGGCCTGGGCGGAGCGGGCGTTGTCCGTAGCCGGGGGGTGGCCATCCCTTCTTCAGGCGGGCCCGCAACGTCGGTCCATCAAGGGCAATCGGTCCAGTTCGGTGCCGATCGCGTCCCGCAGCACATCATGCTGGGGACCGAGTCTGAACCGCTCGTCACTCCACCGCTCACGCGGATACAGCCACACAGGTTTGCCCACCAACTCGCCCGGCTCCCATTCGAAGCGCGGCCAGACATGGGCATGCAAGAACGGATCAGTGTTCCCCAGGATCTCCAGGTTGACCCGGCGGAAGTCGGGGTCCATCTGCCGGCAGGCCCGCTCGACTGCCTCCCCGAGCCGGTCCATGTCGGACAGGAACGACAACCGCTTGGCCCTCGGCAGGTCGGACAGCCGCTGAACGCTCACGTCATCCACGAGGAGAACCGAGTAGCCCGGCAGGAACTGCACATCTCCCATCACCGCGAATCCCGAGTCGAGCCGCCGCAGCACGGTCGGGTTCCCGCCCCGCAGAGCCGCCCCGATCCGGTCCGTTCGCCAGTCACCCGTCATGCGATGAACCTACGCTCAAGACCCGCTGTTCGCCCCGGAGGGCGAGCGCCCGTGGGAACAGGCCCGGCGCGCCACACGGCGTGCCGGGCCTGCTGTGTGCCCGTTCCTTACTGCTGCTACCACCAGATGACGGCGTATCCGTTGCCGCCGTTCTGCGCCGGTTGCAGCACGATCAAGGCGCCGTCGCCGCCCGTGCCCGCCCCCTGCGGCTCGGGCTCGACGATGCCGTTCACCGGAGGCCGGCCACCCTGGCCCACCAGGCCGGCACTCAGGGGAGGCTGACCCGCGGCTCCAGTACGGGTCGTACCGCTGTTCCCGTAGCAGTTGCCCGTTCCGCCGGCACTGGGAGTCGGGGTGAGTGAGCCGAAGTGTCCGCCGGCGCCGCCCCCGGCTCCCGCAAGGAGACCGCCGGGACCGGACAGGGTGGTGTCAGCCCCGTTGGTGCCGTCCGTATTGAACGTCGAGGAACCGATCCCACCTAGGCCGACGGTCACGGTGTAGTCCGTGCCGGGCGTCACCGGTACGGCGCACCATGCGAAGCCGCCGGCGCCCCCGCCTCCCCCGAGGATGATGGGAAGCGTGGTGCTGACCCCGCCACCGCCACCGCCGGCGCCCCACGCCTGGACGAAGACCCGGGTGACATCGGCGGGCGCAGTGAACGTCCCGTTCTCATCGAAGTCCACCAGGTCGTGCGGCGCGGCCCCCGGCCCGGCCGGACCAGCCGGACCAGCCGGACCGGAGGGACCCGCCGGACCCGCGGGGCCGGTTGCGCCGGTGTCGCCCTGCGGCCCTGCCGGGCCCGCCGGTCCTGAAGGCCCGGCGGGCCCGGTGGTTCCGGGAGGACCGGCCGGACCCTGCGGGCCGGGAGGACCGGGCGGACCCGGAATGCCGGGGCGACCGGGATAGCCGTGGTGGCCGGGGTAGCCGTGGTGGCCGGGGTAGCCGGGCCGGCTCGGGCAGTACCCGGGGAAGTAGGGGAAGAGGAAGCACGGGTCGGCGAGGCTTGTCCGGGCGCCGGGTTTCACGGCGTCGACCTGGCCGCCGTCGGCACTTTCGGCGTGGGCGGCACCTGTCACAGCACTGGACGCCAGGGCCACGCTCGCGGCCATCGTCCACATCCGCAGACCAACTCGGCGCCGCTGAACGGGCGCCTCAGGCACGGCTATTCGGGACAACACGTCACCTCCAGGAAGGGGCTCGCGGGCGCGGCAGACACCGCCACCAGGAGAGGGAGCCGTCGGGGACAGCAGCGAACCCAACAGCAAGAATCGCCCTGCGTAATGAGGTGCGCACATTGTGTAGCCAAAGCGGGTGACGGACCGGCCGCCGACACGGCGTCAGCAGCGGCGCGTACAGCCCCACCCTCTTACCGGGCCCGAATTCGTCCCCCATTCCTAGGGATCCTAGGTTATGGTTAGGGCTCCTAGGCAGCGGGAGGACGCGTGGCACGAGCCGGACTGACGACGGAACGGGTGACGACGGCGGGCGCCGAACTGGCGGACGAGGTCGGGCTCGACAACGTGACCATGTCCCAGGTCGCCCGGCGGCTCGGCGTCAAGGACGCCAGCCTCTACACCCATGTCCGCAGTCTCGAGGACCTGCGCGGACGTATCGCCCTCCTGGCCGCCGACGAGAAGACCATCCGCATCGCCGAGGCCACCGCCGGCCGCGCCGGCAAGGACGCCCTCGTGGCGTACGCGAACGCCTGGCGCGAGTACGCCCACCAGCACCCCGGCCGCTACACCGCGACCCAGACCCCCCTCCGGATCGACCCCGAGCTGGCGGCCGCGGCGCCCGGACCGCGACGCGCCGTCGAGCTGACCTACGGCATGCTCCACGCCTACGGACTCGACGAACCCGACCTCACCGACGCCGTACGGCTCCTGCGCAGCACCTTCCACGGCTTCGTCGCCCTGGAGGCCACGGGCGGGTTCGCGCACCGGCGCTCGCCGCAGCAGTCCTGGCTCCGCGCCCTCGACGCCCTGCACACCCTCCTGGAGCACTGGCCCCGGACCCGAGAAGGAGAAGCAGCCCCATGACGACCGAACCCACCCCCGGCACCCTGCGCGTGAACGGCGCCACCCTGCACTACGAGATACGCGGCCAAGGCCCCCTGCTGCTTCTGATCCCCGGGGGGACGGGCGGCGCCGCGTCCTTCGACGACATCGCCGACGGCCTCGCCGCCGGGCACACCGTCGCCACCTACGACCCCCGCGGCATGTCCCGCAGCACCCTCGACGACCCGGACGCCGATCAGCACGTGGCCGACCACGCCGACGACGCGTTGCGCGTCATCGACCTGCTCTCGCCCCACGAGCCCGCCCGCGTCTTCGGCGCCAGCTCCGGCGCGATCACCGCCCTCCACCTGCTCACCACCCATCCCGGACGCGTCACACGTCTCGTGGCGCACGAACCGCCGGTCGTGGAGCTCCTCCCCGACGCCCGCGAACACCGCGCGCTGGTCGCCCGCGTGCGGGACACCTACCGCGACCAGGGCCTCATGCCCGCGATGGCCGCGTTCGCCGAAGGCATGAAGAGGGACGACGACGGCAGCGGCCCGAACCCGGAGATCAAGCTCCCCCCGCACGCGGTCGCGCGGGTCGAGCGGACCAGGGCCAACCTGCCCCTGTTCGTCGGACGCGTCGTCCCCGCCTTCATGGCGTACGTCCCCGGCACCGACCGCCTCAAGGCGCTGTCGGACCGGCTCGTGCTCGCCGCCGGCCGGGACTCCCGCGGGGAACTCCCCCACCGCGCCGTCGCCGCCCTGGCCGAGCGGCTCGGCACCGGACTACGCCACTTCCCCGGCGGCCACATCGGCCTGACCACCCATCCCGCCGCATTCGCCGAGCACCTCCGCGACGCCCTCGGCACCCGTTAGCCCCACACTTCCCGACCCGATCGGCTGCGGTGGGGCTGCGGGGCGGCGGGGGCGGTTGTCGGATGGGCGGCAGCAGTCCCCGGCCCGGGGCGCCGGCCGGGCGGTTCGTACGGGGTCGACGGCCGGGCAGGTGGTACACGTGGCAGGCGAGGACGCTCCCACCGAACTCGACGCGGTCGCCGACGAGCTGTACGGGCTGCCGCCCGCACGGTTCACCGCCGTCCGCAACACGCGCGCCCAGGCCGCCAGGAAGTCCGGCGACCGGACCCTCGCCGACCGCATCACGGCCCTGCGCAGACCCACCGCGTCGGCCTGGGCGGCCAACCTGCTCGCCCGCGAACACCCCGACGACATCGGTCCGTTCCTCCGGCTCGGCGAAGCACTGCGCCAAGCCCACCAGGCACTCGACGGCGAGCAGCTGCGCCGGCTCGGCCACCGGCAGCGGGAACTCGTGCGGGCCCTGTCCCGGCAGGCGGGACGACTCGCCGCCGACGCCGGCCACCCGCTCTCCGACCCGGCCGTGCAGGAGGTGGAGCAGACCCTGCACGCCGCGCTCGCCGACCCCGACGCAGGGGCGGCCTTCGCGGAGGGCCGCCTCACCAAGCCGCTTTCGGCGACCGTCGGCCTCACCGGGTGGGCCGCCACCGGCCACGTGAGCGACCTGCCTCGCCGCCCGCCGAAGAAGAAGCCGGCGGAGGCCGCGGAGGACGTGGAGCGGGACCGCCGTGATGCGGAGCGGCAGCGCCGGCGCGAGGAGGCCGGGCGGGCAGGACTCCAGGCACGCCAGGCCGAACAGGAAGCCCGGGCCCGCGAAGGCGACGCCGAGGCCGCCCAGGAGGCCCTCGACGCCGCGGACCGCCGCCGCGAGGACGCCCAGCGCCGCCTCGCCGCACTCCTCGAACAGGTCACCGAAGCCGAAGAGGCCCTGCGCACGGCCCGGGACGACCTGGCGCAGGCACGGCGCCGGCACCGCGACGCCGACGGGGCCGCCCTCGACGCCCGCCGTCGGGCAGGCCGAGCCGCCGCGCACGCGGAGCGGTTGGCCCGAGGGCTCGAGGACGAATCCTGAGCCGCAGCCGCCGGCGCCATCTGGCGCTCGCCTCAGGTCCGGCCACCGAACTGCCAGTCGTGGACCTCGATCGCGGCGTACGCACCGGCCGTCAGAACGGCACGTGCGGTGTCCGGGTCCGCTGCCCGGAGGAGCGCGGCCGTGCCCAGCCACGTGGCGCCGTCGTCGGACAGCAGGGGCCCGTACGCGATCAGGTCGTCGCGCCCGGGCGGCAGGACGAGGTCGGCGCCCCGGCCCGCGCCGAGGCCGAGCACCAGGTACCGGTTGCCGCCGGTACGGCCGCCGGGGAAGTCCCACATGGTGCGCCCCAGCAGGTTGCGCCACCGGCGCAGCAGCACGTCCCGGTACACGCCGGCCTGGTGGCCCGGCTCGTCGAAGGCGAACGCGCGGGCCGCCGCGGGGCCCGGAAGGTCGAGGATGTGCACGCTGCCGGTGGGCTGACCGTCCACGGCGGTGAGAGTCGGGCCGCGGGCGATCATCTCCTTCTCGTACCGGTCCATGTAGGACCAGTGGTCTTCGAGCAGTTCTTGACGAAGCGTCAGCGAATCCGCGCGATCGCGGTGGTAGCAGAGGAACTCCATGCGCACACCCTCCCCCACGGCGCACGGCCCCGCCCGGAGTTTCCGCTGTGGACGTGACCCTCGACCCTCGACGCTCAATCGGCAGCGGCGCGTTCGGGCGCCGCGGACAGGGCGGCGTCCAGGAGGACCTCGGCGGTCGCCCTGGCCGCGGCCGCCGCTTCGGGGTCTGCGTCCATGCGCACCGACACGGCGCAACCGTCGTAGAGGAGGTGCAGGCGGCGTCCGAGGGTCTGCGGATCCGGAACGCCGGCCTGGCGGGCGAGGTCGGTGAACAGGGTGCGCACCCACGCCCGGTAGTCGTTGGAGGCCTGCTCCGTACTGCTGCCCGACTCGGCCTCCGCGCTGGCCGCGATGAAGGCGCAGCCGCGGTAGCCGGGGCCCTTGAACGACTCCGACAGCGCGTCGAAGACGCCGAGGAGCCTGGCCCGGGGGGTCTCGTAGCGCTCGAGGAAGGCGAGGATGCGGGCGGAGGTGCCGGCGTGCCGCGACCGCAGGTAGGCGTGGACGAGTTCGTCCTTGCTGCCGAAGGTGTTGTAGAGGGAGGCCTTGGCCACCCCGGCCCGCTCGATGATGCGGTCGATGCCGACCGTCTGTACGCCCTCCGCGTAGAACAGTTCGTTGGCGGCGGACAGCAGACGCTCGCGCGCCGAGGGCTTCGCCCCGGCGGGCGCCTGGTCTGTGCCCGCGCTGTCGGCGGCCATCGCCGCCTCCTCTCCGGTCGGGTCTCGGGATCGCCTTAGGCAATGCCGGGTCGTGACCGGCTGCCGCGCCGTTCGGTGAGCAGTCCGATCAGGGCCAGCAGGGCCAGGACCATGACGGCCGCGCCGTACTCGCGGGCGGTGGCGACCAGGCCGCCGGCGTGGACGACGAGGTAGCCGGCGATCACCGACGGCACTCCCAACCCCAGGTAGGACAGTACGTAGAGCAGCGACAGGACTCCGGCGCGCTCGTGGGCGGCGGTCAGCGGCATGACCGTGCGGATGCCGCCCTGGAACCCGCTGCCGAAGCCGATGCCCGCGATGGCGGAGCCGAGGAAGAACAGCACGGGTGAACCGTCCTCCACGGCGACCAGGGTCAGGGCGACGCCCGCGATGAGGGTGCCGATGCCGGTGAGCATGACCCCGCGTGCGGGTGCGGAGCGCAGTACGAGGGTCGCGGCGGCGGCCACGCCGGCCAGTACGAACAGCGCCAGTCCGCCGTAGACGGCCGACGCGGAGTGGGTGAGGCTCCGCACGAGGGCCGGGCCCAGGGAGCCGTAGAAGCCCGCGAGTGCCCAGACGGCGATCATGACCGGTGCCGTGTTCAGGACCGCGCGCCGCACCGTCCTGGGCAGTCTGACGTCGGGGACGAGCGTGGCCAGCGCACCCGGAGTGCGCGTCAGGGTCTCGCGCATCAGCGCCACACCCAGCGCCTGGAGTGCGAAAACGCCGACGAGGGCGAGGTAGACCAGGTGTGTCGGGGCGGGCAGGTACTGGACGAGGAAGGCCGAGACCAGCGAGCCGGTGGCGGTGCCGAGCCCGGGTGCGAAGGAGTTGGCGACGGTTCCGCGCCGCCAGTCGATGTCCATCATCCCGGCGCCGACGGCGCCCAGCGCGGCCCCGGTGGACAGCCCCTGGACCACCCGGCCGATCATCAGTTCCGGCACTCCGTGGGCGGTCGCGAACACCACCATCGCCGCCGCCTGCACGGCGAGGGCGCCCAGCAGCACGGGCCGCCGCCCCAGGTGGTCCGACAAGCGGCCCAGGGTGAGCAGCGAGGCCAGGACGGCGATCGCGTACACCCCGAACACCAGGGTCGTCGTCACCGGGCCGAATCCCCACTCCGCCTGGTACACCGCGTACAGCGGCGTGGGCGCGCTGGAGGCCGCCAGGAAGGACACCACGATCGACGCGAGCAGGTAGAAGGCCGCGCGGGGTGTCAGCACCCCGGTGCGGCGACCGTTCCGCGCGGGCGCGGCGCAGGCCGCACCCGCCCCGCCGGGGCCTGTGACGTCCATGGACGTCGAGGCCGTGTCGAGATCCTGCACGGTGCGCTGCTCGGGCATGCCGGCGTCCCTGGATTGAGTAGACAGGTCTGTTCATTTTCGCTGGACAGGCCTGTCCAACGCGGCCGGGAGCCGTTTCCTTCCCCCCGTCCTCGCACCGCGTCCGGGGCGGGGACGGGAAGCGGCGGACGGGAAGCGGCGGACCGGGCGGCAGCGTCAGACGACCCATATGGGGGCCGCGACCCAGGGGCATTTGACGCATGCGGCGGCCGGGAAGCTGCTGGCACAGTGACCAGGACAGCGGGAAAGGCCTCTGATCCGCACTTTCCCCTGCCTTGATCACCCTGCGCGCTCGGGGGCACCGGCGGCCGCCGGTGCCACGACGACGCTTCCGCGAACGCCGTGACGTCGGGGGGGAGCGCGCAGGGCCATGCCCGACACGGGCCGCCCGGCATCCATGGGATGCCGGGCGGCCGTACAAGGAAGAGACAATGGCTCCACTCGTCGATGAACCCATGGCCGATACGCGCGACATGTACATGGCCCACAGCGCGCTGCGCCGGGAGTTCAGACTGCTTCCCGACCTCGTCCGGTCCGTCGCGCCCGGCGACACCCGGCGCGTGGACGTCGTCGGTTCCCACGCGGCGCTGGTGTGCCGGGTTCTGCACACGCACCACGAGGGCGAGGACAAGCTGCTCTGGCCGAAGCTGGTCGAGCGGGCCGGCGTGGACGCCGAGGCCATCGTGCCGACGATGGAGCAGCAGCACCGCGCGATCGATGCACTGCACGACGAGGTGACCGGACGGCTCGCGGCCTGGCGCTCGACCGGAGAGGACGGCGAGGCGCTCGCCGAGGCGTTCGAGCGGCTGCTGACCGTGCTCCTCCAGCACATGTCGCTGGAGGAGAAGGAGATCCTGCCGCTGGCCGCGAAGCACGTGACCGCGGCGGAGTGGCACCAGATGGGCGAGCACGGCATGGAGAACACGCCGAAGAAGGACCTGCCGCTCGTCTTCGGCATGGCAATGTACGAGGGCGACCCGGAGGTCGTCAAGGCGGTCCTCGCGAACGCCCCGCTGCCGGTCCGGCTGATCGTCCCCGCCCTGGGACGCCGCCGGTACGCCGCGCACGCCCGGCAGGTCCACGGAACGGTCAGGCCGCCGCGCATCGGCTACTGAGACATCCGGCGACCGAGTCGGGCCGGGGCACCATCCGGTCCTCGCCCGAGGGCCGGGGCTTGCGTGGCAGGCAGGCGGCAAGCACCGTCGGCGGCAAAACGGCCGGCGCCGCTGTCCGTCCTCGACCCGGCGCCCGCCGAAGAGGGCGCGAGCGCAGCGTCGCCCCGGCCGCGACGGTCTCGACCGCCCGGCGGGCCGCCGATCGCGGCTTCCGCCGGGTGGGGGTGGCCGGGCACCACGGACACCGTTCCGTCGGCGGCGCGGCCCCTCCCGTCCTGCCGGCACGCCGCGCACGCCGCGGCCGAGCAGTTCACCCCGCTCCCGGCGCTCCACCCTGACCGCGGTCCGGACACGGACGACCTGGACATCCCTCCGCGCGCCGCGCCGCGGAGGCGGTCGGGCCACCGACGACGAGTTCCGCGCCGGCCCAGCCGGGCGGCTTCGGCGGCCGACATCGAGCGCCGCGGGCGCCGACCGGCCGCGGGAGCGGGACCGGCGCTCGCCTTCACCCTTCACATCCGGCCGGGCAACGCGCCTGAGGCGCCGGGCCGTTGCCGGGATCGGTCCCGGACCTCACGGTCGACGCCCTTCGACGATCCGACGGCCGGATGCACTCGCCCACGCCGACCGTCGGGCGGCCCGACGTCCGGCCGCCCGCTTTCTGTGCGTTTTCCGGGATGTGAGTTATATCCCATTCCCAGGAATCCCTGTTTGCGGGTGTTCCCCGCAATGTCTGCGGGTCTCCCGCATTCCCGGCCGGGCAGGCCACGACGACCGCGGCCGGAACCTACGGTGGCCGCGATGGGGTTCCCCGCGCGGACCGCGCCCGAGACGGAAGCGCCGCCGGACCCCGGGGAACCGGGCAACTCCGCACAGTTCGCGAGGACATCGTGATCGAAGCATTCTGCACCGACATGCAACCGCCTGCCGAGCGGGCCGAGTACTGGAGGGACGCCGTCCGCAGGGCGTTCACCCGACTGGAGATCCACGCGCAGGGGACGGCGGAGCTCCACGGGGAGATACGCCGGACGTACATGGCCGGCGTCCAGGCCGGATACCTGGAGGCGAGCCCGCAGCGGATGGCGCGTACCGCGCCGCTCATCGCCGCCGACCGCGACGGCTCGCTCATCGTGAGCCTGCAGCGCACGGGTGTCAGCGTCACGGTCCAGGACGGCCGGGAGACGCTGGTGACCGCCGGTGAACTCGTGATCCTCGACAGCCGAAGGCCCTACGTCCTGGACTTCACCGACCCGGTGCGGCAGCACGTGGCCACGGTCCCCCGCCAGATGCTCGACCTGCCGGACTCGCTCCTGAGCCTGGCCACCGGGCGGACCTACTCACCCGCTCACGGGATCGGCGGCATCCTCGCCTCATACGTCGACGGGCTCGTGGCGACGACGGAGCACTGCGTCTGCGCACAGGACTCGCAGAGGTTCCTGCGCCAGGGCATCGTCGACGTGCTGACCGCGTTGGTCGCCCTGGAGGGGGCCGACGGGGAGCAGGCCGCGGTGGAGCGGGCCCTGCTGCAGCGCGTCCGCGGGTACATCCGCGCCCACCTGGACGATCCCGCGCTCTCCCCGGCGTCGGTCGCGGCCGTGCACCACATCTCCCTCCGCTACCTGTACCAGCTCTTCCAAAACGAGCCGATGACCGTCGGCCGCTGGATCCGGCGCCTCAGGCTGGAGGCCTGCCGCAGGGACCTCGTCCGGCCGGAGCTCGTCGGGCAGACGGTGGCGGCGATCGCTCACCGGTGGGGCTTCGCCAGCCACGCCCACTTCAGCCGCACCTTCCGCGCGGTCTACGGCCTCTCCCCCGCGCAATGGCGGCAGGCCGGTGTCCTGCAGGCTGCACCCCTGCAGGCCACCGGCCCCCTCCCCGGGCAACCTGACAGCTGATCAGTCCCGTCGCAGTTGCCCCGTGTCCTCGCAATGGGCCTCACCGGCGGGCCGGGGCAGCGCGGCGGCCGGCTCCTCCATCCGGGTCAGCGCGACCATCGCGAGATCGTCCTTCGGCAGCGCGCCGGCGTGGTCGACGAGGTCCCGGAGGATCTCCCCGAGCGCGTCCGGCAGGCGTTCGCAGTCGGCCGGGCCACCCTGCCGCACCCACCGCCACGCCGTCGCGCGGTCCAGCAGCGGGTAGCAGTGCCCGGCGGCGTCACGGGCCTCGACGAGCCCGTCGGTGTAGAGCAGCAGCGTGTCACCCGGGTCCAGTTCGAAGCGTTGCTCGACGGCGCCGCACTCCCGCAGTGCGTGCAGTCCCAGCGGGGGCGACGGGCAGCCCGCCACCAGGGCGACGCTCCCCCGCCGGGCCTGTACCGGCGGCGGATGGCCGTGGTTGACCATGCGGGCGAGCCGTTCGCCGTCCCGCACCTCCAACAGCAGCGCGGTCACGAAGCGTTCGTCGGTGTCGCGGGCCGGGTCGTCGCTCTCGCCCAGGTGGCGCAGGAAGCTCTCCTCCAGGCGCGCCGACAACTCCGCCAGGGTCGCGGCGCGCGGCGCCCATTCGCGGAACGCTCCGAGCACGGCTGCCACGTCCTCGAAGGTGGGCAGGCCCTTGCCGCACACGTCACCGATGATGAGGCGGGTCGTCCGGCCCTTCCGCGCGACGGCGTAGAGGTCCCCGCCCACCTGTCCCCGTCCTCCGCAGGCCCGGTAGACGGAGGCGAGCCCCAGCGCGCCGACGCGCTCGGGGAGCGGCCGCAGCAGGGTCCGCCGTACGGTGTCCGCCACGACGAGCGCGCGCGCCGCGCCGTGGCGGTACCGGTCTTGGACACGGCCCATCACCACCGCCACCACCCCCGCGGTGACCAGCGACGCGATCCCGCACGCGAGGCTCGGATGAATGTACAACGGCAGGATCACGCAGACCGCACACACGGCGAGGACCCACAGCGCACCCCCCGCGACCGCCAGGTGCCGCAACGGCTGTCCGTCGTCCGGTTCCTCCTCGAACTGTCCGATGTCCGGCATCGGCGTCACTTCCTCAAGGTCTGTGCGCGGGGCCGGGATCCGACGGATCCACGAGCGGTCCCGGACCCGCGCAATGGCGCCCCATTCGTGGTGGGACACCTCGACCGTAGAATGCCTTCGCACCGGGCACCTTGCCCCGTTGTGCACGGCGTCTTGCCCGCCCGTGCAGTGGCCGCGTACCGGAGTCGGGGCGGACCGCACCCACCGCGGTCAACGCCTGGCAAGGCCCGTCAGGGCGTCGCGGAGCGCCGCCCTGGAGGTGATGCGGAGCTTGGGGAAGACCCGGCCCAGATGCCCGCCCACGGTGCGGGGGGAGAGGTAGAGCCGCTCGGCGATCTGCTTGTTGGTCAGGCCGGAGGCGGCGAGATGGGCGATCTCGAGTTCCTGCGGGGTGAGGCTGACCGACTCCGGTCCGTCGGCGCGCTTGACCATCCAGCCGGTCGCCTGCAGGGTCCGCCTCGCCCGGTCCGCCCATGGGCGCGCGCCGAGTTGCTCGAAGGTCGCCAGTGCCGCGCTCAGCGACGCCCTGGCGTCGGTGGTCGATCGCGCCTTGCGCAGCCGTTCGCCGTAGGCGAGGGTCACGCGGGCCAGGTCGAAGGGCCACTGCTGGACGCCGGGGTGCGCCAGGGCCCGCTCGAACAGCCCGATCGCCTCCTCGTCCGCTTCGGCGGCCATCGCGCGGGACGCGTCGACGAGCATGGCCCTGCGGGGGGAGAGCGCGGCGATCCCGGCGTGCCGGGCGGCGGCCACGTGCGCCGCGGCCTCCGCCGGCCGCTGGGTGCGCACGGCCGCCTCCACCACGTCCCCGACCACCAGCAGAGCCACGGGTGTGTAGGGGGCCAGCTCGCCGGGCGGGCTGATGGCGGCCGCGTGCCGGTAGGCGCGTTCGAAGTCGCCCTCCGCCTGCGCGACGAGCACCCGGATGTGCTCCGCCAGGGTCACCAGATGGCGCGCGCCGCGGGAGGTCCCCCACACGCCCATCGCGTCGGCCGTCTCCTCGGCGACGCCGGCCTCGCCGCGCGCCGCCGCGACGACGGCCTTGTAGTACAGGAAGTACCAGGAGACGGCCTCGAAGGCGTGCTCCTTGCACAGGCGCAGCCCTTCGTCGGCCAGTTCGGTCGTGTCGTCCCACCGGCCCGAGAGGAACGCGTCCGTGCACAGCAGCGGGAGGGTGACGATCTGCCTGCGCCCCTGGGACGAAACGCGCGAGACGGCGTCGCGCACTCCGGTGAGCCGGTCGGCGGCGATGCCGGCGGTACCGATCCGCGTGATCCTCGACGGGGCGGTCTCCTGCGGCAGGCCCGCGATGAGCTCCTCCAGGTCGCCCATCGCCGGCAGGGCGGTGCGCGCGGGGTCGCCCTGGGTGGCGACGTTCACCGCCAGCAGGCGGGGAGCGTCGGGCCCGAGCCGCTCCAGGATCTTGTGGAGGGGTTCCCACAACTCCGCCCGGCCGCCGAGGCAGCACAGCAGCAACAGCAGGTACAGAGCCTCCTCGAGCGCCGGGTCGCAGGCACCGTAGGGATGGTCGCCGTTCTCGATCGCGCCGAGGAGTATCTGATGGGCGGTGTCGATGTCGCCCTCGCCGTCGAGCAGCCGGTGGACGGCGACCGCGGCCGAGTAGAGGGACGCGCGGTCGTCGGGGCCAAAGCGCCGGGCGTCGTCCAGGAGGCGGGAGGCCATGGTCAGTTCACCGGAGGCGTCCGCACGTATGTAGGCGGCCGCGGCCAGCCGGCGGCCCCGGTCGGCCGCGCCGGGGCTCAGGTGCGCGGCCTTGGTCAGCGCCCGGATCGCGGCCGTGGCGTCGCCGCGCCGCAGGACCCGGTGGGCGGTGCCCTCCAGCAACGCCGCGACGTCCTCGTCCTGTTCGACGCACGCCTCCCCCAGGTGCCACGCACGCTGGTCGGGACGGTCGTGCAGCACCTCGGCGAGTTCGCGGTGCACGCGGCGGCGCTCCGCGGAGGTGGACGCCTCGACGACCGCGGCACGGTACAGCGGGTGCCGGAAGCTCAGACGGTGGTCGAACTCCTCGATCCGTACGAGGCCGTCGCGCTCGGCGGCCTCCAGCTCCGTCAGATCGGCCCCGGCGCCGAGCCGTTGGGCGGCGCACTGCAGGACGGCCAGGTCCCCCGTCCCCTCCAGCGCGGGCACCAGCAGCAGACGGCGTGTCGCCTCGGGCAGTCCCGCCACGCACGAGCCGAAGACCTCGCGCAGCCGCCGGGTGAGCGGCAGCGCGGCCGGCCGGCGCTCCAGCCCGGCGCGCTGAGGCCCGGTCAGGGCTGCCGGCAGTTCGACCAGGGCCAGCGGATTGCCCAGCGCGGCGGCGGCGACGCACTCCACGACGGGAGCCGCGAGGTCCGGATGGGACGCGCTCGCCAGCAGCCGCGACGCGCCCTCGTCCAGCGGCAGGACCTCGTACTCGGCGCGTACCGCGGTCTCGGCGCGGCCTCGGCGTCCCCTGCGGGCGGCGAGGAACCGGACACGGCTGCCCGCGAGCCGGCGGGCCACGAAGCCCAGCACGGCCGCGCTGGCCGGGTCCACGGCCTGGAGGTCGTCGACGACCAGCAGGATCGGCGTGGCGGCGGCCGCCCGGCGGAGCAGCACCAGAGCCGCGTTCGAGACGAGGAACCGCTCGGGCGGCGCTCCCTCGCCGAAGCCCAGGGCCACCCGCAGGGCCGCGCTGTGGGCCCCGTCCACCGCCTGCGGATCCTCCTCCCACAGCGGGAAGAGGAGCTGGTTGAGCGCCGCGTACTCCACGCCGCTCTCGGACTCCGTGCCCGCGGCCCGCAGCACCCTGGCCCCGGCTGCCGTCGCCCTCAGGGCGAGGTGGCCGAGCAGCGCCGTCCGGCCCACCCCGGGCTCGCCGGTGAGCAGCACCGCGCCGCCGGAATCGACCGAGCCGAGCAGCCCCTCGATGCGCTCCACGTCGCCCGCGCGACCAACCAGCCCCTGGGGCATGCCGGCGCCGACGTCGGCCGTGTACACCGAGGATTGCATCGGATCTTCATGGCTCTCTGTTTCTGGGCCTGGACCCAGGCATTCTCACACGGCACCGACGGCCCGCCCGGGCGGGAAGTGGTGAGTTGCGCCTCAGGGCAGGAGCGGAATTCACCTTCCGTATTCCTGGCGTACGTGTTCCGGGTCTCCGTTGTTCGCGGCGGTGCGGTCCGGGTCAGCTCTTCGGGAGCCAGCGGCTCAGCGCGTTGATGAGCCGTTCCAGTGCGGGCAGTTCGCTGGAGCGGTCCGTCATGATCGTGCGGCCGTTGAATTGCAGGGTGTACTGGAACATGTCGTGCGCCGACATGTTCATCGTGAAGTCCGGTACGTCCTCCAGCTCCGGGTCGCCCAGCAGGATGCGCAGTTCCCTGAACCGGGCGGCGCCGGCGCGGTACACCACGGGTCCGCCCCTGCCCCTGGTGAGGACGGTGGCGTCACCGCGTAGCGTCACTTCCTGGTGGACGCCCGCGAAGCCGCCGCTGATGGTCATGACCACCAGCTTCTGACCCGGTCCGCGAACGGGGACCGGTGTCGCGCCACGGCTCGGCGAGGACGTCGGGGCGAGCGACGGGGAGGGCGCGGCGGAAGCCGACGCGGACGCGGAGGGTGGCGTGGGCGACGGTGACGCGGCGGAAGCGGTCGCGGTGACCACTCCGCCGTCCGCCGGCGCGCCCGAGGTCTTGCCGATGGTGAGAGTGCAGCCCGTCGAGCCGAGTGTCGCGGTGGCGAGAAACACCACGGCCAGCAATGCCACGCCCCGTGCCCTCACGGCTCTCTCCTCCGCCAGTCGATCGCCCCGACCCAGGCCTGGATACCACGGAATCAAGCCTTCCGACCCCGGCGATCCACCCCCCGCGGGCGCCTGGGCCCATCGCCCGGGCGGCCGCTGAGGGTGCCTCGGTGGAAGCCTTCACCTGGAGGTGGTGTCGCGATCCCCCGCTCAGGCGCTCGCCTCGCGGGCGATCCGCGCGAAGAGCGAGGCGCAGACCCCGGGCATGGACAGGAGCAGCGAGTGGTGACTGGGCAGCCGGACCGGCCCGGCGGTGCGAACGGCCATGTCCCCTCCTGGAGGGCGCGCCGCGCTGTCCCGCTCGCACACGACATACGTGGACGGGACCGCGCGCCGGCCCGCACCGGCCAGGGGCCGGACGAACGACTTCGTGCTCCGCGGCCCCAGCGGCGCGACGCCGCCTCGGCCGCTCGTCGCGGTACGTCACCGCAGAACGTGGCGACCGGGTCGTCCGGCACCGGCCGGAACCCCCGCGGCTCCGGGGCGACGGCGGCCGGGTGACAGCCCGGAACGGTCTCACCGGCCCGGCCTCCAGCCGGTAGGCGGCCGGACGGACGACGTGGGCGATCCCGGCCGCCTCCGCGAGGACCTGGCATGGGAGTGCGCGACCACGACCACCGGACCCTCGCCCCTCTCCGGGCCCCGCAGCACCTCGCCCGCGTCCTCCCGGACTCCGGCGGTCTCTCGCCCGGCGCTGGGGAGGTCGGCCACGCGCGTCGCCCGGCCGTCGGCGGCGAGCGGGGAGCGCACCCGGTCCCCGCACCAGGAGCCGGGCCACGCCCCGTGCACGAGGAGCAGGGTCGTTGCGTTCGGTCGGGAGTCGGCAGCACCACGTAGACCTCCGGATACCGGGGCAGGGCGAGCGGCGTCACCAACCCCGCCGCCGCGACATTTTCTTGACTCATCAAGTACTTTGCTAGGCTCGGGGCGACAAGGCCGGCCGTCCAGCTAACGCCACGGAGACACGATGAGTTTTCTGCTGACCGGGACCGATCCCGACGACCCGATCCGGAGCCGGCGCGGCGCGCTCTACGTGCCCTCCGGCCAGGGGCCCACCGTATGGGCCGCGGACGACGTCTACACGATCAAGGCGACGGGCGCGCAGACCAACGGGAACATCGGCTTCGTCGAGGCCACCGTTCCGGCCGGCGGCGGCCCGGTCCCCCATGCGCACACGCAGGAGGACGAGACGTTCTACGTCCTCGACGGCGAGCTGGAGTTCGTGGACGGCGACCACGAGTTCACCGCCGTGGCCGGCGACTTCATCCATGTGCCCAAGGGAATCCGGCACGGCTTCAAGAACAAGCGCATCCACGCCGCGCGACTGCTCTTCATCTACACACCGCCCGGCCTCGAGCAGCTGATGCTCGACCACAGCACACCCGCCCGCCCCGGCGAGGCACCGCCTCCCCTCGACGAGGACATGGGCGCCCGAGCCGAGCAGGTCATCCGGAAGTCCGGGACGATCATGCTTCCGTAGCCCGCGCGCACGCCGCCGCCGGCCCCCGCCTCCCGGGGCGGGGCGCCGGCGTGGTGACGGCCTGCGGGGTGCAGAGGCGGTCGCCGACGGTGAACGCGGTCATCATCGATGCGGCGCCGTCGGCCTCCGAGCCCACCGTCCACGGGGAGCCGATGCTCCGTGTGACGGAGTGGTAGGTGCTCCGGTCCTCCCGACTGCCGGCGCGCTTCCCCACGCCCGCGTCAGGGTGCCCGCCGTCGTTCTCACCGGTGCTCGGCGTGATCTCCTCGGGCTGGGGCAGGGTGCGGGCGTCGATCTTCTCGCCGTGTGCGAAGGGCGGAGCGGTACTCCGGCGAAGCGCGGCGGGTCGCGTCGAGCGGGGCGGTCGTGTCCGCCGGGCCGGACGCCCGGCGGACACGACCGCCCGTGCCGCCTCACACGGCCTCGGGCGCCTCCGCGGGGTGCGCCGGCGGGGCGATGAGGGACGCCACCGGGTTCGTCACCGTGCGGCAGCGGGTCCAGCGGGTGGCCTCGCCGTCGTGGGGCGAGGCGATCTCCGCGGGCTCCGCGGCCGGGGCGGCGCCGAGCAGCCCGCGGTCCCGGCAGTACTCGTCGTCGTAGACCGTGGACAGGTAGCGGTGCGGGCCGTCGGGGAAGACCGCCACGACGCGAGCCCCGGAGGGGTAGGTGCGGGCGGCCCATCCGGCGACGAGGGCGACGGCACCGACGCTCCAGCCCCCGGACGCGTAGTGGGAGCGCGCCAGGGCACGGCAGGTGTGGACCGCTTCCGCCGGGGTGACCCAGTGCACCTCCGTGAACTGCTCGTACGCCACGTTGCGGGAGTGGATGCTGCTGCCGATGCCCCGAACGAGGCGGGGCCTGACGGGCTGGCCGAAGGTGAGGGAGCCGACGGTGTCCACCCCGATGACGTGCAGGTCGGGGTTGAGGGCGCGCAGTGTGCGGCTGACGCCCGCCGAGTGGCCCCCGGTGCCGACGCTGGTGACCAGGACGTCGACCCGGCCCAGTTGCTCGGTCAGCTCCCTGGCCAGGGGTGCGTAGGCGTCGGCGTTGTCGGGGTTGTCGTAGGGGTCGGCGCACCACGACCCGGGCTCCGCAGCGAGCAGTTCACCGACGCGCCTGCGGCAGGCCTCCTGCCATCCCCGGAAGGGGTGGGCGTCGCGGACGATGTCGAGGCGGGCACCGCGTGAGCGCAGCAGGCGCTTCATGTCCGGCTCCAGGTCCGGGTCGGTCACCAGCGTGACGGGGTGGCCGAAGACCCGTCCGGCGAGTACCAGTCCGAGCCCGAAGGCGCCGCTGGTGGACGCGACGACGGTCCCGCCGGGGAGGAGGTCGCCGCGCTCGCGGGCCCGGCCGACCATGTGGACGGCGGAGCGGTCCTCGATGCCGCCGGGGTTGGCGCCTTCGAGTTTCGCCCAGAAGCCGCGTCCGGGCGTGGTGAGGGGGTGGGAGATCCACAGCAGGGGCGTGTTGCCGACCGCGGCGGCGAGGTCGCGGCCGGTGGTGGGCTCGTTCATGGTGTCCGCCTTCTGGTATCGGGAAGAGTGCCGTGCACGGCTCACCCGCCTCCCGTGCACTCACGGGCGGGGGCGAGGGACCGTCAGCCGGTCCTGGGGGCGTCTTCTAGATGCGCCAGAGGCAGAGGACGGAGGGTTCCGCGGTCGCTATGCGCGCGTCGGGGGCCGGGGCGCTCCCGGGTGTGTTGTGCGAGGCGGGCACCTGTCCGGGCGCCGTTTCGGCGGCTCCGGTCTGTGTGGGGCCGGAGCCGTGCTCACGTGGTCCGGTGCGCGACCCCGGCAGTTCGGAGGTGTCCGGGGAGCAGTCCTCGCCGGGGTGGTGCGGAGCGACGGGGTGGGGCCGCTCCTCCGAGTTCGCCGGATGGACGTGGGCGTGGAGCCCGTCGTGGGCGTGCGCGGGCGAGCCGGCCACGGTGAAGCAGAATGCGGCCAGCAGCGCGACGAGGAACGTCGGGCACGTTCCGCGGTGGCGGCCTCGCACAGGGCGCACATTACGCCATGAAGCATCCCCGAACGGTCTCAGGCGTGCGGTGGTTTGCCGCCCAGGTGGTGATCGGCGAGGTTGAGCACCTCGTCGACCCGCAGCACGACCAGGACCACGGCCGCCACCACGGCCGCGGACCGGAGCACGGGCATGCGCACGGCCACGAGGGCCGTCGGGGCACGGCAGGTCTGCGCCACCGGCTGGGACACCTTCTGCGCCCGCACTCGCACGAGTCCGCCGACAAGGTGGACCGGGCCCTGGAGTCCTCCGCCGAGGGCATGCGGGCCCTGTGGATCTCGCTCGCCGTCCTCGGCGTCACCGCGATCGCCCAGGCCGTGGTCGTCGCCCTGTCCGGCTCGGTCGCCCTCCTCGGCGACACCGTGCACAACGCGGCCGACGCCCTGACCGCGCTGCCGCTCGGCGTCGCCTTCGCCCTCGGGCGGCGGGTCGCCACCCGGCGCTTCACCTACGGCTACGGCCGGGCCGAGGACCTCGCCGGGATCGTCATCGTCCCCACCATCACCGCGTCGGCCGGCTTCGCCGCCTGGACCGCCGTGGACCGGCTCCTGCACCCGCGGGACGTCGCCTACCTGCCCGCGGTGGCCGTCGCGGCGGTGATCGGCTGCGTCGGCAACGAGTGGGTGGCCCGCTACCGCATGCGCGTCGGACGGAAGATCGGCTCGGCCGCGCTGGTCGCGGACGGCCTCCACGCCCGCACCGACGGCTTCACCTCGCTGGCCGTGCTGCTCGGCGCCGCGGGCGCGGCGATGGGCTGGCGCCTGGCGGACCCGGTCGTCGGTCTCGCCATCACGGCGGCCATCCTGCTGGTCCTCCGCGACGCCGCGCGCGAGGTCTTCCGGCGCGTCATGGACGCCGTCGACCCGGCGCTGGTCGACGGTGCCGAGCGCGCCCTGCTCGACGTGCCAGGGGTGCGCGAGGTGGCGGAGCTGCGCCTGCGCTGGATCGGGCACCGGCTGCGCGCCGAGGTGGCCGTGGCCGTCGACGGCGACCTCACCGTGCGTCAGGCCCACCACGTCGCCGTCGCGGCCGAACACGCCCTCCTCCACGCGCTACCCCGACTGACCGCCGCCCTGGTCCACGCCGACCCCGCGCCCGCACCGGGCATGGCCGACCCGCACGCCGGACTGGCCCACCACGCGGCGTGAGGCCCGGCCCACCACTCCCACCTGCGGCGCGCCGACGGGCAGGGCCGCCCCCGGAGCGGCGTTGGTGCAGCCCGACGCCACGTCAGCCCGCGGACCGGGCACGTCGGGGAGGTCCGGAAATGCCGGTAGTGTGCGCGCATCCACCGAGACTTGACTGGGCATATCTTCCGATATGCACCAGATTCGGCACCTTCGACTCGTTCCACCGCCCCGTGCGCCTGAGCACCTCGGCGGCTGTCACTGGGTGAGGTGGGCACGTGGGCATAGCGGGGATGACCCTGACCGTCGTGATCCTCGTGCTCGCTGGAGTGGCGCGGCGGCTCCACCGATACCCCGGCGGCTGGAGATTCGCGCTCTCCGGCCGTCATGACACCGACAGGGACGCCCTGGACCGCGCCAGGCGGGCCGTCCGGAAGCTGCGCCGCAGGGCGCGGCGCGAACTGGCCGGGGCACGGGCGCGGGTCGCCCGGGCCGACCGCGCGCACCGGCGCCGTGTCGGCGACGCCGAGCGGCACCTCGCGCGGCTGCGCCGGCCGGGCAAGGGTGCCTTCGTCGCGGCGCTCGGCAAAGTGTCCCTGCACGAACACGTGATGGTGATATCCGGGCCGAAGAAGAAGGTCCTGCCCCTGGACGGACTGCAGGTTCGGTTCGAGCACAGCACGATCGGCAACCACATCTACCTCAGGCGGCCGGACGGGGTCCACTTGCAGTCCTATCCGCCCGGCGAGCACGGCGAGGACACCGTTCGCGGCTTCGGCGTGCGCATAGAGAACGCGGTCGCCACGGAGAGCACGTACCTCATCGGGCTCGCCACGTCGGTCAAGAAGGCGGAGGACGGCCTCAAGGCGGCCCGCGCGGACACCGGCCCCGCCCAGGAAGCCCGCAGGCACCTGCGCCTGATGACCGCCCGCCGCGACCCCGCGCTCGCCGAGGCACTCGTGGGCCTCGAGGCCGCCCGCGACCGGTGGCAGCGGCTCACCGGCCGGCGCCCTCCCCGCTGACGGGGCGCGCGGTGCCGGGCCCGCCGCCTGCGCGGCTTCGGCTTGGGCACGGGAGAGCAGGTCCGGAGCACGGGCTTCGGAAGGCGGAGCGCCTGCCGGTAGTGAGGCTCCGCGTCATCCGGAGCACCGGCGTGTCGCTGCGCGTCGCCCAGATCGAGTGTGGACGGCGACACAGAACGTGCCCTCGGAGCCTGCCGGTGTGGGGGCCTCCTCGTCGCGCGTCGGGACGAGCAACTCCGTTTCCACCCGGCGCAGTTGCGCGGCCGGCCGAGCGGGTCAGCCGGCGTGGCCGTTCGGTGGCCGGTTCGGCCGCTCCGGCCCGCCGGGCGACGTGAAGGCGTCCCAGTCGGCGCGGCCACCGGCCCCCATGACGCCGGTGGCGGAGCCCAGTTCCGAGTCCGCCAAGGCGAGCAGTTCACGGCGGGCCATCCAGGAGACCACCGGGGGGAACAGCGGCCGCAGCGGCTGGCACCAGCGCAGCCAGGGCGGGGCGTACACATGGTGGGCGCGCCGGGCGATGCCGGTGGCGAGCAGGTCGGCGACCTCTGCCGGAGGGTGGACGCGGCGGGCGAAGGACGGCTGGCTCCGCCGCAGGGCACGCAGCACGGGGTGGTCGTCGAGGTCCGTGATCATGTCCGTGCCGGTCCAGTGGAGGTAGGCGATGCCGACGGTCACGCCGTCGGCCTCGACCTCGCCGCGCAGCGCCTGGGCGAAGGACTCGGCGCCGGCCTTGGACGCGCAGTAGGCGCTCATCAGCGGGGCGGCGGAGAAGGCCGCGGTCGAGGCGATCTGCAGGAAGTAGCCGCGGGTGCGGGTCAACTGGGGGAGGAAGGCCCTGGCCGTGTTCGCCGCACCCACCAGGTTGACGTCGATGACCCGTTGCCAGAGGGCGGCGTCGGTCCGGGCGAAGGGCCCGCCCGCGGCGATCCCCGCGTTGGCCACCACCACGCTCGCGGGCCCGAGTTCGGCGTCCACCCGCCGGGCGGCGGCGTCGAGTGCGGCACGGTCGGTGACGTCCGCCTCGACGAAGATGTTCGGGCTGGGCAACGAGGCGGCCGCCTCACGCAGGGTCGCCTCCTCCCGCCCCAGGAGCGCCACCCGCGTGCCGAGGGCCGACAGGTGACGGGCGAGTGCCTCGCCCACACCCCTGGCGGCGCCGGTCACGACGGCCACGCGTCCCTGCAGCGGATTCTCCGGGGCTGCGCCGCCGCGTGGGCTGATACCGGTCGTCCTCACTGGCACCCCGTTCGGTCCGGGTACGAAAGTGCGTGGGCACCACCGAGTGAAGCCGAGATCCCGGCCCGGGGCCGCGTGGCGCGTCGGACGGGTGCGGAGCCGCCACTCGAACGGTGGCCTGGATACTTGCCACTCGCGCACACGACAGGAGAGGGCGATGAGCATTCTGCGGGCCGGACGGACGGCGGTGCGCCGCGACGTGGACCGCCGCGGCCGTGTGTGGAGCGAGCACGCGCTCCGCGTCCTCGACGACACCGGCACGGGCCTGGTGACCGCCTGCGCTCCCGGCGCGCACAACCGCTGGCCCCTCCCGTACGCCCGGGCTGCGCATGGGCCTGCTGGACCTGGCCGTCGGCTGTGCGGCGCCGGACGCGCCGCCGCCCGGCGCCGTCCTGCCGCGACGCTAGACGCGTTCGAGGGGTCGGTGCGGGGCGGGCGGGAGTTCGATCTCGACCGGGTCCTGGGGGCGGACGACCCCGCCCTGCCTCACCACGCCCATCACGCCGGACTTGAAGGTGAACTCCCCCGACTCCGGGTCCATGGCGAACATCTCGCCGAGCAGGCCCTTGCGGAAGTCGTTGATCTTCTGGCACGGGTTGCGCAGCCCCGTCACCTCCACCACGGCCTCCTCGCCGAGGTGCAGCAAGGTGCCGGTGGGCAGGCCCAGGAGGTCCACGCCGCGGGTGGTGACGTTCTCCCCGAGCTGGCCGGCCGAGACGTCGAAGCCCTTGCGGGCCAGCTCGTCGAAGAGTTCCTCGTGCATCAGATGGACCTGGCGCAGGTTCGGCAGGTCGGGCTCGTAGGTCATCCGGAACTGGTGTCGGATGGTCTCGCCGGCGTGGACGTCCCCTTCGACGCCGAGCCCCGCGAGCAGCGTGACGGACTCGCGGTGGGGCTTGCTGAACGAGTACGTCGCGTTGCGGCTCACCGCCGTGACCCGGCCTGCCATCTCCCACCCCGTCCGTGCGCGTTCCGCGTGCCAGGCCGATCCTAGAGAGTGACGCCGCCGGTCCAGAACCCGGTGGCGTCCGGAGCCGAAGTCAGGAATGCTCGCGCCCATGGTTTCGGTGGTGCAGAGCGTGGCGATCGACTGTGCGGATGCCTATGGGCTGGCCCGCTTCTGGAGCGCGGCGACCGGCCGCCCTCTGCATCCCGAGGACCGGCCGGGCGACAGGGAGACCCAGGTGATGTCGGCGGAGGGGCCGGTGCTGTACTTCAACCAGGTGCCCGAGCCCAAGACGGTCAAGAACCGGCTCCATCTGTGTCTGCGCCCCGAGACCACACGTGATGAGGAAGTGGAACGGCTGCTGGGCCTCGGTGCCACCTTCGTCGGGGACCACCGGAATCCCGACGGCACCGGCTGGGCGGTTCTCGCCGACCCCGAAGGCAACGAATTCTGCGTCCTTCGCGGCGAGTCCGAGCGGGCCGCGGCGGCTTCCTGACGCGTGCCACGGACCCGTGGAGCCGGGCTCTCAGCGCTCGGCGCGGCATCCGCCCGCTCCACGGGCGCGAGTCGGCGGCGGCGTCACCGGTAGGCCTTTCCGGGCTCGGCGGCGGCGGGGGAGAGAAGCTGGGAAACGGTGACGAACGTGTAGCCCTGGGCGCGGAGCTCCTTCAGGATGCCGGGCATGGCGGGCACGGTGCCCTTGTGCAGCGGGTGGAGCAGGATGATGCCGTCGCGGTCGGCGCCGTCGAGGACGCGCCTGGTGATCAGCACCGAGTCGGTCGTCAGGTAGTCCTTGGCGGTGACCGTCCACAGGATCTGTGCCAGCCCGAGCTCCCGCGAGATCCGGGAGACCCGGTCGTCGCTGCGTCCCTGGGGCGGGCGCATCAGTGTGGGTGTCCTGCCGGTGATGTCAGCGATGGCCCTCGCGGTGCGGCGCAGCTCGTCGCGGATCTGCGCGTCGGAGACGTCGGTCAGCCGCGGGTGCGTCCACGTGTGGTTGCCGATCTCGTGTCCCTCGTCGGCGATCCTCCGCACCACATCAGGGTGTTTGTGGATGCGCCTGCCCTCGAGGAAGAACGTCGACGGCGCGTCGTAGCGGTCCAGGAGGTCCAGCAGCCTGTCGGTCGGCTCACCGGGGTTGCCGTCGAACGTGAGCGCGATGCACTTCGCCTTCTCGCAGTCCACTCCTGCAGGCGCCGCGCTCCCCTTGGCCGCGGCCCGGCCGCGCACGTCGCGCGGGGCGATCGTGTCCACGCCGTACGACCGCACGGCGATCAACCCCGCGGCCGCGGCAAGGATCAGAGCCATGAGTACCCAAAGGCGGCGCACCCGCCGCTTCACAACGTTCACCCGAAAATCCTACTGTTCACAACATTCACCTTTCGCTGTCATCGCCACGCGCCGACCCGCCTCCCGAGGGAGAAGTACCAGCTCAAATGCCCTTTCGCGCGGCCTTCGCCGTGACGCCGGCCGCACACCACGGGGCCTCCATGTGGGGGGACACACACTGTTGACCCTCCGACGCCCGGAGAATCGCCCATGCAGGGAACAGCGCGGCCTCTCCCGGAGTTACGCGAAAAACGACAAAACGCCGTCCCATTCGAGGCGATGCTCATGCCGGCGCTACACCACCTCCTCACATCGGACGCGGACATCGCCTTCTGGGACGAGGGGGAAGGCGACGCGGTGCTGCTCGTCCACGGCTCCTTCGGCGCCGACTGGTTCGCACCGCTCGCCGGGCTGCTGCCCGGCCTCCGCGTCGTACGCACCCACCGCGCCGGGTACGGCCGGAGCCGGGATCGGAGCGGCCGGCTGAGCGTCACCGGCCACACGCGACACCTCGCGGAAGTGCTCGGCGCGCAGGGGATCGGGCAGGCCCACGTGGTCGGCCACTCGACCGGGGGCACCCACGCCCTGCAACTGGCCGCCGCGCACCCGGGGATCGTCAGGTCGATGGTCCTGGTGGAAGCGGCGCTCCCGTAGGCCGCCGACGAACCGCCGGGCGACGAACCGCCGGGCGACGCCATGCGCCGGGCCGTCGCCGCCGCGGCGGAAGGGGACCTGGCACGGGCTTACGGCCACTTCCCGGGGAGCGTGTGCTCCCCCGGCCACCTGGACGTCATGACGCGAGTGCTCGGCACGGAGGGCTTCCGGAAGTCGGTCCTCAGCGGCAGGTACTTCTTCGAGCACGAGCGAGCCGCGTTCGCCGCGTGGGACGCCGACGCCGCGGGTCTCGAGGCGCTGCGCCGGCCGGTGCTCCTGGTGGCGGGCGCTGAGGGGGAACGCCTGGGCAGTCCCTACCGGGCCCGGAACCGCGCGCCGGCCCCGCGTCTCCCCCGCGCCGAGCAGGTGACGCTGCCGGGCGTCAGCCACGCGATGCCCCTGGAGGACCCCGGCCTCGTCGCGTGGACCGTCCTCGACTTCGTACGGCGCCACCCGGTCGACGCGGTCTGACGGCCCTCACGGCGCCGTCGGCCGTCAGGGGGCGGGCGGTATCGGCAAGGAGCCGGCCTGACCGCGCTCCCGGCGGACCGGGCGCCCTACCGGACACGCCCGCGGACGCCGAGGTTCTCCACAGGCGCGGTCCCCGCTCCGGGCCCACTGTCAGACCCCTGCACCAGGATGCCGGACATGACGACAGTGATCGCTGACCCGCTGGTGTCCCGTGAGGACTACCGTTCCGCCGTGGACACGGCCCTGCAGGCGTGCGCCGCCTACTACGGCGACGGGACGAGCCCGATCGACGACGCCGCCTACGACCTGCTGGCCTCGCGCATCCGCGACTACGAGGTGGGCCACCCCGAGGACGTGCGGGAGGACTCCCCCACGGGCAAGGTCGGCGGCGGTGCCGCGCCGACGGGGGATGTCGCCCACATCGTCCCCATGCTGTCCCTCGACAACGTGTTCAGCCCGGAGGAACTCGCCAAGTGGGACGCGTCCGTCGCCCGCCGCCTGGGGGCACCGGTGCAGGGCGGCTACGTCATCGAGCCCAAGCTGGACGGCGCCGCCATCGCCGCCCGGTACGTGGACGGGCGCCTGACGCAGCTCGTCACCCGGGGCGACGGCACCTTCGGCGAGGACGTCTCCCACGCGATCGGGTCGATCGTGGGGCTGCCCCTGCGGCTCGACTCGCCGGCCACCTTCGAGGTCCGCGGCGAAGTCCTGCTCACCCGGGAGCAGTTCGAGGCGGCCAACGCCATACGCACGGCCCACGGGGCGAAGGTCTTCTCCAACCCGCGCAACGGCACGGCCGGCACGCTGCGCGCCAAGGACCGCCCCTACGTGATCGAGACGACCTTCTACGCGTACGGCGCCGTGGGCCTGCCCGGTGCCACGCACACCGAGATGATGGACGCCGTCGCCACCGCCGGGGTGCAGACCACGGCCGCGACACCGGTGGGTCCGCGCGTCTGCGCCACGGTGGAGGAGGTCCAGCGCCGCGTCGACGAGATCGCCGCGCTGCGCGCGGAGTTGCCGTTCGGGATCGACGGTGTCGTCATCAAGGCCGACGCGGTCGCCGAGCAGGAGCGCGCCGGGTTCGGCAGCCGCCACCCGCACTGGGCGACGGCGTACAAACTCGCGGCCGCCGTGCGGCAGTCGAAGCTTCTCGCGGTGGAGTGGAACGTCGGGCGCACCGGCGTCATCGCGCCGCGCGCCGTGCTGGAGCCGGTCGAGGTCGACGGCAGCGTCGTGCGGTACGCGACCCTGCACAACCCGAAGTTCATCCGCGACAGCGGCATGATGATCGGCGACACCGTCATGGTGTGGAAGGCCGGCGACATCATCCCCCGTATCGAGGCCCCCGTCGTGGAACTGCGCACGGGCGAGGAGACGCCCGTCGTCTTCCCCGAGTCGTGCCCGACGTGCGGCGGCGAGATCGACACCTCCGGCGAACGCTGGGAGTGCGCGGGCGGCGCCGGCGGCGGATGCGGGCTGCTCGCGGCCCTGCGGTACGCCGTGGGCCGCGACCAGCTCGACATCGACGGTCTCGGCGTCACCTACCTCGAAGCCCTGGTCGAAGGCGGCGCGGTCTCCGACGTGGCCGACCTGTTCGGCCTCACGCGTGGGCAACTGGTCGACGCGACCCGCAGCGAGAAACGGGCCGACACCGTGGTGGCGCAGATAGAGGCGGCCAAGAACAAGCCCCTCAACCGGGTCTTCTGCGCGCTGGGCATCGTCCGCACCGGACGCACGCTGTCCCGGGAGATCGCCCGTCACTTCGGCACGATGGACGCGATACGCGCCGCCGACGCCGACGCCCTGGCCGCGGTGCACAAGCTTCCGGCGGCCAACGCTCCCCGGATCGCGGCCCACGTCGCGGCCATGGGCCCCGTCATCGACAAGCTCGTCGCCTCGGGCCTCACCATGACCGAACCCTCGGCGAACCCCGCCGGGACGTCCGGCGTGGCGAAGCCCCTGGACGGTGAGGTCGTCGTCATCACGGGCGGCATGAACGGGCTCCTCGCCGGGCGGAACCGCAACGAGATGAACGAACTCGTCAGCAGCGCCGGCGGCACCTCCTCGGGCAGCGTGTCGAAGAAGACCACCATCCTCGTCGCGGGGACGGGAGCCGGGTCCAAGCTCGCCAAGGCACAGGAACTGGGCACGAGGGTGCTCACCGAGCAGGAGTTCGCGGACCTGGTCGCCGACCACCTCGTCTGAAGGCCCGGGGAGCCGCCGTCGCCCGTGGCCGCGGGCGGGGCGGTCAGCCGAGGCGGGTGAGCTTGGAGCCGAACGACGGCGAGGACAGGTGGCCGGCGACGGCGACCGGGACCTTGACGGCGCTGTCGGCGTCCCCGACGGTGAGGGTGCCGACCGGGGCCCCGGCCGGCGCCGCGTGCGGAACCCCGTTCCGGGGTGCGTCCAGGGAAAGACGGACCTTCAGGCCGCTCCAGCCGATCGCCCGGACGTCCTCCGTCGCCATGACCCCGGTCCGGCCGCCGAGGCCGTCGTCCACGTAGCCGACGGTCTCCCCCTTCCTGACAACGGTGTCCGAGACGAGCGCCCGCAGCGTGGCCTGGAGCAGGGTGTCGCTGCGGCCCAGCACCGTGTCGAGGATGTCGGCCTTGTGCTGCCCCAGCATCGCGCCGACGACGAGTTGCTCCGTTCCGTCGAAGTCACGGACGGCCGCGAAGAGGAGGTTGCCGCCGGCCTTGGTGCTGCTGCCGGTCTTGATGCCGACGACGTCACCGTTTCCGAGGAGCCGGTTGACGTTGTGCTGCACGTCGCCGTTCAGGTCCGTGTAGCGGGTCTTGCCCGCGAGTTCGGCGAAGACCGGGTCCTTCATCGCGGCGTGCCCCAGCTTGACCTGGTCGCTCGCGGTGCTGACGGTGGTCGCCTCCAGGCCGCTCGGGTCGGTGTACGTCGTGTCGTGCATCCCGAGTCCCCTGGCGGCGGCGTTCATCTTCCTCACGAACGCCGCCTCCGATCCCGCGTCCCAACGCGCCAGAAGGCGGGCGATGTTGTTGGCCGAGGGCAGCATGACGGCCTCCAGCGCCTCGTACTCGCTCAGCTCCTGCCCCTCGGTCACCTTGACGACGGACTCCCCCTCCGTCTGCCCGCTGCCGAACTGGTCTTCGGCCTTGCGGTCGACCTCGACGGTCCTGCCCGTGTCGCCCGGCTCGATGGGGTGGTCGCGCAGGATGACGTAGGCCGTCATCACCTTCGCGACGCTCGCGATCGGCACCGGCCGCTGCTCGCCGAAGGCGCCGATCCGGCCCAGACCCTCGGCCTCCAGCACCGCCTGGCCCTCGGCGGGCCACGGCAGTGACGGACGCTCGCCGTCGAAGGTGTACGAGGGCGCCGCGGTCAGCTTCAGCGTGGGTGCCGGCAGCGGGCGCAGCGCCTGGACCACGCAGAACACCAGGGCCAGCAGCAGGACGAGGGGCACCCAGGTCTTCAGCGGGTTCACGGGGGTGCGCTCCGCCGCCTCCGGGGGCGGAGGCGGCGGAGGCGGCGGAGGATTGGTCAGCTCGTCCAGCAGCGTCCGGCGCCGGCCCGTGGGCGCGGGGGCCTCCGCCGCGCCGTTCGTCTCGTTCGGCTCGGTCGTCTCCCCGGACGACTCCTGCTGATCCGCCCTGCCGGGGGACTCGCCCGTCACGCCGACCTCCTCGACGACATTGAGTTGCCGAGCACCAGTCTCCGGACCGTGGCGGCCACGGCATCGTGAGCGCGGCCGAAGGAGTGCCTCCGCCACCCGCACGGCTCCTCGCCCCCGCCCCGCCCCGTCCCCGTCCCCGGGCCGGGGACGGGGACGGGGACGGGGCCATGGCGGCGGTCGCCGCTTCGGGTGGTGGCGGCAACACGGGCGATATACGTTCGAAGAGGGAGGACGACTACGGGCTGCCGTGGCACGCCGTGACCGCGAGGGCAGCCCCGAGACCGCGCTCCGGGAAGGTGCCCCGATGAAGGTCCAAGGGTCCGTCGCCCTCGTCACCGGAGCCAACCGCGGGCTCGGTGAGCAGTTCGTCCGCGCGCTCCTCGAGGCAGGGGCCGCCAAGGTCTACGCGGGAGCCCGCGACCCCGCGAAGGTCTCCGTCCCCGATGCCGTCCCGATCGCAGTGGACATCACCGACCAGGAGTCGGTCCGTGCCGCGGCCGAGCAGGCCGGGGACGTGACGTTTTTGATCAACAACGCGGGTTCCACGACCCGGGCGAACGTCCTCACCGCCGAGCTGGATGCGTTCCGTTCGGAGTTCGAGACGCACGTCCTCGGCACCCTCGCCATGAGCAGGGCGTTCGCACCCGTCCTCGGGCGCAACGGGGGCGGCGCGATCGTCAACGTGCTCTCCGTGATGTCCTGGGTGACCGTCCCGCGCACCGCGGGATACGCCGCCGCCAAGTCCGCCGAGTGGTCGATCACCAATGCCCTGCGGGTGGCGCTCGCCGAGCAGGGCACGCAGGTCACCGCGCTCCACGTCAGCTATCTCGCGACGGAGATGGCCGCCGCCGTGACCGGTCCGAAGGAGGACCCCGCCACGGTGGCGCGTGCCACCCTCGCCGGCGTGGAGGCCGGAGCGGACGAGGTGCTCGCCGACGACGTCACCAAGCGGGTCCGGGCAGCACTGTCCGGCGGCACCGAGGCGCTGTTCCCGCAACTGCACGGCGGTGAGGCACTGGTCTGAACCCTGTCACGACGGGACGGCAACCGGAGGTGCCCATGACGGGCCGCGAGGCGCACCACGACCCCTCTGACCTGGACGGCCAGACGGTCGTGGTGATCGGGGCCAGTGCCGGCATCGGGCTGGAGACCGCGCGCCGCGTGCGGGCCGGCGGCGGCGAGGTCGTCCTGGTCGGACGCAACCCCGAGCGGCTTCGGCAGGCCGCGGACGAGCTCCGCCCGCTGAGCACGGCGGCCTTCGACGCCACCGACACGGACCGTCTCAAGGAGTTCTTCCAGTGCCTGCCGGGCACGGTCGACCACGTGCTGCTCACCGCCGGCAGCCCCTTCTACATGCCGCTGGCCGACATGGACCTCGCGGAGGCCCGCCGCCACTTCGGCGAACGCCTCGCCATGACCTTGGCGGTGGCGCTCTACAGCGCCGACAAGGTCCGCCCCGGCGGCACACTGCTGTTCATCGGCGGCACGGGCGGCCGGCGACCGGGCGTCGGCCTGGCCGTCGCGTCCACCCTGACCGCGGCCCTGCCCGCCCTCACCGCGAACCTGGCGCTCGAGCTGGCGCCGATCCGCGTCAACCTCATCGCCGCCGGATTCGTGGACACCTCCCTGTCGGCGTCGCTCCTGGGCGACCGGCTCGAGGCCCGGCGCGAGGCACTGCGCGCCGAACTGCCCATCCGGCGGGTCGTCGGCCCGGCCGACGTCGCCGCGCTCGCCACCCACATCATGTGCAACGACGCGCTCACCGGCGGGACGTACGACATCGACGGCGGCCAGAACCTCATCGCGCACTTGACTCCGGGAGGCCGTCTGTCATGATCACTTGGTTCATCACCGGCGCGGCCCGCGGATTCGGGCTGGAAGTGGCGCGTCAGGCGCTGGAACGCGGCGACCGCGTCGTGGCGACGGCACGCGACCCCCGGGACGTGGAACGAGCGCTCTCCGCGTACGGCGAACGGGTGCTCGCGGTCGCCCTGGACGTGACCGACGAAGCGCAGGCCCGCGCGGCGGTCGACGCGGCCGTGTACGCCTTCGGCAGGATCGACGTCCTGGTCAACAACGCCGGACGCGGAGTGCTCGGCGCGGTGGAGGAGACCTCGGACGCGGCGTTCCGGGCGGTCTACGAGACGAACGTCTTCGGTCTGGCCAACGTCACCCGCGCCGTCCTGCCGGTCATGCGCCGGCAGAGGTCGGGCCGCATCCTCAACCTCAGCTCCATCGGCGGTTTCCGCGGCGCGCCGGGCTTCGGTGTCTACTGCTCGACCAAGTTCGCGGTGGAGGGGCTGTCCGAGGCCCTCCACGGCGAACTGGCCCCGCTGGGCATCCACGTCGTCATCGTCGAACCGGGCTACTTCCGCACCGACTTCCTCGACGCGTCCAGCCTCCACACCGAGGGCCGGGTGATCGACGACTACGCCGCCACAGCGGGCGCGGTGCGCGACGCCGTCCCCGGCCTCAACCACACGCAGCCCGGCGACCCGGTCAAGGGCGCGAGGGCCATGATCGAGCTCGCCGACTCCGACCACCCGCCGATGCGCGCCCAGCTCGGCAGCGACTGCGCCGCGGCGATGGACGGCAAGATCGCCGAGCTCCGCAAGGAGACCGACGCCTGGCGGGACCTCGCGCTGTCCACCGACCACGACGCCACCGGCTCCGCGGCCTGACGGTTCCCCGCCCGCGGCGGCCTGGCGCGGCCCTCTTCCGCTACGCTGCGCCGATGACGAGGGATCGACCCGGGGAACTCCGGGAGGCGTGGCGGACCGGCCGTGTCTTCGGCCCCCCGATCCGGCGGATCTTCCGGGACGTCGTCGCCGACCGGCTGCCCGACCCGCACCGGTTGCCGCAGGCCGAGAGGCTGTTCGCGCCTGGACTGACCGGCAGAGCGCGCAGGCCGCGACAGCGGTGCGGGTGGTGCGCCGCCGTCGGTCACACGCCCGGGTCGTCGGCGGCCGGTTGCCGGACACCGGCCCGTACCGCCTCGAGTTGGGCGGCGAACGCGAGGCCGAGGAAGAGCGCGACCGAGGTGAGGTAGGACCACAGGAGCAGCGCGACGAATGCGCTGAGCGGCCCGTACATGCTGGTGAAGGAGCCGCTCGCCCCGACGTACAGGCTCAGCGCCCAGGTCGACAGGATCCACAGCACCAGGTACACCGTCGCGCCGAAGGCGAGCCAGGTGTAGCCGGGTTGGTCGCGGCGGGGTGAGCGGCGGAAGATCGCGCTGGTGGCGAGCACCGCGAGAAGTGCCCCGAGCGGCAGGCGCAGGGCGTCCCAGGCGTGCGTGGTCGCGGTGTCCAGGTGGTAGACCTCCGCCAGGGAGCGGGTCAGATGGGCGCCCATGACGGTGAGGACGAAGCTGAGGCCGAGCGGCATGCCGGCCAGCACGGCCATCACCAGCCCGCGGCTGTACTTCCGGAGGAACGGGCGGTCGCGCTCCACTCCGTAGATGCGGTTGGCGCCTCGTTCGACCTGGCAGAGGCCGGTGGTGACGTTGGCGACCGAGAACAGCAGTCCGAGCCACAGGGCCGCCTGCCCGCCGCCGTCGCCCTGCCGGTGGCTCTGCCGCAGGGCGTCGTCGATCACCTGCCGGCTGGGGCCGCTCGCGATCCGGCGCACGGTCAGTTCGGCGACGCGGCCGACGTCGTCGGTGTGCAGGACGCTCGACAGGCCGATCACGGCGATGGCGAAGGGGACGATGGCGAGGACCGTCTGCAGGGCCAGCGCACGGGAGTGGCTGAAGCCGTCGGCGTAGCGGAACCGCACGAAGGAATCGCGCAGCAGACTCCAGCCGCCGTACCGGCGCAGCGCGGCCCAGGCCTCGTCGCCGGACAGTTCGTCGCCCTGTACGTCGCGTCGCTGCGGGACGCGGGTGGCGGTGCCCATCGCTCTCCTGACTGGTTCGGCGGCGGCTCAGCCGCCGGAGGTGACGGCGCGGTCGGCGTGCTCCGGGGCACGGACAGCGGCCGTGGTGGGTACGGGGGTAGGGGCGGGCAGGTGGACGCGCAGCGCCCCGGGCTGGACCTCGATCGTGAGCCGGGTGCCGTCCGCGACGACGTCACCGTCGAGTTCGCGTGCCTGAGGCGTGGCGAAACCGATGTCGATCCGCCGGGCCTGGAAGTACTCCAGCGCCCCGCGGGCCACGGGCGATCCGGCGGCGGTGACGCCGCCACACCGACCGCGGCGGCCCGGCAGCATGCGTACCGCCAGGTGCCCCGCGGCGGCCGCCCACCCGGTCAGGCCACGGGGGTTGAGCAGCACGAGGTCCAGCCGGCCGCTGTCGGGTCGCGCCGCGGGCAGCAGCGGCAGGCCGCCCTGGAGGACGCCGACGTTGCCGACGAGCACCATCCGGGCCCGGCGGTGCAGCTCCGGGCCGCCGTCCAGACGCATCGCCAGATGCATGCGGGGGTCGGTGAGATGCCCGGCACCGGACACGACATACGCGCTCCAGCCCAGGCGCGCCTTGAGGCGGTCGGAGGCGTCACGGACCATGGCGGCGTCGAAGCCGGCGCCGGCCATGACGGTGAAGCAGGTCGCGGGCAGCCCGTCGCCGTGCACCCGCCCCGCGTCGATGCGGGTGGTCCGCCCCGCGAGTGCCCGCTCAAGGGCCGCCGCCGGGTCCAGGGGCAGGCGGAGGTTGCGGGCCAGCAGGTTGCCGGTGCCGCACGGGACGATGGCCAGGGCGGTGTCCGTGCCCAGCAGGGGCTCGGCGCAGGCGCGGACGGTGCCGTCGCCGCCGCAGGCCACGACGAGCGGCGCGCGGTGTCGCGCCGCCAGCGTCCCGAGTTCGCCGCTGGGCCGCTCCGCCGTGGTGAGGGTCCACCGCTGGTCGGTGTAGCCGTGGCGGTCCAGGACGGCGCGGACGGCCTCGGCCAGTTCTTCGGGGCAGGCGTGCGGGTGCCGTACGACGACGGCCCGGCGCCCCCCGGCGGCGTCACGGGGACGGGGGCCGGGCGGCCCTTCGCGCGCTCCGCGGTGCGGCGGCAGGGCGCGGGCCAGCACGAACAGGGTGCAGGCGCCGTTGAGGAGACCGCCGACGACGTCACTGGGGTGGTGCATCCCCGCGTACAGCCGCGACACGGCCACCGCCGCCGGGAGGCACAGCAGCAGCGCGACCGCGGGCAGCCGCCAGGGGCGGCGCGGGCCGCGGGCCGCGAGCACGGCCAGGCCCCCGTACAGGGCGAGCGCGGCCCCCGAGTGCCCGGAGGGGAAGCTCGAGGTCGGCGGCGCCTGCTCCAGGTGCGGCACGTCCGGGCGGAGCCGTTCCACGCACAGGGTGACGAGGACGAAGACGGCCGACTGCGCCGCCACCGCACCGGCCAGGAAGTACGCCGCGGCGCGCCGAGGACCGCGCGGCGGCACGAGCAGCGCCACCACGCAGAGAAGCGTCACGGCGATCACACCCTGTGTGCCCGCGACCAGGGACAGCCCCTGCGAGACCGCGTCACCCGCGGCGGTGCGGTGCCCGGACAGGTACCGGGCGAGGCCGTCCTCCGCCGACACCGGCCACCGGCCCGCCCACGGGCCGGTCACCAGCGCGCCGAGCGCGACCAGCAGCGCCCACAGCAGGGGCAACGTCAGCAACCACCGCGCTCGTGAGGGGACTGCTGCGCCATCGATCCTCATGGCTGCCGTCTTACCCGTCCGGCGCGGGTGACGCGTGTCCGGCGGTAACGGTCGCCCGGCCGCTCGCAGCGCCTCAGCTGTCGCCGTCGGCGAACTGATGATCCGTCAGCGCCCGGAACCCCTCCCTCCGCACGTCGTCGCGGCCCGACCGCCGGAGCCCCCGTCTGCGCGTCATGGCCTCCAGGTCCAGCTGGAGCGGAGACGGCGGCACGGTCAGGACCGGGCACGACGCGTGCGCGAGGCAGTGGCCGGCGACCGGGGAGCGCCACGGGCCCGGCCCGCGCCTGGCGTTCAGTACCTGCTCCCCCAGCTCCCCTGCCCGGTCCGGGCTTTCACGGAGGCCGGGCGGCTCCTCGATACCGAAGGCGCGCTGCCGGCTATCGAGATCGACAGTCCGTCCGTCAGCCATCGGTGAGCCACCGTCATGTTCAGCACTCGTCCACCGGTGACGGTGCCGACCAGGGCCCAATAGCGTTCCAGGCGGGGGTCGAAGCCGGATGACCTGGACACCAGCCCGTACAGGAACGCGCGGAAGGCGGGGGTGTCCGACTCGCGCCGGGCCCGTGCGTGGGCGGACACGAAGGCGTTCACCGCGTCCCCGGCGCCGGGCGGCAGGCCCCGGGCGAGAGCGGCGGTCGTCAGGGCGGCGGCTTCGTCGATCTCCCCGTAGAAGGCCGGGGCGTCCCTCATCTCTTCGTCGTGGTCCTGGGTCCAGCGGGTGAAGCTGGGCGTGGAGATGAGCAGATGGAGCTCGGCGTAGGCCAGGACCGTGGCGGGATCGGGGTCCCGCGGCGGGTCGGGGGACAGCATGGCGATCATGATGTCGAGCCGGCGCCTGGGCATCGTCGCGGGCAGCTCGCGATGCCAGTGGTCGGTGAGGGTGCGATGCGCCTGCGGGAGACGCTGCACGCGGGAGAGGATCTCCAGACGCCGGAGCCGTTCGTCGCTCGGGCAGTCGTCGAGGGACTCGAGCGTGGCCTGGCGCCACCGCAGCTCGGTCAGTCGCTCCTGCACCGTCTCCAGCTCTGTTGTCACCAGTTCACCGAAGGAGCGCTCACCGGTGACCATCTGTGTGATGGTCGCGATCGGGGTGTCCAGCGCCCTCAGGCGCCTGATGAGACGGATCCGCTCCCACGCCTCGGGACCGAAGCGCCGATGACCGCCGGTGCTGCGGGCTGCCACGGGCAGCAGGCCGCTGTCGGAGTAGTAGCGGAGGGTCTTCACCGGGACCCCCGTCCCGGCCGCGAGTTCGCCGATGCTCCACGTGTCTTGCGTCACAGGCTCTTGAACCTCCAGCGCACGGGAGGTCCTAGCGTACTGATCACTGACCGCGCCGGTCGCACCGTTTCCCCGCCGCTCAGGCCTCGTTCGGGCCTGCCCGGCCTCGTGCGGTCTCGTGCGGCCCCGTCCGACCCCGTCCGATCCCGTCCGACCGAGAACGGTGGATACGCATGTCCCTGGCCATGACAGCACGGCGTCCGAACCGAAGAGACCGGCTCCGTGCGGTGTTCTTCACCTTGCTCTGCGCGGTGGCACTGCTCGCGGCCACCGCCGTACCGGCGACCGGCGCGCGGCCCGGTTCCCCGTCCTCCTCGGGGGAGGGCGGCGCCGTCGTACGTACCGACCGCGGCCTGATACGCGGCGTGCCACACGGCGCGTACACCACCTTCGACGGTGTTCCCTACGCTGCCCCGCCGACCGGGGCGCTGCGCTGGCGTGCCCCGGTGCCGGCCGCGGCATGGCGTGGTGTCCGGGACGCGACGGCGCCGGGACGACCCTGCGTGCAGATGCCGGCACCGGGCGCGGCCACGGCCCTCGGGTCGGAGGACTGCCTCTACCTCAACGTCACGATGCCGACGCCGGAGCCGGGCGGGCGGAAGCAGCCCGTGCTGGTGTGGCTGCACGGCGGTGCGTTCCTGGGCGGTGCCGGCAGCGACTACAGCGCCGAACGACTCGCGGTGCGGGGTGACACGGTCGTCGTCACGGTCAACTACCGCTTGGGCGTGTTCGGTTACTTCGGCCACCCCGGGCTGGGCTCCGCCCCGCCGTTCGGACTGGCGGACCAGCAGGCCGCGCTGCGCTGGGTGCGGGCGAACGCGGAGCGCTTCGGCGGCGATCCGGGCCGGGTCACGTTGTTCGGTGAGTCCGCGGGCGCGCTCGGCATCTGTGCGCACCTCACCTCGCCGACGGCCGCCGGACTCTTCCAGCGGGCCGTGCTCCAGAGCGGTTCCTGCCTCATGTCCTTCCCCCGCGGCGCTCTCGGACCCGGAACACCGGTGTACGAGCCGTTCGCCTCACAGCGCGAGGTCCAGACGGCCGGTGCTGAGGCCGCCCGGCAACTCGGCTGCACAGCCGGCGGCCCGGACGAGGTGCTGGCGTGCCTGCGCGGGCAGAGCACGGATCGCCTCGCCACCGCGCAACTGATGCAGTCCTTCAACCGGCCCGCCTACGGCAATGCGTTGCTGCCGACGGCGCCGGACCAGGCGTTGGCCTCGGGGCGCTTCCATCGCGTTCCGGTCGTCCAGGGCAGCAACCGCGACGAGATGCGGATGTTCGTCGGCCTGTCGCTCGCCGCGTTCCCGATCCGCACCGAGGACGACTACCGCGCCCGTCTGGTGGAAGCCTTCGGCCCCGCGGCCCCGGCCGTCGAGGCGCGCTATCCGGCGGCGGGGCACCCGACGCCCGCACTGGCCTGGGCCGCGGTGCTGACCGACCGGTCCCTCGCCTGCACCACGCTGGCGGCCGACCGGGCCATCGCCGCCCGCGCCCCCGGTCTCCCCCTCTACGGCTACGAGTTCAGCGATGCGGACGCTCCCGTCCTCGCCGGTCTGCCGGCGAACCTGGGCTTCCCGTACGGCGCGGCGCACGGCTTCGAGATGCCGTTCCTGTTCCCCTCCCTCCTCACCGAACAACCGCTGACCGAGGCCCAGCGCGCCCTGTCGGACCGGATGGTCGGCTACTGGACGGCCTTCGCGCGTACCGGCGACCCGAACACCGCCGACGCTCCGCGCTGGCCCGTCCTGCGCCCTTCGCCGGCTCTCGGGCGATCGGCGTGGTCGGTGCAGTCGCTGGCTCCCGGACCGGGCGGAATCCGCCCCGTTGACGCGTATGCCGCGCACCACTGCGCCTTCTGGGACCGCCTGCCCCGGTGAGCCTCCCGCCGCGCGGACCTCGCCGCGCGGATGCGGCCGGGGGCCACCACCGGTCGCGGCCGGCCCGCCCCCCGACCCCGTCCCGTACCCGTGGCGCACCTTCCCGGCCGGAGCTGACGACCGTCCCTGGTGCGCCACGCGTGCAGCTTGTCCGGGTGCATCATGAGCCACAGCCGATGCGGCCCACCTCTCCATCCACACGGTCACCTGGGCGATCCGCGTCGCCGTGTTCGTCGTCCCGGTGGTCGCCTTCGCCCTCACCAAGCGGATCTGCCCGGGTCTGCAGCGGCGCGACCGGGACATGCTCCTGCACGGCGCGGAGACGGGGCTGACGTCCAGGTGGCCGGACCTCCGTACGCTGCTCCACGCCGCGCTGTCCGGCAGCGGTTAGGGCAGCCACTCGCCCGTGTACTTCTCCCTGCGCACGCGGGCGGAGCCGAGGTGGTCCAGGCAGATCCGGCCGGCCACGCGGACCAGCCAGGCCGTGGCGGACTTGATGCCGGCGCGTGCCGACGGGGACATCGCGTACCAGCGGGCGTAGGTCTCCTGGACGACGTCCTCGGCGTCGTGCGTCGAGCCGACCATCCGGAAGGCCAGCGCCATCAGCATGGGCCGGTCCTTCAGCGTCGGATTCGAGCGGGCGCTCAGTCGCCCCGGGTCCTTGCCTCGCATGAGCCGTTCCTCTGGCCGAGGAGACACCTGTGCGGCGGCGCAGGGCCTCCATAAGTGTCTTCGGTTCCATCGTGCGGGCAGTGGCGGAACCCGGCGAGCCGTCGCTGCGGGACGGCTCAGACGGCGGTCCGGCCCGCCTCTCCCAGCCGCTCGCGGGTGGTACGTCCCCGCAGCGCACGTCGTTCGCTCTCCGTGGTGCCGCCCCAGACGCCTTCCATCGGGCCGGCCCCCAGCGCCCACTCCAGGCACCGGGATGTGACGGGGCACCGCCCGCACACGGCCTTGGCCTCGCTGATCTGCACCATCCCCAGCCCGCTGCCGCTGATGGGGAAGAACAGTTCCGGGTCTTCCTCACTGCAGGCGGCGGCGTCGCGCCAATTCATGGAAGCCTCCTCCAAAGTGGTCACAGCCGTTTCCCGGTGGCGCCGGCACTCGCCGGACGAATTCCCGCGAGTGCCATGCCCAAAGGCTATGGACGAAGGCGCCGCCCCGTCCAAGACGCATATTGGAAGGCATCGATAGATGCAGCCTATGGTCGTAATCCGGACGTCCTGCGGCGGCACCCGTATGCCGCAAGCGCCGCCGAACCTCGACGCGGAAGGTCGACCTGTGACCGAGCAGGAAACAGCCTCGGTGTCGACGTCGTGGCGGCGCATCGACGCCTGGCTGGCCGCGCACTCCGCCTCCACCCCCGTACTGCTCAACCCCCCGGCCGCCCGCGACGAAGTCGCCGCCGCTGAACAAGCGTTGGGGGTGAGGCTCCCCGGCGACCTGGTCGAGTCACTGTGCTGCCACAACGGAGTGACGGGCTGGGCCGCACTGCTGCCGGAAGGCCAGTCCCCGCTGGCCGTCGCGGCGATCGTGGACCACTGGCGTATGTGCATGCAGGTGGCGTCGGACGCGGACGGCCTGACGGTGCCCCCTTGGGAGGACGAGCCCTGGTGGCACCCGCTCTGGGTGCCCTGGGCCGTGGGAGCGGACGGAACCGCGCAGGTCCTCGATCTGCGTCCGGGCCCCGGTCACAGCCGCCTCGGCTGGGCGGGTCACGGCGGAAGCGGCGACTTCTCCGACGCGGTGCCGAGCCTGGCCCTGTACCTGCACGAAGTGGCCGAAGCCCTGCACCACGGCGGTGGCGTGCGGGGGATGCCCCCCTTCCTGACGTCCGACGGCGGCCTGTGGTGGGACGAAGCCGCCGACCACCCGGTCGCCCCGGACGGCGGCCCGCTCCGGGCGGCCCCCCTTGGGTCGGGCTGACGGCGGGCCTCACGGCCCGCCCGCCCCCGATCGTCTCGGCGTGGCCGCCGGTCAGGTGGAGTACAGGCTCTCGATGTTGTCGTGCAGCTGGCCGGCCAGCGGCGGCGCCGTATACGTGTCGGTCATGACCTCGATGTAGCAGCCGGTGCCGGCCTTCCCCGCGGCGTCCATCGCCCGGTCGAGCTCGGCGAGGGTGGAGACACGGGCGGTGAACCAGTCCTCGCAGCCCAGGGCCTTGGGCAGGTCGGAGTACCGCCAGTCGGCCAGGTCGTTGTAGGCGATGTCCGGGTGCTTACAGAGCAGGCGCTCGATCAGGTAGCCGTGGTTGTTCAGGACGAACACCACCGGCCGCAGCCCGTACCGCCCGAACTGGCTGATCTCCTGCGCGGTGAGCTGGTGGGAACCCTCCCCCGTGATCAGGACGACGCGCCGGCCGTCCTTCGCCGCGACGGCCGCGCCGACCGCGGCGGGGGTGGCCCAGCCGATGGAGCCCCACAGCGTCTGGTTGTGGAACGTCGCGCCGCTGGGCAGCTTGGCGAACGCCAGACCCATCGAGACCGTGCCGGTCTCGGCGACCAGGATGTCGTCGGGCCTGAGGAAGTCCTCCCAGCGGGGATAGAGGTTCTCGGCGGTGATCGAGTCGCCGGCGCTCCCGCCCGCCAGGGCCATACGGGTCACCTCGACCGGGATGTGCGGCCACTGCCTGCGCGGCAGCGTCCCGGTCAGCGCGGCGAGGAGGTCCTTCATCTCCACGCTCTGGTAGGTCATGCCGTCGACGCTCACGTGGTGGTGGCGGATGTCGATCGTGCGACCCGGGTCGAGGTGCGCGGTGAACGCACCGCTATTGAAGTCGTGCATCAGCGCACCGATCAGCACGACGACGTCGCTGCCCTCGACGAAGCGGCGGACGCCCTCGTTCATGAGCTTGCCGTCGTACATGCCGCAGTACGCGGGCTGTTCCTCGTTCAGGACGCCCTTGTCGGCCATCATCGTGGCGAAGGGCATCCCCGTTGCGTCCAGGAACCGCTGGACCTCGTCCGCGAGGCCCGAGCGGGCGATCAGCCGCGGAACATCAGCACGATCACGCCCAGGACCACGCCGAGGAAGACCGCGGCGACGCCGTGGCCGGCCCGGTGGGCCCGCACGCCCGGAAGGTGACGGTCCAGCGCGTACCGGCCGGGCCCGACGACGGCCAGCACGACCGCCAGCGCGGCGATGATGAGTTCGTACTCCACCCCTGACGGGGCGAAGAACCCGCCGCCCCACTTCAGGGCGACGGCGTTGACCATGACGCCGACCACCGCCGCCCCGGCGAGCGAGGTCAGCAGCCCGAGGGCCAGGCCCACGCCCCCGAGCACCTCGCTGAGCCCGGCCATCACGGCCATCGCCTTGCCCGCCGGGTAGCCCGCGGAGGTGAAGACGCGTCCGGCGCCGTCGAGGCCCACCCCGGAGAACCAGCCGAACAGCTTCTGCGCTCCGTGGCTCGCCATCGTCAGCCCGAGCGCCAGCCGCAGGAGCAGCAGCGCGGCGTCGTGGACGTAGGGCGGAACGCCGCGCTCGGCGACGGCGTGGGAGCTGGAGCGGGACAGGGTGCCGAGGGGGGAAGCGGACATGTCTGAGGCCCTTCGTGGGAATGCCGTGTGCGGCCTGCGAGCCGGACGTCGCGCCGGGCGGCTCACCCCGCACGGCCGATCACGCCAGCAGCGTGACGCGCCGCGGGGCCGTCCGGCGCGCGGCACGCCGGACGTTAGGTCCATGGGGGTCGGATGCCGTGCCACCGATGGCCCCGTCCCGGTTCTGGCAGGATCGCCGGGTGGCCTCTCTGTTCCTGATGGTCGGCCTGCCCGGGGCGGGCAAGACCACTGTGGCCCGGCGGCTCGCCGCCGAACACGCCGCCCTGCGACTGACGCCGGACGAGTGGATGATCCCGCTGTTCGGCGCGCCGGAGGCGGACGGCAGGCGCGACGTCCTGGAAGGGCTGCTGCTGCGGCTCGCGCTGGAGGCGCTGGCGCTCGGGACGAACGCGGTCCTGGACTTCGGGTGCTGGTCGCGTGACGAGAGGTCGGCCGTCCGCCACCTGGCCGAGTCCGCGGGCGGGTCCTGTCGGCTCGTGTACGTGCCGGTGGACCACCAGACCCAGTCGGCCCGCGTCGCCCGTCGCCAGGCCGCCACGCCGGAGCGGACGTTCCCGATGAGCGAGGCGGACCTGCTCCGCTGGCGGGCGCTGTTCGAGGAGCCCGACGCCGCCGAGCTCGCCGGAGGGGACGTGGGCGGCCCTCCCCGCGGGTGGCCGGGCTGGCGGGAGTGGGCCGAGGACCGGTGGCCGTCACTGGGGTGACGGATGCCCGTGCCGCGGCGGGAGATCTTTGACCCGGCAAGTATTGAGTGCGTACACTCCATCCCTGACTTCGACATTGCTAGCCAGGCACATGCCGAGACGCCCTGCCCACAGGAGGAGTTGACGTTGGCTTTCCCGTTCGACCCGGAACTGGCCCCGCGGATGACCAGGCTCGCCCTGGCGGACGCGTACGCGGAGGTCGAGCGCATGCGGACGGAAGCGGCGCGGATGGAGGCCGATCCCTACACCTCACCGGTCCCGGTCGGCTTCCGCGAGGTCACCGTCCCGGGCCCGCCGGACGCTCCGGACGTCCGCGTGCACATCCACCGCCCCGCGGACCACGACGGGAAGCTGCCCGCCCTGCTCTACCTGCACGGCGGCGGCTTCGTCATCGGCCTCGTGGACTTCTTCCGCAACGAGACGACCCGCATCGCCGCCGAGGTGGGCGCCGTCGTGGTGTCGGTCGACTACCGCCTCGCACCCGAACACCCCTACCCGGCGGCCCTGGAGGACTGCTACGCCGCCCTGCGCTGGCTGGCGGAGCACGCCGGCGAGCTCGGGGTCGACCCGGACCGGATCGGTGTCGCCGGGGAGAGCGCCGGCGGGAACCTGGCGGCGGCGGTGGCCCTGTACGCACGCGACCACGGCGGCCCCGCGCTGAGCATGCAGTACCTCGGCGTGCCCATCCTGGACGACCGCCTCGCCACCCCTTCCATGCGGGCCTTCGCCGACACCCCCGGTTTCAACCGTCGCAACGCGCAGCGCAGCTGGGACCACTACCTCGGCGGCACGGGCCTCCGCGGCGGCGGAGGCGTCAGCCCGTACGCCGCCCCGGCCAGGGCGGAGGACCTCGCCGGACTGCCGCCCACCTACCTCGCGGCCGCCGGGCTCGACCCGCTGCGCGACGAGGCCCTCGCCTACGCCCAGCGGCTGATCACCGCCGGTGTGCCGACCGAGATGCACCACTTCCCCGGCGCCTTCCACGGCGCGGCGCAACTGGCCCCGCGGGCCGAGGTGAGCCGGCGCATGATCGCCGAACAGCTCGACGCCCTCCGCCGCGGCCTGCGCGCCGGCGAAGCCGACAGCGCCGCCTGATCGTCCGAGGAGACGCGAGGCCTGCGCCGTTCGGGTGGCGGCCGCCCCGCGGCGGCGTACGGCGTGGGCGAGTCGGGCGGCGTGGAGCCCGGGGCGGTACGGCAGGCGGTTAGCCTGAGCCGGCCAGAAGCCCGGTCGGCGTCGGGAGCAGCACGTGGCGAGGCTGGGAACGGGGAAGTGGACGGGAGGACGCGGCCGTCTGCTGCCGGTCGTCCTGCTGTGCTCCGCCGTACTGGTCGACCTCCTCACCCCACGCACCGTCAGCGCCGCCGCCCTCTACGCGGCCGCGACCCTGGCGGCCGCTTCCCTGCTGTCGCTGCGCGGCACGATCCTCACCGGGGTGAGCGCGTTCCTCCTCGACTGGGCCATGTTCCGGTACTTCGGCTACCGGGAGAGCGCGGTCGTCTTCAGTGAGCTGTTCATGGTCGCGACAGTGACCGCGGTCGCGGCCTTCCTCAACCGGCTCCTGTACCACCGCAAGAAGCGGTTCGAGTCGGTTCGCGACATCGCCTCCGCCGTCCAGCGCGCCGTCCTGCCCACGCCGCCGGAACGGATCGGCCCGCTGCGCTTCGCCGCGCGCTACGAGGCCGCCCAGACGGACGCGCAGATCGGCGGGGACCTCTACGCCGTGGTCGACACCCCGTTCGGCGTCCGTTGCGTCGTCGGCGACGTACGCGGCAAGGGGATGGGGGCGGTCAGGGCCGTCTCCGTGGCCATCGGCACCTTCTGCGAGGCGGCACTGCAGGAGCCCAGCCTGACCGGTCTCGTGCGGCGACTGGAACGGGCCCTCACCCTCGAGGCCCGGCAGTCGGGGGGCCCGGCCGAACTCGAGGGGTTCGTCACGGGGGTGCTCGCGGAGTTCCCCCGGCGGGGAAACGAGGTCCGGCTCCTCAACCGCGGGCACCCGCCGCCGCTGCTCCTCGTGGGCGACACCGTGCGGTACGTCGAGCCCTCGCGCCCGGGCCTGCCGCTGGGCCTCGGCGCCCTCGGCGACGGACCGGAGTGCGTCGACACGGTGCCGTTCCCCGAAGGGGCCGATCTGCTGCTCTACACGGACGGCCTCACCGAGGCCCGCGACGCGTCGGGGGCCTTCTACGACCCCGTCGCCGGATGCACGGGCCGCCGCCACCCCGGCCCGGACGCCCTCCTGGACGCCGTGCTCGCCGACCACCACCGGCACAGCGGCGGCCGGCGAACCGACGACACGGCGCTCCTCGCCGTCACGCACGCATCCGAGGACGACAGGATTCCGGACGCCTGAGATGGCTGCCTCTGGCGAGCGGAGTCGAGGGGGCCATGGAACACGTCGCCGCCGAACGGCAGGACAGGGGAGTTCACCGGCACGACCCCAGGGCCTGCCTGGCCGTTCCGCCGGGCCTCCGGCAGTCGTTGCCCCCGGGCGCGCGGGCGTTCGCCCGCGACCCGGGCCACTACGACGTCCAGGCGCCGCGACGCGTCGGGGAACTCAAGCCCACCGCACTCCCCCGGCCCGGCCCGCGGCGTCGGCCGGGTTCGGACTCCGCCTCTGTGCTGCCGGGGCGAGCAGGAGCACGGGCGTGTCCGAGGTCGACGTGACCACGGACGACGGCGGCCCCTTCGACCTCGGCGATGTCAACAGCCTCCGCCTGGACGAGATCCTGCCGCACCCCGGCGGGCTGTACACACGAGCTCCGTTTCACCGCGGCGACGATCCGGGTGACCTCTGCGCCGATCTCGTGGCCGACTGGGATCCGGATCCCGGTGCGGACTGACGCGGACGGACGCGGGACCGTCTGGCTCGGCGTGGGAGCCCGGACAGAAGTCACCTGCCGACGCGGGATCACTCCGTGAGCGCGGAGCCCTCGCGGTCCGCCGCCCGTCCGGCGATCACACCTCCGCGTCCGCCGCCGGCGCCGACGTGGCGAGGCCCAGCGCCGCGCGTGCCTTGACCGCCGCGTCGACGTCGCCCGACAGGTCCTCGGCGGCCTCGTAGTGGTCGTAGTACGTGTCCGCGTCCTTGGCCTTCGCGGCCTTGGCCCAGAGCGGGCGGGCCGCGGCGATCTCCGCGTCGATCGCGGCCACGTGCTGCCTCACTTCGGCGGGCCACTCGTGCGCACGCAGGATGCGTGCCTCCTCGTCGAGGGCGGCCGTGACGTTCCCGGCCCACTGCTTGTAGGCGGCAAGATCGTCCTCGACGTACTCCGCCTCCGGGGCCTCCGCCTTGGCGTCGTCGAAGGTGTTGACCGCCTTCAGGTAGGCGACCTGGTGCTCGTCGAGCGTGGTCTCGTCCTGCCGCAACGAGCCCTTGAGGGGGCCCTCGTCCTTGCCGAACAGGCAGCTCACCTGGCGGTCGCCCCACACCCAGCTCTCGCTGCTCGGCGCGAGGTAGTACACCTCGACATCCTTCGGGAACGCCCAGGTGTCCATGGCGTACGCACTGGTCAGTCTCCAGCAGCGGCTCTCGGCCACCTCCGAGATCGAGTCCTCGCCGGGGTAGCCGCCCCCGGGAAGCTCGAAGACGCCGAACACCTCGGCGGTGTGCGTCCGCGCGCACGGCGCGACGGCCGTCCTCGCGATCCGGTCCACCAGATCGTCATGAGGTGTGTCGACGCAGTCGCCCTTGTGGAGGGCGAAGGAGCCGCCGCCGCGCGACCCCGCGGAGGAACCGTCCTCCGCGCCCTCGCCGGACTGGAACGCGCCGCCGGCCGCCATCACGGCCAGGTACAGCGTGCCCAGGGCGGAGAGCACCAGACCGGTGACGGCGAGGCCCTTGCCGCGGTCGCCCGTCCTCTTGATGCGGGACAGCGCGACGGCGCCCAGTACGACGCCGACCACGGGAAGCCCGCACAACAGCCCGGCCACCAGGGCCGCCACGGCGAATCCGTCCAGCGCCGGCCGCGGGGGTGCGGGCGGCGGCGCGGGGTACGGCGAGTCCACGGAGAAGTGCTCCTCAGAGGGTTTCGGGCGAACGGCTGCGCGAATATATCCGATCGTCGTGAACGGACGTCCTGTACCGCGGGGGCCGGGGATGCCAGCATGATCCGGTCGATCGGGAACCACACACGGGGGTTGATGTGTTCCACCACGTACGGCGGCACGCCCTGGCGGCCTGCGCCGCGTCCGTCCTCGCGCTGAGCGGCTGCACGGCAGGCTCCACGCCGCACTCCACACCGGACTCCCCCGCTCTCGAACGGCGGGGAACAGCGGCGGCTACGGCGTCCGCCCGCTCCGCCGCGCCCTGGCACGACCCGTCGGAGGACCTGGCCGACGCCGTGGTGTGGCTGTCGACGGGACGCCGCAGCGGCGCACTGGCACAGGCCCTGCCCGCGAAGCCCGCGGGCGGGACGGTCTACGTGGCGACGCAGTGCCAGGGCGAGGGCACGCTCACGGTGGACGCGGGCCGCTACGGCGCGACCACGGAACACTGCTCCGACCGGCCGGACGGCCGCCTCAACGGCGCCGCGACGCCGACCCGCGAGGCCGCCACCCGCCTGAAGGTGACGGCGAGCCCCGGCGTCACCTGGGCGGTGGCGGTCGGCTGGGACCGCCACGCCCCGCGGCCGCCGCAGTGACGGCCCCGCCGCAGGCTGCCGCGGGGCCGGGACGGCTTTCGAGGACGGTCACCGTGATCGGCGGGCGGTCCCGCAGCGCGAGGAACTCGTCGGCCAAGTCCACGACGCGTCAGGCGCAGGGCACGTATCCGTCCTTCCGGCCGTCGCCGGCGGACGCGGTGAGACGGACGGCGAGGAGGCGGCTCGCGGAGTTCACCTTCACCTCCAGCGACGTCACGGCCGACATGCGGTCGTCGCGGTAGGGGTAGGTGACGGTCCAGGTCTCACCCATGCCGTCGTCGGCGCGATCCACCGCGGGCCGCTTCGTGTCGGCGGTGGGATAGTGCGCGGCCACATAGCGTCCGGCGCTCCGTTCGGCGGCCGCCTCGTCGCGGACGGGCCCGGCGGACCCCGGGATCGGCCGGCCGGCGGCCGCCGCCTCGGTGCGGGGTCCCATCGACACGTCGAGTTCGAACCTGTCCGCATCGGGCCAGCGTATGGAGGCGACGCCGTTCGGTTCCAGGTCGGCCCACACCTCCTCGTTCACACCGTCCACTCCGCACGGCGTGTTGTCCGAGACGCGGCCGATCCTGACGTCGTCGCCCAGCGCCTTGCGGATCGCCTGCCCGATCACCGCCTGCTGTTCCGTCGACGCCTGCCTGCTCGGCTCGGCGTGGTCGACCACGCGCACGTCGACGACGGTCGACAGCACGCAGGCGACGGCGAAGAATCCCGCCCCGGTCACGGCCAGGAGCCCGCGGTGCCGCCTCGGCCAGGGCGACAGCCCCGAAGCGCCGAGGCGCAGGGACAGGAACCCGGCGCCCACGCCCACGACGGCGCCCGTGACGTTGGTGACGAAGTCACTGGTGTCGCAGTAGCGGCCGATGACCGGCAGGCACGCCTGGACGGTCTCGATACCGCCGGCCAGGAGGACGGACAGCAGTACAGGCTGCAGGGGACGCCGGGCCGCGCGCACTCCGAAGAATCCCATCGGCACGAAGAGCGCGACGTTCATCCATCCCTGGGTCGTCCCGAACGACTCCAACACGTCCTTGCTCACCGTGCACTTGACCGCTCCTGTGCCCACGGGTCTCAGCCAGAGGGTCAGGAACAGCGTGGCCGTCGTCGTGGCCGCCCAGGCCGCATAGGTCCACGGCCGGTCGGACCGGCCGCGCAGGGCGGACGCGACCACCCCCAGCACCGCGGCGGAGACGAGGGCGACGAGAAGGAGGTACAACACGTGCCCTCCGAAGACGAGAGCGATCAATGACGTGCCTTTCGAGCGTGCGGAGACCAGCCGACGGCGCGCGGTTCGCGACGCGTCGGCGATCACCCTGGCTCCCGCACGTCATGGGTCCTGGCTCAACTCATGACCAAGCTGTAACAGGCCGCCCCTGCCGGTCAGAAGATCACCACGACGTGCTCGCCCCCGGGCTCCGGCCCAAAGCTCGGGCCCCGCGGCCGGAGGCCGTCCTCTAAGGCGGCGGTGCGGTCGGCGTCGCCGCCGGAGAACCCAGCGCGTCCAGCAGATCGTCGAAGAGTTCCTCCACGAAGGTCTCCTCCGAGCGCAGCAACTCCTCGATCCGGGACTGCGACGCCGCGGCCGCGAAGCCCGCCGCCGCGGCCCAGGCGAGTGCCCCCGCGGCGTCGGAAGGGACCTGCGCGTCGAGTTCCGCGCGTGTACGGCCGACTGCCTCGTGGAACTCGGGTGTGTCCACCCAGTAGATCACCTCGTCCACGTCCTCGGGTTCCTCGGTGAGGAAGGGCGCGGCGACGTGCAGGTTGAGCCATGCCTGCCAACGTCGCCCATCGGTGCCCAGCCCCGTCACCAGAGCGAGGCTGCTCTCCGACACCTGCGCGACGCAGGCCGGTGCGCCGGTCCATTCGACGAGGGCGGGCAGATCGTCGTCCTCCCATATCTCGTTGCCGAACTGGAGGGTCTGCCAACCGCCTTCTCGCGGCCACCACGTATGAACGGCGTCCTTCTGCTCCTGGTCGACGCCGTCGAACACGGGTGCTTCCAGCAGCGGCCGGTTGCTGCGGGCAAAGACCAGGTGCCCCGAGAATCCCACGGGAACTCCTCCTTGACGAGGTTGCCCGCACTCTATGGGCGGCCACTGACACGGCAGGGCGGCCGCGTCCCCGAGCGGCAGGCGGGCGACGCCGGCCCGACGGCATGTTGCCGAACCGGACAAACCAGTCATGGATCTGTCGGGCGCGCTGAACGACGTGTTCTCGCTGGACGGCAGAGCCTGTTGTCCGACTACCACCGCCTCTGCGCGGCCCATCGATTCGCGCCGTCGGCATCACCGTCGCCATCGGTCTTCCGGCTTTCCTGCTGGCAAGTTCAACCATCTGTTCCCGACCTGTGCGGACTTCAGCGACAGCGGCGGCAACACACCACGCGACTGCGCCCCGGGACCGCCCTACCGCCTGTGCCGAGGCGGACGGACGCACGGCGAACCACCGCGGCGCTCGTCGTCACATGCGGGAAACATGCGCGGGGTGATCCGCCAGTAAGGTCCCCGCATGCTGTTTTTCCACTTCACGCGGCCGGGGCTGTGGCCGCTGATTTCGGCAGACGCGGAGATCAGGGCGACCTGGCCGGAGGGGCTGGACGACGTACCGGAGCTGGCGAGGGCAGTGCACCTGACCACCGACCCGAGCCCGGGGTCGCTGCCCGGGCCCTTCCGCGACCGCACGGTGCGGATCACGGTGGAGGTTCCGGCGCCCGAGGCGCGGCGGTGGCACGCCTGGGCGGGTACGAGGCTGCCGGCAGGGTCCGCGGAGACGCTTGCGGCGACCCGCTTCGACGGGCGGCCGGACGAGTGGTTCGTGCTGGAGCGGGCGATCCCGTCGGCCGAGTGGGTGTCGGTGATCGACCTGGGCGTGATGCAGCCGCTCTGGCCGCGTGCGTGACCGCGCGGGCGCCACCGGCACGGACGCTCGTCACCAGGTCGTCGGGCCGGCTCCGCGCCACTCGACGAGGTCGCTGTCGTACAGGTCGCCCAGGCGCATGCGGAGCCCGGCGCGGCGGACGAGCGCGAGGACGTCGCGGGGGCTGTAGGCGAGGCCGAGGATCCTGCCGTCGCACCGCACGCGGCGGCCGCCACTGCCCGACGGCGGGTAGACGATCACTCGGCATGGCACCCGCCCAGCCTGGCCCCGCCACGGCGGCGCCGCATCCTGGCGGAGTAGCCGAACGCGCGCCGCGCTCCCGCAGGGCTTACCAATGAAGGGACATCAGAGGGCCGGAGAGAGTGGCTGGGCATGCGCGTTGTCGTGGATCTCACCCGTTGCCAAGGCTATGCACAGTGCGTGTTCCTTGCGCCGGACGTGTTCCAACTGCACGGCGAGGAGGCACTGCTGTACGACCCGGCGGTTCCGGAAGAGCAGTACGAACGCGTGCGCCAGGCGGCCGCCGCGTGCCCCGTGCAGGCGATCCTGGTCGGCGAGGAGGTGAGCGCCGGTGTCCGCTGAACTGAAGGATGGCCGGATCGTCGTCGTCGGTGCGTCCCTGGCCGGTCTGCGGGCCGCGGAGGCGCTGCGCGAGAAGGGCTTCACCGGTTCGCTCACCGTCGTGGGCGACGAGCCCCACCCGCCGTACGACCGGCCGCCGCTGTCCAAGCACGTCCTGCTCGGCAACGCGTCGGCGTACTCCACCGGGCTGCCGATGCGCCGTGATCCGGAGGCGGAGTGGCGGCTGGGGGTGCCTGCCACCGGACTGGACCCGGTCGGCAAGCGCGTCCTGCTGGGCGACGGTTCGTCGCTGCCGTTCGACCGGCTGCTGATCGCGACCGGGACACGGGCGAGGCCCTGGCCCGTTCCCGAGGAGGCGGCCCTCGACGGAGTGTTCACGCTGCGCACCAGCGACGACGCGGCGCGCCTGGCCGAGCGGCTGTCGGCCGGGCCGCGCCGGGTGCTGGTGATCGGCGCGGGCTTCACCGGTTCGGAGATCGCGTCGGTCTGCCGCGAGCGCGGACTGGAGGTCACGGTCACCGAACGCGGCCCCGCCCCGCTGGTGGGCGCGCTCGGCGGGACGCTGTCGAAGCTCGCGGCCGCCATGCAGCGGGCACACGGTGTGGACCTGCGCTGCGGCGTGACCGTCACCTCGCTGCGCGGCAACGGCAGGTTCACCGGCGCGGACCTGTCGGACGGCACCCGCGTCGACGCGGACGTGTGCGTCGTCGCCATGGGCGCCGTACGCAACGTGGAGTGGCTGGCGGATTCGGGGCTGGCCGCGGATCCGCGCGGGATCGCCTGCGACGCCGGGTGCCGGGCGTTCGACATGTACGGGATCGTCACGGACGACGTCTTTGTGGCCGGTGACGTCTCGCGCTTCCCGCACCCGCTGTACGAGTACCAGTTGCTCTCCCTCGAACACTGGCGCAACGCGGTGGACCAGGCCGAGGTGGCCGCGCACAACATGATCAGCCCGGGGCCGCTGCGGCGACCGCACCTCTCGGTCCCGACGTTCTGGTCGAGCCAGTTCGGCCACAACATCAAGTCGGTGGGCGTGCCCACCTTCTCCGACGAGGTGGTCATCGCCCAGGGTTCGCTGGAGGCGCGCCGGCTGGTGATGGTCTACGGCTACCGCGGCCGGGTGACCGCGGCGGTCACGGTCAACATGGCCAAGTCGCTGGAGTACTACGAGCGCCTCATCGAGTCCGCGGCCCCCTTCCCGCCTCCGCCGGGGGCGGCGGACCGGCGTGCGGCGGCCGAGGTCCCCCTCCCGTCCGACGTGCCGGACCCGAGCAGGCTCTCGCACGGTCCCACCGTCGCGCTCACCGGGTACCTGCCGGACCGGCGGCTGGTCCTGGCGAAGCCCACCGGGTGACCTGCCCCCGCCCATCCACGAGGAGCCACCACGCATGACCGCCGAGACCCTGCTGGAACGGATCACCGACTACGCCAGCCGCCCCGACCCCTACCCCCTCTACGCGGAGCTCCGCGAGGCCGGGCCCATGGTGCGGCAGACCGACGGCAGCTACCTGGTCGGCACCTTCCACGAGATCGCGGGCCTGCTCCACGACCCGAGGCTCAGCGCCGACCCCCGCAACCGCACCACCCCGGCCCCCGCGGCGCCGGAGGAGACCCAGCACCTGCCGTTCCTGCGGCTCGACGACCCCGAGCACCACCGCCTGCGCACGCTGGCGATGCGCCCGTTCGGCCCTCCGCACAGCCCCGGGCGGGTCGACGCCATGCGGGGCGAGATCACCCGGATCACCGCGGAGCTGGTCGACGGGCTGCGGGGCCGCGACCACGTCGACATCGTCGACGACCTCGCCTATCCCCTGCCGGTCACGGTCATCTGCCGGCTGCTGGGGGTCCCGCGCGAGGACGAGCCCCGGTTCCGGGAGTGGACGGACCTGCTCGTCGCCTCCGCCGACATCAGCCCGGGCGAGGACACGGCCGCGCGGGCCGAGGCGGGCCGCACGGCCCGGATGGAGATGGGGGCGTACCTGCTCGGTCTGGCCGAGCAGCGCCGCGGCCGGCCCACCGGCGACCTGCTCTCGGACTTCGTCAACGAACCGGATCCGGAGCTGCGGCTCACCGAGGAGGAACTGGCGATGACCGCCATCCTGCTCCTCATCGCGGGGCACGAGACCACGGTCAACCTGATCACCAACGGCGTGCTGACACTGCTGCGCCACCCCGACACGCTGGAACGGCTCCGCCGTGGACCGGAGCTGCTGCCGGAGACGGTGGAGGAACTGCTGCGGTACGAGCCGCCGGTGCACCTGCGCGAGCGCATCCCGCTCGCCGACGTGGAGATCGCGGGGACCGTCGTCCCGAAGGGGACGTCCGTGATCCTCGCTCTCGCCTCGGGCAGCCGCGACCCGCTGCGGTTCCAGGACCCCGACCGGTTCGACCCCGCCCGCAAGGACAACGAGCACTTCGGCTTCGGCAGCGGCATCCATCTCTGCTACGGCGCGCCGCTGGCACGCATCGAGGCGCAGGCGGCGCTCGGCGCGCTCCTCCCCGGCCTCGGCACGGCGACCCTGCTGCAGGACCCGCCGCCCTACCGGAGCAACGCCATGCTGCGCGGGCCCCGCCACCTTCTCGTCGGGTTCTGAGGCCCGAAGCCGCGCTCCGGCCCCCCGGGCGCCTCACTCCGCGGTGGTGCGGTGGCGGGCGCGGAAGGCGGCGGCCTTGACGCGGTTGCCGCAGGTCCGCATCGCGCACCACTCGCGGCGGCGGCCCCGGGAGTGGTCGAGGTACACCTGGGTGCACTCGGGGCGGGCGCACTCGCGCAGCAGTGTCCCCTCGTCGCCGCCGATGATCTCGACGGCCTCGCGGGCGAGGGCGGCCAGGCCCTGTGCCGCGGAACCGGAGCGGCTGGTGCCGTCGGGGGCGAGCTGGGTCACGACGGGGGTCTGTGCCGCGTGGCGGTTGACCGTCGCGACCGCTCCCGCGGGCAGGGCCGCGCCGTCGAGCCGCGCCTCGACCAGGGCGTAGATCGACTCCCGCAGCTCCAAAGCCGCCGCGAGGTCCGACGCGTCGGCACCGGGCTCGCTGTCGAGCATCCGGGACTCGACGAACCAGGAGTCGAGGAGCCCGGGCGTGGCGAGCTTTTCCGTGGGCACCGCGTTGCGTCGTGCGCGCAGCGTGCCCAGGAAGTCGAGGGCGAGCGTCCCGCAGGGAAAGGCATGGTTCACATCACCATCCTAACCGGTGACCTGCGATACGTCACTGGCTTGACAGGTGATTTCCATCCGTGCCAGGGTCGTCACCGTTCAGAACGGTTACTTTTTGATTGTGGGGGACGCCGCAATGGCTGTCGTACGTTTTCATCTGACCTCCTCGCTCAGCCCGGCCGAGGCGCTGGCGGTGCTCACCGACTTCGGTCCCGCACGGGCCCGGAACTGGCCCACCATCGACGCCGAGCACCTCACGGTCCACGCCATCGGCGACACCTGGGCCGAGGTGACGGAGGGCACCGCGTCCGCGTGGGAGCGGGCACGCTACGACTGGGACGCCGAGAGGGGAAGGGTCGTCATCGCCACGCACGACTCGAAGGTCTTCGGTCCCGGCGGCGGATGGGTCTTCCAGCTGACCGCCGAGGGGGACGGCACCCGGGTGGACGTGGAACTCACCCGCACGCCCGGCACACTCAAGGGCAAGGTGCTCGCGACGCTGCTGCCCGTCGCCGCCGGGTCCCTGCGCAAGTCCTACCGGGTGCCCTTCAAGGCCGTCTGACCCGCCGGGGCCGGCGCCCGCGCGCCGGCCCCGGACGCATGGCCCCCGCGGGGCCCTGTGGCCCGAATCCGCCCCTCGAACTCACTGTCGAGATCCGGCTACCGTCCGTACACTGACGGGTTGCAGGCATGCGGGCAGTGCTGACGGGGGGAGCCGCCATGTCCGAGCAACCGCACGGGGCCGCGTACGGATACGGCTACGGATTCGCCGTTCCGCCCATGCCCTCCACCCCGCCGCCGGCGCCGCCGGACGGGCTGCGGGCCGCGGCGGTCGGGCTGCTCAACCTCAGCGGCCTCGGCCTCGGTTACGCCCTGACCCGGCGCTGGGCGCTCATGGCCGCGTGCTGGTTCGCGACCGGCATCCTGCTGCTGGTGGCGCTGCCCGCGGACCCGGACGGCGTGCCCATGGGCCTGGTCGTGGCGTACCTGGTCCTCCTCCTGGCCGCGGCCGTCCACGGCGCCGTGGTCGGCCTGCGCACCCGGCTGGTGTGGCCCACCGGCTCCCTCCTGGCCATCGCCCTCGGCCTGGTGCTGCTGGCGGTGCCCGCCGGCGGTGTCGTGCTGTACGACATGGCCCGCGACGAGGCCAACGAGCAGGCACTCCTCGACCGGCTCGACCAGGCCGACCGGCTGGTGCGGGCGGGCGGGAGCAGACCCTTCGGCGTGGCCGAATCCGACTACCGCAAGGCCCTGCGCGAGTACCGGGACATCAGATCCGGCCACCCGGACTCCCGGGCCGCCGCCCGGGTGCCCGACCGGCTGAAGACCTACTACACGACCGTCGGCGCCGCCTACGAGCAGCAGGACTACTGCACGGCGATACCGGCGCTGGCGTACCTGCGCACGGTGCCCGCCACCATGGGCAGGCAGGCACTCGGCACGCTCGCCGCATGGCCCGACGACCGCCTGGCCACCTCCCTCTACGAGTGCGGTGCGCAGCGGCTCGGCGGCGGGGACGCCGACTGGACGGGGAATTTCGGAGACCTCCTGGGCACCTTCCCCGACTCGGAGCAGGCCGCGAAGGTGGCACCCGCCGTCGACTCGGCCGTGGACAAGGCCGCCAAGGGCGTACGGGGCTCGGATCCCTGCACCGCCGTCGACCGGCTGCGCACCCTCGGCACCCAGGCCGGGGGCCTGAACGCCGGGACCGGGGACGCCGCCGAGGCCGTCGCCGCCTCCGCCGCCCGGGCCGGCAGGAGCGCCGACTCGGGGGTGTACGCCTGCGGGGTCGACCAGTACAAGGAGGGCGACTTCGGCGAGGCGCGGGAGACGATGAACAAGTACGTCGCCGACAACAAGAACGCCGGGAACCGGGCACTGGCCAAGAAGTTCGCCATCGCGGCGGAGGTCGCGGACGAGATCCCCTCGGCGGGCAAGCGGCTGCCCACACTGGCCTCCGGCGGCAGCATCCCGGTCACGATCAAGAACGACAGCCCCAACCCGATCACGGTGCTCTACACCGGGCCGGTGACCGGCAGCCTGACCCTCAAGGCCTGCCGCGGCTGCACCTCCTACTCCCTCCTGACGCCCTCGCCGGCAGGCTTCAAGCCCTGCCAGGACAGCGGCAGGAACTACCCCCAGCGCACCATCCGGCTGCCCGTCGGCACCACGTACTTCCTGCACAAGTCGACGTCGTCCGACGGGTCGACCCCGGCGTCGGACACGGCGAAGCTCCAGTCCGGCTACCTCTACACCGAGTGCGCCTACACGACGAGGTCCCTCGGCTTCTGACCGCCGCCGCGCGCCCGTCCGGCGCCGTCGTCAGTCCGAACCGCCGCCCCCTCCGCCGCAGCCGAAGCCGCCGCCGGAGTAGTCGGCGGAGTGGTCGGCGCCGTGGCCGCCGTGGCCCGCGCCGCCGTCGGAGCCGTAACCCGGCCCGTCCTCGGGGTAGTCGGCACGCCAGCGCAGGAACTCGTACCGGCCGAACGGGAACAGGCCCTCGTCCGCCGCCGCTCCCCTGCCGGTCAGGCCGGCCTCGGTCGTGAACGCCGGGACGAGCGCGGTCAGGGCGGGGTCGCCGTGGAGGGCGACCGCGAGCAGGATGTCCTCCTCCGCGAGTCCCGCGCGGTGCTCGGGCATCGGTGTGTTCCGCCGCAGGTCGGCGACGTACCGGCGGGCGGCCCGGGTCGGGCTGGCGCGCACCAGGCGCAGCAGCCCCGCCCCGGCCAGCTCCGCCCGCATCCGCGACAGCGCCCTGCGGACGACCGCGCGGCCGAGCAGTTCCCTGATCCCCGCCGGCCGGTACAGCCCGACGCGTACCGCCTTCTCCAGCGGATGGCGGTGCGGCGGCGGGTCCGCCTGTTCCGGGGAGGGCTCCCGGCGCAGGGTGCCCGGCCGGCCGGACTCCACGGCGCCGCGCAGGTGCAGCGCCACCACGGCCACCGTCAGGGCGGCCCTGGGGCCGCCGCGCAGCATCGCGATCTCGTGCGGTTCCAGGCGGACCGCCGTTGCCTCGTCCATGTCCTCTCCCCCCCCGTGCCCTGCCGGGTACGTGCCCACCGCCGGGGGTGGTCGAAGCCTTCCCGGCCGGGGTTCAGAGGAGGATTTGAGTGTGCCGTAGGGGGCGTACGCCCGATGGTGCAGGTGCGTCCGGCCCGCTCAGGGCCGGCCGGAGCCGGTCAGACGGGCGCCGAGCGTGGCGGCGAAGTCCTCGGCGCGGGACAACTGCACGCGCAGCTCCTCGATCTTGCGGGCGGCGTCCTGTTCGTAGGCGCGCACACGCTCCAGCAGCACCTGGCGGTCGTCGTCGTGGGGCGGGTCCGCGGCGTCGAGGCGGTCGATGGCGTCGAGCAGGTCGCGCATCTGGTCCAGGGTGAAGCCGAGCGGCTTCATCCGGCGGATCACCATGAGCCGGGCGACGTCGGTCTCGGTGTAGAGGCGGAACCCGCCTTGGGAGCGGGCGGACGGCGTGACCAGGCCGGTCTCCTCGTAGTGCCGGATGGTGCGCAGGGACAGCTCGGTCCGCGCGGCGACCTCGCCGATCTGCATGTGCCTGCCGTCCACGTCCGTGGCCCTGCCCCTTCTCCGCCGGCCGGTGCCGACCGTCCGCTTCCTCACCGATCCCTACTCTAACGTTAGGGTAGAGTTCCCGGTGCGGGCCCGGCGGGTCCGCACGCTGCCGTGTCGGGGCCGACGACGCCCCCGGCGGAGAACTCGAACCGTGCGGGAGACATGCGCCGCCGTCTGCCCGCCCTGACGGTCCGGTGAGGCGAGTGCGGTCACGCGTACCTGCCGCACATCCGTGGTCCCGGCCGCCCGCGGGTGCCGTCCCGGCCCCCGTGCCCTTCCCGTACTCCCCCACCACCCACGGGGGCGTGCCCGAGCACGACAGGTTCCCCTTTCCCGTGTCCTCTTCCGCCGCCGCCGCGCCCTCCCCGGCCGCCCGACTGCGTGCCCTGCGTCCCGACTGGCTCGCCGACCCGAAGGTGTGGCGCACCGAGGTGCTGGCCGGCCTGGTGGTCGCCCTCGCGCTGATCCCCGAGGCCATCTCGTTCTCGATCATCGCCGGTGTCGACCCGGCGATCGGGCTGTTCGCCTCCTTCACCATGGCGGTGACCATCTCCGTCGTCGGCGGACGCCGCGCCATGATCTCGGCCGCGACCGGGGCCGTGGCTCTGGTCATCGGGCCCCTCAACCGTGAGCACGGACTCGGCTACCTCGTCGCCGCCGTCATCCTTGCCGGGGTCTTCCAGATCATTCTTGGCGCGCTCGGGGTCGCCAAGCTCATGCGCTTCGTGCCGCGCTCGGTCATGGTCGGCTTCGTCAACGCCCTCGCCATTCTGATCTTCGTGGCCCAGGTCCCGGAGATGCACGACGTGCCGTGGGCGGTCTACCCGCTCATCGCGGGGGGCCTGGCGCTCATGGTGTTCTTCCCGAAGGTCACCAAGGTCATCCCGGCGCCGCTGGTGTCCATCGTGACCCTGACCGTCGTCACGCTCGCCGCCGGGATCGCGGTGCCGACCGTGGGCGACAAGGGCGCGCTGCCGTCCTCGCTGCCGGTGCCCGGCCTGCCGGACGTGCCGTTCACCATGGACACCCTCACCACCATCGCCCCCTACGCGCTGGCGATGGCGCTGGTCGGGCTGATGGAGTCGCTGATGACGGCCAAGCTCGTCGACGACATCACCGACACCCGCTCCTCCAAGACCCGCGAGTCCATCGGACAGGGCATCGCCAACATCGTCACGGGGTTCTTCGGCGGCATGGGTGGCTGCGCCATGATCGGCCAGACGATGATCAACGTGAAGGTCTCCGGAGCCCGCACCCGGCTGTCCACCTTCCTCGCCGGCGCGTTCCTGATGGTGCTGTGCGTCGTCTTCGGCCCGGTCGTCTCCGACATCCCGATGGCCGCGCTGGTCGCGGTGATGGTCATGGTCTCCTTCGCGACGTTCGACTGGCACTCCGTCGCACCGAGGACGCTGCGGCGGATGCCGGCCGGGGAGATCGCCGTCATGGCCGTCACCGTCGCGGTCGTGGTGGCCACCTCCAACCTGGCGATCGGCGTGGTCGTCGGCTCCCTGACCGCGATGGTCGTCTTCGCCAGGAGGGTCGCCCACCTCGCGGACGTCACGGCCGTCGTCGACCCCGACGGGACGACCGTCGTCTACTCCGTGACCGGAGAGCTCTTCTTCGCCTCCTCCAACGACCTGGTCGGCCGGTTCCGCTACGCCACCGACCCGGACCGGGTCGTCATCGACCTGTCCGCCGCGCACATCTGGGACGCCTCCTCCGTCGCCGCTCTGGACACCGTCGAGACGAAGTACGCCCAGCGCGGCAAGGCGGTCGAGATCGTCGGCCTCGACCAGCCCAGCGCCGCCCTCCACGGCAGGCTCACCGGCGAACTCACCGGCCACTGAAGGCGGCCGGCTGTTTCGGTGGATACGGGGAGGGACCGCCGGGGCCGATGATACGCGGGTAAGGAAATGTGCCGGGGGAATTGCCTTGGGGCCGTTCCCTACGGCAGGCTGTCGCTCCAGTCAGGCCCTGTCCTCGGCACCTCCGTACGTACTCGCTTACGGGGCAACGGAGTTGGCGGCAGGGGCACGATCGTGTCCGGGAGGTCACCGAACGGGCCACGCTGGAAGGAAACCGTGTGAGCCGGATCTCGGTCCGGGGGATCGCGGTGGCTTCGGCCACGGCGGTCACCTCCGTGGGCGCCGTCGTCGGTGTCGCCACAAGCAGCCAGGCGAGCGTGCAGCCCGTCGCCGCCACCGACTCCACCGTCCTCGCGGACATACCCGCCGGTCAGCAGGTCCAGCAGGCGTCCCTGACCCAGCAGGTGAAGGCGCAGTCCGACGCCGCCGACACCGGCACCAGGAAGGCCGCCGAGCAGGCCGCCCGCAAGCAGGCCGCCAAGGACGCCACCGCCCGCAAGGCCGCGGAAGCGAAGGCCGAAGCCGACCGCAAGGCCAAGGCGGCCGCCAAGGCCGCGCTGGTCGTGAAGGCCTCGTACACCGTCGCCGAGGTCCAGGCCATGGCGCAGGCGATCATCGGTGACGCGTCGCAGTACCAGTGCTTCTCCAACATCGTCACCCATGAGAGCGGCTGGAACTACACCGCGACGAACTCCTCCTCGGGTGCCTACGGCCTCGTCCAGGCCCTGCCCGGCTCCAAGATGGCCTCCGCCGGAGCCGACTGGCGCACCAACCCCGGCACCCAGGTCAAGTGGGGCCTGAAGTACATGGACAGCCGCTACGGCAGCCCCTGCGGCGCCTGGTCGTTCTGGCAGGCCAACCACTGGTACTAGCACCGGCCCTTCGGGCGGCCGGTCAGCGGGGCGGGAAGGCGGTCAGGGCGTCCGGCGTGCGCACACCGGTCATCGCCGCATGGCTTGCGCGAGGTCCGTGACCGACACGAGCTGCCGCCCGGTGAGACGGCGCACGTCCCAGATGAGTTCGGCGACACCGGCGGTTGCGGCGTTCGCGGTCGGTGACGCGTCGGGCCCGGGCAGCGCCACGCCGGTCATGGCCTCCAGGTCGTCGCAGGGCACGTCGAGGACCTGGCAGAAGTCGGCGAGGAGCTCGCCGGTCAGCGCCACGGTGCCGCTGCCCACGTGTCCGTAGGTCGCCGCCGACCAGTAGCGGCCCGTGACCTGGAGAAACGTCTGGGCCGTCGCCGTCAAGCCGAGGTTGCGGTTCCGTACCAGGCGCATGAGCAGGGCGCGAGCCGCCGCAGCGCGGGCGGGGTGGGTGGTTCGGACAGGTCGACGGCGCTCGAACCCGGCCGCTGCCGGTGCGCGGCCAGCCGGTGAAGCGCCACGGCGCAACCCTCGTCAGCCGTCATCGCCGCGGGGCTCGCGGCGAGGGCCGGTCCGGGACCGGCGGGAGGTCGGGTTCCACGCGCCCAGTGTGGGGCCGCCGCACCGCGCGGGGAAGAAGGGGGCGGCCCCTCACGATCCCGGCGCGTGCGCGCCGGGATCGTGAGGGGCCGCGGCGGTCAGCGCAGGGACTCGGGCAGGTCCTCGCGGTGGACGATGCCCAGGCGCTGGGTGGCCCGGGTCAGGGCGACGTACAGGTCGCTGGTCCCGAACGCCGAGGGTTCCACGACCAAGACGTGGTCGAACTCGAGCCCCTTGGCCTCGCGGGGGCCGAGCAGCACCACGGGCCGGGTGAGGTCGGGCTCGGCACCGGCCGTGACGCCGTCGAGCGCGGCGGCGATCTCCTCGTGCAGCGCACGCGGCGCGATCACCGCCAGCCGCCCCTCATCGGGGGTCAGTTCCTCGACGGCTCGGGCCACCGCGCCGGCCAGATCCGTACCGGCGTGCCGCGTCCACGGCTTCTCGCCGGTGGAACGCACCGAGCGGGGCGGCTCGAAGGCCGGGTCCTCGGCGCGCACGACCTGTGCGGCCAGGTCCATGACCTCCGCGGGCGTGCGGTAGTTGACGCCCAGCCGCACGTGCTCGAAGCGGTCGCCGACGTACGGAGCGAGGATCTTCTCCCAGGAGCCGACGCCCGCCTCCTCGGAGGTCTGCGCCGGATCGCCGACGAGGGTCAGCGAGCGGGTCGGCGAGCGGCGCATCAGCAGGCGCCACGCCATCGGCGACAGCTCCTGCGCCTCGTCGACGATGATGTGACCGAACGCCCAGGTCCGGTCGGCGGCGGCCCGCTCGGCCGCGCTGCGGTGGTCGGCCTCCTCCTGCCGGTCGGCCATCCGCTCGGCGTCGATGATGTCGTGGGCCGCCAGGACCTCGGACTCCCCGTCCTCGAACTCGAAGGACTCCGAACCGCGCGAGACCTCCAGGACGCCCTGCGCGTAGGCGATCTGCTCCTGGCGCTCGGCCTCGGCGGCGGCCCGTGCGGCGCTGTCGTCGACGCCGAGCAGTTCGGCCGCCTCGTCCAGCAGCGGCACGTCGGCCGGGGTCCACTCGCCGTCGCCGGGGGCGCGGCGGATCGCCTCGGCGTCCCCGTCCGGCAGGTACGCCGGCTCGGCCAGGTAGCCGGCGAGGAATTCCTGCGGGGTGAGCATGGGCCACAGCTCCGCGACGGCCGCCCGCACCTCATGACTGGCGGCGACGCCCTTGCCGAGCTGCGCGAGGTCGTCCGGGCCGAGGAAGTTGGGTCCGCCGTACGGGTCCGCGCCGATGCGGTCGGCGAGCTGCGCGGTGAGGGCGTCGATGACGTGGAACGCGAAGTAGGGCCGGGCCAGGTTGTGCGGCAGGCGCGTCTCGCGGGCGGCCTCACGGGCCTGGTAGGCGATCTCCCAGTCCAGGACGAGTTCGCCGTCGTCGTGGCGGATGACCACCGGCGCCCCGGGCTCGGGCAGCGCCTGGCGGTCGCGCACGGCGAGGGCGAGCGCCTCGGCCATGCCCGCGGCGCCCTTGACGGCCGCCGCGCGCGGGGTGTCGGTGCCGCGGGCGTGGACGCCGGGGAAGAGCTCGGCCTGCGTGGCGAGCATGACGCCGGTCTCACCGAGGGCGGGCAGCACCTCGCCGATGTAGCGCAGGAAGGCCGGGTTGGGACCCACGATCAGAACCGCCCGCTTGGCCAGCAGCTCACGGTGCTCGTACAGCAGGAAGGCCGCCCGGTGCAGCGCGACCGCGGTCTTGCCGGTGCCGGGGCCGCCCTCGACGACGAGGACGCCGCGGTGCGGGGCGCGGATGATGCGGTCCTGGTCGGCCTGGATGGTCCGCACGATGTCGGCCATGCGGCCGGTGCGGGCCGAGTTGAGGGTGGCCAGCAGCACGGCGTCGCCGGTGCGGTCCTCGAAGCCGCTGCGGTCGTCGTCCTCGAGGTCGAGGATCTCGTCGTGCAGTTCGGTGACCCGGCGGCCCTCGGTGCTGATGTGCCTGCGCCGGCGCAGACCCATGGGGGTGTGCCCGGTGGCGAGGTAGAACGGCCGGGCGACCGGTGCGCGCCAGTCGATCAGGAGCGGGGTGTGGTCGGTGTCGTCCTCACGGATCCCGATGCGGCCGATGTGGTGCGCGGCGCCGCCGGTGAGGTCGATACGGCCGAAGCACAGCGAGCCGTCGACCGCGTTGAGGGCGGCCAGCAGCCCGGACCGCTCGGCGACGAGGACGTCGCGCTCGAGACGGGCCTGCATCCCACTGCCCACCGGGGACAGCGCGTCGTCGACGTGCCGGGCGGCGACACCGCGCAGCGTGTCGACCCGCTCGTAGAGCCGGTCGATGAATTCCTGCTCCTTCTGCAATTCGACTCTTTCGCGAGTTGACACATTCGCTCCCTGTCGGATACGCTGTTACCAGTGGCCCCCGGTGAGGGGCCGTTTCTGTGCGCGCACAGAAACACTCAATATACGTGAGGAAATCCCCGTACCGCAATTGCGGTACGGGGATTTCGTGCGTTCGGGGCGGAGCCTGGGCCTCGGCGCTCTGACGTTGCCGGGACGCTCCCGCGGCGGGCTCCGACGCCGGCGCGCAAAAGAAAGGGAAAGGAGGTCGTCCACCCCAATCCGTTCCCAACGTATAGCGCACCGGGGGGCTTGCGGCAAGGCCCCGCGGGTGCCGCAGAATCGCCCGCCGTGACCGGAATTCGGGGCATGGGGAGGCGCGAAGTGCTTGTGCTGTTGTCGGTATACGGATCATTGGGGTCCGTCGAGCCGCTGGTGGCGGCCGTGGGGACGGCCTTGATCGCGGGAGCGGTCGGGCGCGGCACGACAGGAGGTGCCTGACACCATGGCCGACCACCACCTCGCCGCCCTGGCCTATCTGTCCTGGAACCCGTCCGCACCCGCGGACGTCCTGCTGCGGCTGCTCAAACACGACGACCCGGCGATCAGGCGGAACGTCGTCCAGCGCAGAGGGCTGCCCGTGGAGGTGGTCGACGCGATCCTCGCGGACCCCGACCGGTCGCTGCGGATGGATTTCGCGACGAGCGAGAACGCGGACCCCGCCCAGCGGGGCCGCCTCCTCGACGATCCCTCGCCGAGGGTGATCCTGGTCATGGCGGTGGGCCCGACGCCGTACAGAAAGCGCGTGGAGCCCCTGCCCGATTGGGCGTACGAACGTCTCCTCGCCCACCCGGACGGCCGGATCCGCCGCGAGACCGTCACCTCGCACGCCGTGCCCGCCCACCTGCTGGCCGGACTGGCGGACCATGCGGACGGCCCGCTGCGCAAGGCGGCCTGCCGCGCGTGGGACACACTCACCGACGACGCCAGGGAGGCACTGCTCCACGACGAGGACCTCGACGTGCGACGCGCCGCGGCCCTGCAGGTCTGCCGCCAGGACACCGAACGCACCGCCTGGCTCGTGGAGAGCCTCGCGAACTCCTGGCACCGGGAAACGGTACTGCGCCACGGCATGCTGGGCCGCGAGCTCGCCGAACGCCTCGTCGCCGAGGACGACCCGGGGGCCGTCGCCGCCAACCCCTGCCTCCCGCCGGACCTCGTCCGGCGGCTGGCCGACCACCCGGATCCACGCGTGCGTCTGGCCGTCTCCGCCAGGCCGGAACTGACGGAGCGGGAGCGCGCGGCCATCGACTACACCGTGGGCCCCGAGGACCGCCTGGGCGTGCTGGACTGGGTGTGGGACGCCCGGAACGACCCGGAGGTCCTGCGGCGGTGCGCGACCTCCGCGCACACATGGCTGCGCCGCAGCGCCGCCGTGTGCCCCGGCCTGGAGCCCGACCTCGTCGAACTGCTCTCCCGGGACGAGGACTTCGCCGTGCGGCTCCTGCTGTGCGAGTTCCACCCGGAGCCGCCGCCGGAACTACTGCTGGACCTGTACCTCCACGGCAGCCACCGGGCGGTGATGATGCTGGCCGCCCACCCTCGGTTCCCCGCCGCCGGCCTCGCGGCGCGCTTCGCGGACTCGACGGACCCCGAGGAACGCCGTCTCGCGCTGACCGACCCGGACCTGCCCGCGGAGACCCTGGCGGAGTTCACCCGCGACCCGGCACGGCGACGGGCGGCGGCCCGCCATCCGCGGGTTCCCGTACCGCTGCTCCGCGAACTGCTCGACGACCCCGAGACGGCCTGTGCGGCCGCCGGCAACCCGAGTCTGCCGGCGCGGGACATGCACCGGCTCCTCGACGGGGCGGGAGTTCCCGCCTAGCCGCACAACGCCCTTGGCGACCGGGCGGTACGCCCGGTCGCCAAGGGGGACTGCACTGCGGCTGCCTGGAAGGCGGAGCTAGTTCGAACCTCGCTTCACCTGGCGGAGCAGGACGAATCCCGCGATCGCCAGGACCGCTCCGAGGCCGGCCGGCCACAGGTTGGTCCCGGTGTCGGCCAGCCCGCCGTTGATCGCCTGCTGACCGGCCTGTCCCGCGGGGCTCGGGGCGAACGCGCCGGGGGCGGGCGTCTGCTGGACCGGCGCCGCCGACTGCTGCTCCTGCTGTCCGCCCTGCTCGCCGTGGTGCTCGTGGCCGCCGGCGGGCGGGGTGGCCGTGTCGTCCTGGTCCGCCGGAGGCGTGGAGTCGGCCTTGGGCGTCACCGTGACGGGGGTGTCGGGGGTGTCGCCGCCTCCGTTCTGGCCGTCGTCCGGGGTGTCCGCGGGGGGCTGCTCGTCACCGGGGTTGTCGTTGCCCCCGTTGCCGGGCTCCTCCCCGCCGGGGTTGTCGTTGCCCCCGTTGCCGGGGTTGTCATTCCCGCCGTCGCCGGGCTCCTCCGCTCCGTCCTCCCCGGGGCCGCAGGTGCGGCCCTGGTTGATGCAGTCGGCGACCTCCTGCATCAGGTCCTCGTCGAAGATGTTGATGAAGTCGCCGTGGTCGGTGACCGGCTTGTGCAGGTTCTCGGGGAAGGAGTCCACGGCGAACAACGGCACCGTCTTGCCGCCGTCCTGGACGCTCGGCGCCTTGACGTCGTACACGATGCGCTGGACCAGCTGCGGGATGGCCTTGAAGCCCTGCGGGCAGTTGCCGCCCGCGTCGGCGAACGCGACGTGGGTGCGGTGGTTGGCGCTGTCGACGTTCTGGCCGTCCCAGCAGCTCTGGAAGCGGAAGGTGCGGACCACGTCGCTGCCGTCGGGGCAGAGCGGGTACCTGTCCTTCAGCTGCCGGTCCTCAAGTCCTGTGCAGCTCCAGGAGGCGTTGGCGTTGGCCGGCCCGTTGACGAACGCCTTCGCGTCGCCCGTGATGATGCGCAGCAGCCGCGGCATGGGCGTGACCTTGCTGACGGGGTTGCCGACGAACGTGAGCGTGACCTGCTTGGGGGTCACGATCTTGCCGGCGTTGCCCTCGGTGCCGCCGCCGGGCGCCTGGGCGTCCCGCTCCACGGTGCCGTCCTGCACGCGCAGCACGGGCCAGTAGTACGACGACCTGTCGCCCTGGTCCTTGCAGCTCGTCTCGGCCTTGGCGAGATCGTCGATCGTGGCGAGTCCGTTGTTGGACTGGTTGCCGACGTAGTCGTGGAAGTGGTGGGCACCGTTGGTCACTCCGGGGGCGACGATGATGTTGTCGGAGTTGAACAGACCGCCCGCGTTGACACCGCATTCGGAGGAGAACGTGCCGGAAGAGGCGTCCGACGGCTGCGGGCCGCGCGGCGCGTTCGGGTTGACGCTCATGATGTCGGCGAAGTCCGCCACGACGGGGCCGTTGCCGCCCTGCCCGCCGCCTGGCTGTGCGCCGCCCTGGTCGCCCTGTCCGGCCTGGCCGTTCTGGCCGCCGTCACCCGTGGACGGCTGCGGGCTGCCCTGCTGGCCCTCCCCTCCCTCCTGACCCTGCTGGCCTTCCTGGCCCTGCTGACCCTCCTCGGCGCTGGTGGAGCGGACCGCCGTGCACCCCGCGAGGCCCTCGACACCCTGCGGGGGGTCCCCCACGCGGTCGATGGCCTGCAGGATGCGCGCGATGGTCGCGGCGCGCTTGTCCTTCAGCGGGCCCAGGATCGCGTTGTCCACGAAGCCGGGGTCCTGCTGCTGGGCTGCCGACGTCTCCTTGAGCCTCTGGTAGGCCTCGGCTGTCTGCTGGTCCAGCAGCGCGAGTTCCTTGTCGACGTCCCCCTTCGCCTGCTCGGGCACGGAGGTCAGCGCCGTGCCGACGTCGGGGCAGTCGACGGTGTACGCCTGGCCCACGGGGGCCGCCTGGGCCGATTCCCCCTCGGTCGCCGAGGCGAACACGTTCGCCGTGACCAGGACTCCACCTCCCAGCATCAGGGCGACGGCTACAAAGCTGCCGCTCCGTGTGCCGGTAGCACGTCTGCGCGAATTGCGTACCAAGGAAACCCTCCTGCGCGCCTGATGATTGGCGGCCTGAACACGACAAGCCATCGACACATACGGACGCCACCCCGGGAGTGTTCAACCGCCCCGGAAATTCACAGGAGTTACGGGTCAGGACCACGGCCGCCCAGGCCGGGGCCCGGTGGCCGCACGCCACCGGGCCCGGCCGGCGCGAACCCCTCACCAGGTGTGGGCCACGTCGACCACCACGCGGTCCGGCAGCTGGAACACGCGGAACGGCAGCCGGGCCCGGACCCCCAGGCCCACCTGCGTGTCGCCCTCGAAGCTCGAGGCGAACCTGGCGTCCCGGAAGGTCCGGTAGCCCGTCAGGTCGACGCCCGGCAGCGTCCGGCCCGCCCGTCCCGGGTAGGTCGCGGCGCCGGTCTCCGGGTCGTACGAGGGGGCGGCCACCCGGATCTCGATGATCGCCCCGCCGGAGACGGGTATGACCCGGCCCGAGCCGTCCTGGTGGACGGCGTCGACGTACTGCACGGTGTAGCCGATGGCGTCCGTGCCGGCGGTGGGCACGTCGAACACCACGCGGTCGTAGCAGTCGTGCCTGCCGGTCCTGATGTCCCTCAGCGCCCCGAGGTCGGCGTCCGTCGCGGACTTCGGGAGGCTGCCCCAGCCCGTCGGGCACGCCGCCGCGGGCGCCGTGGCCACCGTGGGCGCCGCGGTCACGGCGGGCGCCGCCACGGCCACCCCCGCCACCGCCATCACCAGGGCTGCCGGCACCAGCCCGAATCGCTTCTCACGCATCGTTCCCCCTTGCATCGCGGCTCCTGCTTCCTTGCCATGTACGACATGCCGGTCAAGGATTTGGTTGTGCGGGGCGCCCCGGAACGGGCTCTTCTGCCCGGACTTGCCGCGCCGGCCGCCGGGAGATCCGGATGCCGTCCGCCGACGGCGGTGGCAGGGTGATCCCATGCCCTTCCTGCGCTGCCGGATCGTCCGGCGGGTCGACGACGAGCCCCGGCCCGTTCACGGACACCCACGACCGGCAGTGGGTCTTCGTCGAGAAGTCGGCCGTCGTCTCCGAAGCGCATCTGTCCTCCGGCTCCCGCTACCCGGTCGACGCGGGCATCCTTTGCGACACCCTGAACGGCGACGCCGAGGACACCCCGGGCACGGTGAGGATCTCCCTCTCGCCCTGGGGGCCGGCATCCGTCGAAGGCCACACCGAGTTCGACGTGCGACCCGGCCAGTTGTCCGCGACCGCGGTGTCCGCCGCGCCGCCGTCGCCCTGACGGCCCCGCGTCAGCCGCCGGTACGGGGGAACCCCGTCTCCAGGACGTCTGTGACCGCGGCCAGGGTGGCGTCCGACGGGGAGCGCAGGCACACGTCGACGCGCACCTCGAAGGGCTTGCCGTACGCGGCCGAGCGGCCCTGGCCCCAGGCGAGGATCTCGGTGTCGCCCCGCAGTGTCCGGCAGCCCTTGCCGGCCGGCACAGGCTCGCCCATGGTGAGGGGCGCCGCGAGGCCCGCCTTGCCTGTCACGACCGGCCGGAACGCCATCAGCACCCCGTTCCGTTCGAGTTCCTTCACCGGTTCGCAGTCGGGCAGCACCTCGTCGGCCAGGGCCGGGCAGGAGCCGCGTGGCGGCCGGCTGAGGGGCTGCGAGGCGACGAAGGCCGTGGCCTTGGCGCCCTCGCCGACGGACAGGCTGTGCCAGCCCCGCGGCACGCGCAGGGTCAGGGCGGTCTCGTCCAGGAGGCGGACCGTGACGAGGGCCTGAGTGGATTGCGGCGAGGGCGTCGCGGCGGGCAGGACGTGCCGCCGCTCCGGGGCGGCGGCCGGGGACCGGGCGTCGCCCGCCGGCCGCAGCCCCGGCACGAGGGCCACGCAGGCGACGGCCGCGGCCACCGCCGTGACCGCGCCGGCGGCTGTGGCGCGGCGCCGCCTGCGGCGCCGCACGCGCCGCCGGATCTGCGTCATGCGGTCGGTGGGGGTGGCGGGCCGCGGCACCCCGTCGCGCAGGAGGCGGCGCAGCACCTGTTCCGTGTCGTGCCACTGCTCGTCAGGCGCGGCGCGCATGTTCGTCACTTCCCTCCACCCGCCGGGACGTCTGCGCGTCGGCCGGCGCCCTGCGTACGTGCACCTGGGGATTCTCCCCGCCGGTTGCGCGCCGGGGAGAATCCCTCACCCCTGTTCCAACCAGGTGGGGCGCCGTTCGGTTGCCCCCGGAACACCGGCCCTTCACCCGGCCCCCTCCCCCGAGCGGGACGATGGTTCCGCCTACGCCGCCCCGGGGGTCGGCGAACCCCGTTTGCCGGCCTGCGGTCCCCATCGCGCGGCGCGTAGTCTTGCCAGATGGTGCAGAGCAGTGCCGCGGACGTCGTCGGCTACCTCTCCGAGGTCCCGGAGGAACGCCGGCGGGCGCCGGCCAGGCTGCGCGAGCTGTGCCGGGCGGAGCTGACGGGGTTCGACGAGGTGATGGCGTACGGCATGCCCGCCTACGAGCGCGCGGGAGCGGCAGAGATCGCCTTCGCGAGCCAGAAGCGGTACATCTCCTTCTACGTCATGCGCGGCGACGTCCGCGCCGCCTTCGAGGACGGCCTCGCCGGACGGGACGTGGGCAGCAGCTGTCTTCGGTTCCGCACGCCCGAGAGCATGGACGTCGACCTGCTGCGCGATCTGCTGAGGGCCACCGCGGCCGTTCCCGGGGGGAGCACGACCGGTGAGTGACGACGACCGCCGCTGGGCGTGGGGGTGGCACGGGCCCCTCAACATCGCGGCGATGCATCTGAGCGGTGTGCTCCTCGTGGTGGGCTGCTCCGCGCTGCTCTCCGCGAGCGGTCCGGACCTCTCCTACGGTCAGACCTTCGTGCTGCTGCTGTGGCTCGTGACCGTCCACATCCTCGTGCAGATCCCGGTCGGCGCCGTGGCCTCGCGCTGGGCGGCCCGGGGCCGTGCCCGCGGGGCGGGCACCGTCGCCGTCGCCGCCGCGGGAGCGCTCACCTGGGTGCTCGGTCTGCTCGCCGGCTTCGGCTCCGGGATCGCGCCGCCGTTCCTGTGGTGGCAGACCTGGGCGAGTCTGTGCGTGTCCCTGGGCGCCTACGTCTGGCTCTGCACTCTGCGCCGTTCAACCGTCGGCCGCCTGGCCGGCCGCGTCAGGTCGTGGGCCGGGTTCGCCGACCTGTGGCTGATGCTGCGTCTGCACCGCGGCCGGTGAGCACCGCCCCGCCGGCCGGGGTGACGGGTGGCGGGGCGGTGCGCTCGGGCCCTGGTCATTCCTCGGTGGGCCCCAGGTCGGGGGTGTCGCGCAGGTCGACCGTCGCGCGGGCGGTCGCGTGGAGTTCGAGGACGACGAGTTCGTTCGTGCCGGGCCGCAGGACCGGGCCGGGCACGTAGAGGCGGCGCTGGGGGCCGCGCGACCAGTGGCGGCCGAGAGCGAAGCCGTTGACCCAGGCGTTGCCCTTGGTCCAGCCGGTCAGGTCCAGGTACGTGTCGGCGGGTCCCTCGGCCTCGAACTCCCCGCGGTGGAACGTGGGCCCCACGGGCTGCGGGCCGCCGGTGGTGAAGGTCAGGCCCGACAGGTCGTCCAGGGGCAGGGGTGTGCTGCTCCAGCCGGTCAGTTCGGTGCCGTTCGCGGTGACGGCTCCGGTGAGGCCCTTGCGGTCGTGGATGCCCTGCCCGTAGTTGACGCGGCCCTGGTTCTCGACGAGGACGGTCAGCCTCGCCCCGCCGTCGGGCACGGTGACGGCGAGGGCGGCCTCGTGCTGTTCGCGTTCGAGGACTCCGGCGGCGCCGCCGTCGAGGAAGACCTGCGCCCGGTCCGCGATCCCGGCGAAGTGCAGCAGGGTGGGGCCGGGTTCGCGCAGCTCGGTCTCGTACAGCACAAAGCCGAAGTCCTGGCCGAGTTCCTCCATGGTCAGCGGGCGCGGCCCGGTGACCGCCTCGCCGAGACGGCCGGCGGAGCCGAGCAGCGGGGTGTTCCCGGTGAGCCGGACGCCGAGCAGGTTGAGCTTCTTGGACGGCTCCGGCAGGGGCTCGTCGGGGACGGTGGTGTGCCGGGCGAGGACGTCGCGGAAGGCGAGGTACTTGGGGGTGATGTCGCCGGCCTCGTCCAGGGGCGCGTCGTAGTCGTAGGAGGTGATGGTGGGGCGGTAGGTGTGCTTGTCGTTGGCGCCGTTGGTGAAGCCGAAGTTGGTGCCGCCGTGGAACATGTACAGGTTGACGCTGGCACCGGCCGACAGCAGTTCGTCGAGGTCGGCGGCGGCCGACCCGGCGTCGCGGACGACGTGCACGCCGCCCCAGCGGTCGAACCAGCCGTTCCAGAACTCGGTGCACATCAGCGGCCCGTCGCCCTGCTGCTCGCGCAGCGCGGCCAGGCCCTGTGCGGGGCGGCTGCCGAAGTTGACGGTGCCGAGCACCCCGGGGATGCTGCCGCGGGCCAGGTCGGCGGGCTGGTCGCAGGTGAACAGGGGGACGTCCACGCCGCCCTGCCGCAGCCGCTGCTGAAGGTGTGTCAGGTAGGCGGGGTCCTCCCCGTAGGCGCCGTACTCGTTCTCGACCTGCACCGCCAGGACGGGTCCTCCGTTGGTGGCCAGGTAGGGGACGACCAGCGGCAGCAGCCGCTCCAGGTAGTCGTCGACCGCCTCCAGGTAGCGGGGGTCGGCGGTGCGCAGCCGGATGCCGGGGGTCGCGAGCAGCCAGGACGGCAGTCCGCCGCCCTCCCACTCGGCGCAGATGTAGGGGCCGGGACGCAGCAGTACGTGCAGGCCCTCCTCCTGGGCGAGTTCCAGGAAGGCGGGCAGGTCCAGGCCGTCGTCGCCGCGGAAGGTCCGCGGCCGCGGCTGGTGGAGGTTCCACGGCACGTAGGTGTCGACGGTGTTGAGTCCGAGCAGTCGTGCCTTGCGCAGCCGGTCGCGCCACTGACCGGGGTGGACGCGGAAGTAGTGCAGGCCACCGGAGATGATGCGGAACGGCTCGCCGCCGAGGCGGAATTCGTTCCCTTCGATCCGCAGTGCGGGCATGGGCCGTGCTCCTCCAGTGGAGTGGGTTTCTGGTGCGTGCGGTGCGGTCACGGGGTGTGCGCCGATGCGGGGCGGGGATCCCCGTGACGGGATGTTTGCGTTGCCATGGCGGGGTAAGGGGTGGGGGGAGGTGCCCTCGGTCGGGGGTGCCGTCAGCGGCTCCGCGGCGGAGGGGCCGCGGTGCTGCCGCGCACGACCAGACTGGTGGGCACCAGCGTGGTGCCCCGCTCCGCCTCGTCGTTGCGGATCTGCCGCAGCACACCGTCGACGCAGCGCCGGCCGACCTCGGCGAAGTCCTGGTGGATCGTCGTCAGCGGCGGCATGTACGAGGCGGCCTCGGGGATGTCGTCGAAGCCCACGACGCTGACGTCCTCCGGCACCCGCCGGCCGTGCTCGCTCAGCGCGCGCAGCAGCCCGAGGGCCATCTGGTCGTTGGCGACGAACACCGCCGTGCAGCCGGGGTCCGCGGCGATCCGCAGCCCCGCCGCGTAGCCGGACTCCGCGGACCAGTCGCCCCGCAGCAGCGGCGGCACCTCGCGCCCGGCCGCCTCCAGCGCCGCCCGCCAGGCACCCACCCGGCGCTCGGCGGCGAACGACTCCTTCGGCCCCGCGATGTGCCGCACCGTGCCGTGGCCGAGGCCCAGCAGGTGCTCCACCGCGGCCCGGGCACCACTGGCCTGGTCGGTGTCGACCACGCAGTAGCGGTCGCCGGCGTCGGAGTCCACCACGACCACGGGCGCGGTCGGCGGCAGCGCCACCGTCATCGCGTCCAGCAGATGGACCTCCATGATCATGACGACGCCGTCCACGGCCAGCTCACCGAGCCGGGTGAACGCCCCCTGGACCCCGTCCCGCGTGGGCGCGGTCACCGGCAGCAGCGTCGTGGCGTAGCCTTCGCGGGCCGCGGAGGAGGCCACGGCCTCCAGGGTGCGCATGTTGCCCGTGCTGGAGAGGTTGAACAGGATGACGCCGATCGTGCGGAACTCGCCCCGCTTGAGGGCGCGGGCCGCGCTGTTGGGCCGGTAGCCGAGCTCCTTCATCGCCACCAGCACCTGCTGCCGGGTCTCCTCCAGCACCCCGGGGAAGCCGTTGGAGACCCGGGAGACGGTCTGCGCCGAGACGCCCGCCAGCTTGGCGACGTCGGCCATCGACGCACCGCGCCGCCGCCGCTGCGCGCCCGCCGCCGAGCTCTGTCCGGTCCCGTCCACGTGCGTCGTACACCTCATACGTTTCACAGCCGTTGGTGGTCAGAATTCTAGGGGGACCAAGCCCCGCGGACCGGCGGTCCGCGGGCCCCCGGGCCGGCGCCGCCGCCCCCGCCGAGGGGAGCGGCACACGCCGGCCGAAGGACGCGACGAAAGCTCAGCCGCCGACGCTGAAGCCCTGGTCCTTGCCGTACTTGACCGAGGCGTCCTGCCACGTGCCGAGGGCGTCGGACAGCGGAGTGGAGGACACGTAGGCCTTGCCGACGGTGTCGTTGAAGACCGAGTTGGCGTACACCTGGTACGGCAGGTACGACCAGCCCTTGACGACGTTCCCGGCCGACTTCGCGAAGATCTCGTTGGCCTTCTGGCCACCGAAGTAGGGGAACTCGGTGTCCAGGAACGCCTGCGAGTTCAGGTCCGCGGTCGTGGCCGGGAAGGCGCCGCCCTTGATGCGGGCCTGCACACCGGCGTCCTTGTTCGCGTACTTCACGAAGGCGTAGGCCAGCGGCTTGTCCTTGGCCGCCTCCATCACCGCCAGCGAGCTGCCGCCGTTCTCCGCGCTGGCGGTCTGCCCCGCCTGCCACTGCGGCAGCGGCGCGGCGCGCCAGTCACCGGACGCGGAGGGCACGCCGGAGACGAAGTTGGCGGGCATCCAGGCACCCGTCGACAAAGTCGCGATGGTCCCGTCGGCCAGGCCCTTGTACCACTGGTCGCTCCAGGACGCGATCGGCGCGAGGAGCTTCTCGGAGATCAGCTTCTGCCAGACCTCGGTGAACTTCCTGGTGCCCGCGTCACCGAAGTCGACGTTCACCTTGGTGCCGTCCACCGTGTACGGGTGGCCGCCGGCCTGCCAGATCAGGCTGGTGACGAACCCGGCGTCACCGGTGTCGTTGGTGATGTACGCCTTCGGGTCGGCCTTGTGCAGCGCGCGGGCCGCGGTCAGGTACTCGTCCCAGGTCGTGGGGACCGCGATCTTGTGCTTGTCGAGGACCTTCTTGTTGAAGAACATCGCCATCGGCCCCGAGTCCATCGGCAGCGCGTACACCCCGCCGTTGACGGCGACGGAGTTCCACGGACCCGGCGAGTACGCCTTGGACAGGTCCTTGGCGCCGTACGCGCTCAGGTCCGTGACGGACTTGCCGAGCGCGAACTGACTCAGCGCGTAGTACTCGATCTGCGCCACATCCGGCGCCCCGGAACCGGCCTGCACCGCGTTCTGCAGCGCCGTGTACTGGTCGTTGCCCGTGCCCGCGTTGACCAGCTTCACCTTGACCTTGGGGTACTTCGCCTGGAAGTCGGTGACCACCTGCTTCAGCGTCGGCTCCCACGCCCACACCGTCACCGTGCCGCCCTTCTTCAGCGCCGCCTCGACGCTGCCCGTGTCCGCGGCCTTGGCGCCCGAGCCGGAGTCGTCGGAGGAGCCGCAGGCGGTCAGGGACAGCGCCGCCGCGCAGAGCACGGCGATCGCCTGCGCCGAACGGCGCAGTGGCTGGTTCGTCATCGCATCTCACTTCGTTGTGGTGATGGTCCGCGGCACCGCCCGTAGCCGCGGCACAGCTGTGCCGGGCGGCGGACCGCAGGGGGGATGGGTACGGCGCCGCGGCGGCGCCGGTGATCATTCCTTGACGCCGCCCGCGGCGAGCCCGGTCTGCCAGAAGCGCTGCAGGAGGAGGAAGGCCGCGACCAGCGGCACGATGGTCAGCAGCGAGCCGGTGACCACCAGGTTGAACACCGGCTGCCCGCCCGCGGTGGCGGCCTGGGCGTTCCAGGCGTTCAGGCCCAGGGTGAGGGGGTACCAGTCCGGGTCCTTGATCATGATCAGCGGCAGGAAGTAGTTGTTCCACGTCGCGACCACGGTGAAGAGCAGCACGGTGACGATGCCGGGCCCCAGCAGCGGCAGGCCGATCCTGAAGAAGGTGCGGATCTCCCCCGAGCCGTCGACCCGGGCGGCCTCCAGCAGCTCGTCGGGGATCGCCTCGGAGGCGAAGACCCACATCAGGTAGAGACCGAACGGCGAGATCAGCGAAGGCACGATCACCGCCCACGGGGTGTTCGTCAGGCCCATCTTGCTGAACATCAGGAACGTCGGCACCGCCAGCGCGGCACCCGGAACGGCGACCGCGCCGATCACCACCGCGAAGACCCCCCGCCTGCCCGGGAAGTCGAACTTCGCCAGGCCGTAGCCGCCCAGCACGGCCAGGAACGTCGCGCCGCCCGCGCCCAGCGCCACGTACAGCAGGGTGTTGAGCAGCCAGCGGACGAAGATGTGGTCGTTGTAGGTGAGGGTCTGCTGGATGTTGTCCCACAGCGCGAAGTCACCGCTGAACCACAGCCCGAAGGAGTCCAGCAGGCTCTTCTGGGTCTTGGTCGCGCTGATCAGCAGCCAGGCCAGCGGGACCAGGGTGTAGATCGCGACCAGGGCGGTCAGGACGGTGAGCAGGACACTGCGCCGGGGCCGGTCGGAGGAGTGCCGCCGGCCCGCGGGGCGCTCGGACGGTGCGGCGCCGCGACGCCCGCGCCACGCGCCGGCGGTGGCCGCCCGGCCGTCCGCGCCGGTGCCCGCCCCGGTGTCTGCCTGGGTGCTCGCCTGGGCCATCGTCAGGCCTCCTTGCGCATGCCGCGCAGCTGCACGACGTAGGCGATGATCATCGTGACGACCCCCATGACGATCGCGACGGTCGCCGCGTAGTTGTGCTGCTGCCCGGAAAAGGACAGCGAGTAGGTGTAGAGGTTCGGTGTGAAGTACGTCGTGATGGCGTTGGGCGCCAGTGGCTTGAGGATGCTGGGCTCGTTGAACAGCTGGAAGCTGCCGATGATCGAGAAGATCGTCGCGATGACCAGGGCCCCGCGGATCGCCGGGATCTTGATCGAGGTCACGATCCGCAGCCGGCTCGCGCCGTCGATCTCCGCCGCCTCGTACAGGGAGCGCGGCACGACGTGCAGCGCCGAGTAGAAGATCAGCATGTTGTAGCCGACGAACTCCCAGGTCACGATGTTGCCGATGCTCGCCAGCACCAGGCCGGGCGAGAGGGGGTTCGGCAGCGAGACGCCGAAGGCGTCGTTGATGTCGGCGACCAGGCCGAAGCGGTCCCCGTACATGAAGCCCCACATCAGCGTCGCCACGACGGCCGGGACCGCGTACGGCAGGAAGATCGTGATCCGGAAGAACTTCCGGCCGTGCAGCCGCCCGCTGTCCAGCGCCAGCGCGACCAGCAGCGCGACGCACAGCATGATCGGGACCTGCACGGCGAGGAACAGCGCGACGCGCCCCAGGCCGGACCAGAACTGGCCGTCCTGGAAGGCCTGGACGTAGTTGTCCAGCCCGACGAAGGAGGTCCCGCCGATCAGGCGGTCACGGAACAGGCTCAGGTAGACCGAGTAGCCGATCGGCGCCAGGAAGACCAGCGCGAAGACGACCATGAACGGCGCCACGAAGCCCCATCCCAGCCAGCGCCGGCCCCGGCGTCCTCGGGGGGGAGCAGCCCGGCCGGTACCCGGTGGCGGCGGTATGGCAGCCATGTTCCCATCCTTCACGTCGTCGTGCGGGATCCCGCCGCAGAGGGGGGATCGGGATGGTTGCGTAAACATCAGCGAACGGAGTCGGCGCACGTTTACGCAAACATTTGATGGACGCGATGGTGACACCAGCCATCACGACACGTCAAGGGCCCTCACGCGGTTCCTCCCCGAGCCGGCCCCGCACCACCGTTCCCGCACGTCAACAGCCCTTTGCCCACGACGAGTCGGCCGCCGCCGGCCTGCCCGGCGGACCGGCGGCGGCCGGCGCTCACTCCGTACGCAGCCCGTCCGCCCGCATCATCCGCCACAACGCCGGAAGGCTCAGCGACGTCACCACCAGCACCGCCGCCGCACCGATCCCCGCATACGGCAGGAACACCCACCAGTCCCGCACCGGCTTCACCACGATGCCCAGCATCACCCTGCCCAGCACCAGCCCGCCCGCGATCGCCACGACCGTACCCGCCAGCACCGGCACCGCCGTCTGCCACAGCACCGACCACGCCAGCGTCCTGCGCCGCGTACCGAAGGCCACCAGCACCGACAGCAGCCGCCGGCGCTCCCTCAACTGCTCGATCAGCGCCACCAGCATCCCCGCCGCGATCAGCACCACCGTCAGCGTCCCGCCGACCCGCAGACCGGTCTGCACACTCGAGTACTGCCGGTCACGCTCCACGTTCACCAGCCCGGACACCCGCAACGCCGGATCCAGCCGCGCCGCGGCATTGCGCAGATGCTCCGCCGCGTCCGTCACACCGTGGTCGATCGCCACGTACGCGGACGTCGACGCCTGCGGCAGCCGGTACCCGGCCAGCGCCCCCGGAGTCGCCAGGATGCCGTCATGGACGTCCCCCACCGGGTCCCGCACCGCCACCACCGCACGGGCCGACTCCGGCAACGTCCACACCTCGCCCTTCGCGGCATCCCCGTACATGCCGCCGAGATCGAACTCCCGGCCCGGCCGGGCGACCTCGTCCGTCAGCAGATTCGCCTCCCGGGCACGGCCCGACGACCCCCGCTGACGGGCCACGAACGTGTCACCGTCACGGCACGAGGGCAGCGCCGCCAGCGACCGCAACGTCGCACAACTCGCCACCGTGAGCGCGGTGACCGACCCCGGCCCGGCACCGGCGTCCACACGGCTCACATACGACTCGACCGTCGCGACCACCCGCCGCACACCCTCGACCCGCCCGAACTCCCCGGCCATCCGCTCCGCCAGCGCCGGCGCACCCGCGCTCCCCGAAGCCGTCGCGACACTGAAGTCCGGCCGCACGACATCGGCACGAGCGGACGAGGCGCCGGCCGCCGCCGGGGACGACGACGCGAAGTCCTCCTGCATACCGCCGAACACCATCTGCAGCGCGATCGCCCCGGCCACCGCCACGGTGATACCGCTGACCGCCCGCGACGCCGTCCCACTGTTCAACTGCAGGCGGCGCACCGCGAGCTGCCACGCGACCGGTCCCCCGCGCAACCGCCGCACCACCGCCTCCACCAGCCACGGCAACAGCCCGGTCAGCCCGACCAGGAGCAGCACCGCACCCAGCGCGATCGGATACACACCGCCCGACCCCAACTCCTCCTCCGCCGACCCCGTCCACGTCAGCACGGCGACGCCGACCACAGGAGCCACCAGCCGCCACCACAACCGGCGCGGACGCAACGCGGCATGCCGCACCACCCCCAACGGCTCGATCACCACCGACCGCAGCGCCGACTGCGTGACCAGTACCGCCCCCACCAGGATCGCCACCACGATCAGACCCGCCGGCAACGGGTCGGGGGCGACGTCCGCCGGGAAGGCGCTCACGTCCCACAAGCGCACCGATCCCGCCAGCCCGCGCGCTCCCAGGAACAACCCGGTACCGACCAGCAACCCCAGCACGGCGCCGAACAGCGCCTCACCCGCCGCGATACGGCGCGTCATGGCGACGTCCGCACCCACCAACCGCAGCGCGGCCAGCCTGCGGTCCCTGCAGTCCCCGCCGAAACGGACGGCGGTGGCAACGAAGACACCCACCGGCACCAGCAGGACGACACAGATCAGGACGACCAGGACCACCAGCCTCGGGTCGAAACGACCCGAGCCCGGATCATGGCCGTACCCGGCGGACCTGATCGCACCCCCGCTCCTGGAGAGCGTGTCGCTGCCGGCGTAGAAGCGCAGCTCACCGGGCTCGAGCAGACCCCGGTCCGCGATGGACCCGATGATGCGGTAATCGAGCCGCTCCTTGAGCAGGGCACCGGACGGCGAGTCCAGAATCCCGCGCAGGGCGGGCGAGACCACCATCTCCCCCGGCCCCGGGATCCGCGCGACACCCGGTGGCGGCGGAGCCCCGGGACCGTCCGGGCGCAGCAACTGCCCGCCCACGGCGTCACCGCGGAACTCGGTGGCGGCGTCGAGCCAGAGGAACGTCGTCTCCCCGCGCCGCACCGACACCTCGCTCTCGAAGTTCGGCGTCTCGCGTGCGTGACCGCGCGCTTCGCGTCCGTCGAGGATGTTCGGCACCGCTGCCGCGAGGAACAGCAGGGCCACACCGAGTCCGACGCCCACCGCGGTCAGCGCCGTGCGGATCCACCCCTCACGGCCTCCGGAGCCCGCCAGTCGCACGCCGAGCCCCAGGTCTCCGAGCGCCGAGCGGAGCCGCCCCGGCCCACCGCCGGCACGTTGACGGCTCATGCGCGACCTCCCGCGCAGGGTATGCCGTCGTGCGTCACGAATCGGCGGGAGCGTGACGCGGCCTCGGGTGGCGCCAGGGGAAGGGGCAGCGGGAGCGGGTCGAAGAGCATACGGTGAATATACATGCCGTCTATACACTGCATGTCTACCCGCAATGTGTCATCACAGTGTGCTCGCCGTTCCGGCTCAACTCCTCCATCCGCCATGGCATCCGCGCTGCTCAGATCGGCACTGCGGAAGGCTTGGGGACCAGTTGGGGACCACACCCGGAGGATGGGCCGGACAGTGGCAAGAGTGTCGATGTTGGTGACGGTGGGGCGAACCCCTGGGGCCGCCCGCATGCGGCGGGCCGCCCCTGCTATGCGTTCTCGACCTTCGCATTACTCCAGGCGGTGGTGCGCGACGCACTTGACCATCGAGGTCAGCCCCGGCCTGGGACGGCCGGGTCCGGCTCGAGAGGGCCCGGGCCTCGACGGGCCTGCCCGTGGGCCCCGCTGCCCGCCGGCCTCAGGACGCCCGCCGTTCTCCTGGCCGATACCGGCAGGTGGGACGCCCGTTCCCCGGTGGGGCCACGGTGCCGGGCCGAAGGCGGCGAACACCGCTCAATGATGTGGACTCGCCAAGATCCCCTGCCGTAATGTCCTCCTGCCCGCCGTTCGGCGCGCACGTCTCCATGCCGTGTCCCTGGGGGGATCCCATGTCGTTCAGCCCTGTCGGGCCGCCACCCGGCGCTCAGTACCCCGCCCCGTACCCCGCGCCCGCCGGGCCCCCGGCGACCACAGCCGTGCTCCGTTCGCCGCTCGGCCTCGCGACCGCGGTGGTGGTGCTCCTGTCGCTGGTCATGGCCGCCGATGCCGTAGACATCGTCGCGGAGGCCAGTCGCTACGCCCTGATGGACACGGCGGTCGGGGACGTACTCGCCACCGTCGACCAGTCCGCCCTGAACCGCTCCGACGTGTGGATCGGTGTCGCGGCGGCACTGCAGTTGCTCACGTTGGCGGGGGCGGGCGTCCTCTTCGTCATCTGGTTCCACCGGGTCCGCACCAACGGCGAGGTGTTCGCCCCCAACGGATTCGAGAAGGGCCGCGGGTGGGCGATCGGCGGCTGGTTCATCCCGATCGCCTTCTTCTGGATCCCGTCCAAGATCGCCAGGGAGACCTGGGTCGCCAGCTCCCAGACCACCCAGGACGGCCGCCTGCGGCCCGCCGACTCGGGTCCCGTCGCGTACTGGTGGGCGGCGTGGGTGGGCGGCCAACTGCTGGACCTGCTTGCGGCATTCGTCACCAACGAGAACTCCGTGTACGCCGACGACCTCCGCGACGCCGCCGGCTTCGCCATCGCCGTGGACGCCGTGGACATCCTGGCCGCGGTCCTCGCCATCGTGTTCGTCCGCAAGCTGACGGCCATGCAGCACCGCAAGGCCACGGAGGGCCCGTTCGCCCTGTCCTGACCCGACCCCGGCCGCGCGCCGGTCACCCGTCGGCGACGCGTCGGGCGCGTGCGGGTGGCGTGTCAGTGCGCGGTCAGCGCCCTGTCAGCGGGGGCAGGCAGTGTGCGGGCATGGACACCGTCACCGCGGAGAGATCCGCCCCGCCCGTTCCCGCCCGCCGGCCCCGCACCGCGGACTCCGCGCGTTCCGCGCCGGCCGCGTTCGTGCGCTTCGCCCTGTGCGGCGGCGGGGTCGGACTGGCGTCCTCCGCGGTGCTGCTGGTGCTCTCGGGGCCGGTGCCGTTCGCCCTGGCGAACGCCGGCGTGACAGTGGCCTCGACGGCGCTGGCCACCGAGCTGCACGCGCGTTTCACCTTCGGCGGGGGCCGCGCCGGGCGGCGGGCGCACCTGGAGTCGGCGCTGACGGTCGTGGTCTGCTACCTGTTCACCACGGCCGCGATGCTGCTCCTGCAGGCGGTGTGCGCCGCCCCCGGCGTACTGCTGCGGCAGTCGGTCTACTTGGCGGCCTCCGCGCTGGCCGGCTTGGGCCGCTTCTTGGTGCTCCGCGCGGTGGTCTTCGCCCGGTGCGGCGGCGCCTCGTCGGTGTGGCGCAGCGACGCGGCGTACATCTCGTCGGGGTCGAGCCGGCGCAGTTCCTCGGCGATGAGGTCGGCGGTGGGCCGGACCTTCAGCGCGAGGTGCCGGCTGGGCTGTCCGGGAATGGTGAGGGTGGCCAGCGGGCCCTCGGGGCGGTCGATGGTGATGTCGCCGTCCGGGGTGCGCAGCCGTACCGCGGTGACGACCGGGCCGTCGGTGACGACGCGGTCGACGGGGACGCGGAGGCGGTTGCCGAGCCAGCGGGCGAGGAGTTCGGCGCTGGGGTTGTCGGCCTCGCTCTCGACGGCGGCCGAGGTGACCGTGGCCCGGGCCTGGTCGAGCGCGGCGGCGAGCATGGAGCGCCACGGTGTGAGCCGGGTCCAGGAGAGGTCGGTGTCGCCGGGGGTGTAGCCGGCGGCGCGGGCCTCCAGCTCCTCCATGGGCCGCTCGACGGCGTACGCGTCGGTGATCCGGCGCTGCGCCAGCGCGCCGAGGGGGTCGGCGGCGGGGTTCGCGGGGGCGTCGACGGGCCACCAGACCACCACGGGGGCGTCGGGCAGCAGCAGCGGCAGGACCACGCTGTGGGCGTGGTCGGCGAGTTCGCCGTGCAGGCGGAGCAGGACGATCTCGCCGGTGCCGGACTCGCCGCCGACGCGCACCTCGGCGTCGAGGCGGGCGCTGCGCCGGTCCCGGGGGGAGCGGCCGGGCCGCTTGATGACGACCAGGATGCGCGAGGGGTGCTCGCGCGAGGCGTCGGATGCGGCCTTGAGGGCGTCGTAGTGGTTCCCCTCGTCGGTGACGATGACAAGGGTGAGCACCATGCCGACCGCCGGGCTGCCGATGGCCCTGCGGGCCTTGATCAGCGCCGAGTTGATCTTGCTTGAGGTGGTCTCGGTCAGATCGATGTTCATGGCCGGCGCCAGCTCCTGCCGTCTCGTGCGAGCATCTCGTCCGCCGCCTTCGGACCCCAGGTNCCNGCGGTGTACTGCTCGGGCNTGCCGTGCCGGTCCCAGTACTCCTCGATCGGGTCCAGGATCCGCCAGGACTCCTCGACCTCCTGGTGCCGGGGGAAGAGGTTGGCGTCGCCGAGCAGGACGTCCAGGATCAGCCGCTCGTAGGCCTCCGGGCTGGACTCGGTGAAGGACTCGCCATAGGCGAAGTCCATCGTCACG
>NZ_KB892110.1:0-104032 GCF_000373665.1 Streptomyces sp. BoleA5
CCGTCACCTGCGACAACAACGTCACCTGCGGCACACCCAACCGCTCCGCCAGCAACGCCGGCACCACACCCGCCGTGCCATCCGTCGACGCCATCCCCGTCACCACCAGATCGAACCCCACACGCTCGACCGCCTTGGCCAGCACCAGCGACGTACCCATCACATCACTACCGTGCAGCCCCTCGTCCTCGACATGNACCGCCCTGTCCGCCCCCATCGACAACGCCTTGCGCAACGCGTCCTTCGCATCCTCCGGACCCACCGTCACCACCGTCACCTCGGCATCACCCGACGCCTCCGCGACCTGCAACGCCTGCTCCACCGCATACTCGTCCAGCTCCGACAACAGACCATCCACCGCATCCCGATCCGTCGTCAGATCCCCCGCGAAATGACGATCCCCCGTCGCATCCGGCACGTACTTCACCGCGACAACGATCCTCAAGCTCACTTGATGTCCCTCCACACTCTCGGTTTGCCGACTACGGCAGGTTGCGGGCCATGACGATGCGCTGGACCTGGTTGGTGCCCTCGTAGATCTGGGTGATCTTCGCGTCGCGCATCATCCGCTCCACCGGGTAGTCGCGCGTGTACCCGTAACCGCCCAGCAGCTGCACCGCGTCCGTGGTGATCTCCATCGCCGCGTCCGACGCGTAGCACTTGGCGGCCGCGCCGAAGAAGGTCAGGTCCGCGTCCGAGCGCTCCGACTTCGCCGCCGCCGCGTAGGTCAGCTGCCGCGCCGCCTCCAGCTTCATCGCCATGTCCGCAAGCATGAACTGGATGCCCTGGAACTCGGCGATCGCCTTGCCGAACTGCTTGCGTTCCTTCACATACCCCTTGGCGTAGTCCAGCGCGCCCTGGGCGATGCCGATGGCCTGCGCCGCGATCGTCACGCGCGTGTGGTCCAGGGTGCGCATCGCCGTGGCGAAGCCCGTGCCCTCGGCGCCGATCATCCGGTCGGCCGGGATGCGTACGTTGTCGAAGTACACCTCACGGGTGGGCGACCCCTTGATGCCCAGCTTCTTCTCCGGGGCGCCGAAGGACACGCCCTCGTCGCCCTTCTCCACCACGAAGGCCGATATGCCCTTGGAGCGCTTGTCAGGGTCGGTCACGGCCATGACGGTGTAGAACTCGCTCACGCCCGCGTTGGTGATCCACCGCTTGACGCCGTCGAGCACCCAGAAGTCCCCGTCACGCACCGCGCGCGTCTTCATCCCCGCCGCGTCCGAGCCGGCCTCCGGCTCGGAGAGGCAGTACGAGAACATCCCCTCGCCACGGGCCAGCGCCCCGAGGTACTTCGCCTTCAGCTCCTCCGAGCCCGACAGCTGCACCGGGAGCGACCCCAACTTGTTGACCGCGGGGATCAGGGAGGACGAGGCGCACACCCGCGCCACCTCCTCGATCACGATCACCGTGGACAGCGCGTCGGCACCGGCGCCGCCGAAGGCCTCCGGCACGTGCACCGCGTGCAGGTCGTTCGCCTCCAGCGCGTCACGCGCCTCCTGCGGGAACCGGCCCTGCTCGTCGACCTCCGCGGCGAAGGGGGCGATCTTCGCCTCGGCGAGGGAGCGCACCGCGTCCCGGAGCATGTCGTGCTCCTCCGACGTCCGGAAGAGGTCGAAATTGTCACTCACGTCCGTTACTCCAGTCCGCGTCAGGCCGCCATGGCATCGAGTACCCTCAATTATGCACACCCAGTGCCATCGATCGACGGTTCCCCGGTGTTAGGTTCGCCTCCATGACCACGAAGCCCCCGATGCGGGACGCCCTCGTCGCAGCGGCCTTCCAGCTCTTCCTGGAACGCGGCTACGAGGCGGCGACGATCGACGACATCGTCGCGCTCGCCGGCGTCGGGCGCCGGTCGTTCTTCCGCTACTTCCCGTCCAAGGAAGACGTGGTCTTCCCCGACCACGAGCGCGCGCTCGCCGACATGACCCGCTTCCTGGAGGCCAGCGCCGACGGGGACGACCCGGTGGCGCGGGTCTGCGACGCGGCGCGCCTGGTGCTCGGCATGTACGCCGAGAACCCCACCTTCTCCGTGCAGCGCTACCGCCTCACCAAGCAGGTGCCCGGTCTGCGGGCGTACGAACTTTCCGTCGTGTGGCGCTACGAACGCGCGCTCGCCGACTACCTCGGGGCGCGCTACGCGGACCGCCCCGACGGAAAGCTCCGGGCCGACGTGATCGCCGCCGCCGTGGTCGCCGCCCACAACAACGGCCTGCGCACCTGGCTGCGTTCGGGCGCGGAGGGCGACGCCGGCGCGGCCGTGGACCACGCGCTGGAGTTCGTGCGCGCCGCCTGGAACGGCGAGGGCGCCACGCGGCAGGGTCCGCCGGAGGCGGAGGACGACGTGGTGATCGTGATCACCAAGCGGCGGACGCCCATGTGGCGGGTCGTCCGGGAGATCGAGGCCGGCCTCGCGGAGGAGGGGCCCTCCACATAGGGCACTCAGTGCCTTCCCTATGTGCACTCAGTGCCATATGGTGTCCGCCATGGATGACCGGACTCTTGACGCGCACGACGAATCGGTTGACGGCGGGCTGCTGGTCCAGCGCTGCCGTTGGTGCGGCAACACCGCCTTCCAGCGCCTCCTCTGCCCCACCTGCGCCTCCACGGAACTCGACGAGGTGCGCAGCGACGGCACGGGCGTGATCGTCCGTCTGATGCGGGACGCCTCCCTCGTGGACCTCTCCGAGGGGTTCTCGGTGCGGGGCCGGATCGTCGGCGCCCTGCCGATGCACGTGCGCAGCGGCGCGCGCGTGCGGGTGGCCCGTACGGCCGTCGCCGACGCGGGCGAGCTCGTCTTCGAACTCTGCGAACCGCCCGCCGCCCCGCACGGCTGGTAGCCGCCCTCAGTCCATCGCCTGCCCGGCGTGGTGATGCTCCAGCAACCGGCCCAGCAGGTGGGTCAACTGCTCGCGCTCGGGCCCGTCGAGGGGTGCCAGGAGTTCGTCCTGCACGCCGGCGAGCAGGGTGTCGAGCCGGCGCAGCCGGGCACGGCCTGGCGAGGTCATGGTGATGACGTTGCGCCGGCGGTCGCCGGGGTCGGGCGCCCGTTCCACGTATCCGGACGCGGCCAGTTCGTTGATGACGGCGACCAGGTCGCTGCGGTAGACGCCGGTGCGGCGGCTCAGCGCGGCCTGGCTCGCCGGACCCGACTCGCGCAGCGTCGCGAGGACCGCGTAGTGCCACTTGCGGGCGTCCAGGGCGGCCAGCGCCTCGTTCACCAGGCGGTCGGCCGTCAGTGCCGTCAGGGACAGCAGTCTGCTGGGCAGTTCCCGCAGCCGTGCGGAACTCTCCCCCGGCCCGGCGTCAGCGGGGCCGCCTCTCTCCTTCTCGCTCACGGCGGCGATCCTACCCCCTTGCGTTAGTGGCCCTAACGACCTAAGTTCGTTAGCGCCACAAACGTTAGTGGCACCAACGCTATGGAAGGGGATCCGCCATGCCCGTGACCGAGGTGCTCGACTCGACCATGTACCACGAGGAGTCGGGGAGCCGTGACGGGACTCCCGTCGTCTTCCTGCACGGCAACCCCACCTCCTCCCATCTGTGGCGCAACGTCCTGCCCCGGATCGGCGGGCACGCCCGCTGCCTGGCCCCCGACCTGATCGGCATGGGACGCTCGGGCAAGCCCGGCCCTCCGTACCGGTTCGGCGACCACGCCCGCTACCTCGACGCCTGGTTCGACGCGCTCGGTCTGGACGGGGAGGTCGTCCTGGTCGGCCACGACTGGGGCGGCGCGCTGGCCTTCGACCGGGCCGCCCGGCATCCGGGACGGACCCGCGGACTGGTCTTCCTGGAGACCATCGTGCGGCCGATGACCTGGGACGACTTCCCCGCCGCCGCGCGCGACCGCTTCACCGCCTTCCGCACCCCCGGCATCGGCGAACGCCTGGTCCTCGAGGAGAACGCCTTCATCGAGCAGGGCTTCGGCCCGACCGTGCTCTCCGGGATCAGCCCCCGGGACCACGACGTCTACCGACGCCCGTACCCCACCCCCGACAGCCGGCGGCCGCTGCTGGAGTGGCCGCGCGCGATGCCGCTGGAGGGCGAACCGGCCGATGTGGTCGCCCGCGTCGAGCGGTACGACGCGTGGCTGGCCGACAGCCCGCAGGTGCCCAAGCTGCTGCTGACCTTCGACTCGTCCCCGACGCTGATGATCGGCGACGAGATGGCGGCCTGGTGCGCCGGGCACATCGCCGCCCTGGAGATCGAGCACTGCGGGCCCGCCGGCCATCACGCGCCGGAGGACCGGCCCGAGGCCATCGCGGCGGCCGTCACCGGATGGGCCGAGCGGCACCGGCTGCTGGCCCGGCGGAGCCCGCAGAGTGCCGCCCGGTAGCGTCAGTTGTGCTCGGGATGCTGGTACTGGCGGGACTGCAGCAGGTACATCTCACGGAAGTCGCCCGTGCCCGCCCCCGGCCGCATCAGGTCGGCGAAGGCGCCGTGCTCGACGACGCGCCCCCGGTCCAGCACGTAGATGACGTCGGCGTGACGGACGCTGTGCAGGCGGTGGGTGATCAGCACGACGGTCTGCCCGTCGGCGGCGAGTTCCCGGATCAGGTCGAAGACCCGCTGCTCGGCCTGGGCGTCCAGGGCGCTGGTCGGCTCGTCGACGATGAGGATGCGGGCGTCGCGGTACTGGGCCCGGCTGAGCTGGAGCCGCTGCCACTGCCCGCCGGATATCTCGTGGCCGCCCTTGTACCCGCGGCCCAGCAGGGTGTCCCAGCCGCGGGGCAGGCCCGCGACGACCTCGTCGGCGCCGGAGTAGCGGGCGGCGGCGTCGAGACGTTCGTCCGTCAGGAAGGCGTCGGGGCGGCCGATGCCGACGTTGACCCGCGCGGTGAACGGCCAGCGGTAGGCGTCCTGCGAGACCAGGGCGATCCGGTCGGTGATCTGCCGCCGGTCGGCGTCGGCCGCGTCGACGTCGTCCCAGCGGATCCGCCCGGAGTCCGGCGTGTACAGCCCGCACAGCAGCTTGGCCAGGGTGGTCTTGCCGCTGCCGTTGCGTCCGACGAGGGCGACGACCCGGCCGACGGGGATGGTGACGTCGACCTCGCACAGGGCCGGCGGCTTCACGAGCGGGGTGCCGGGCTCGGCGGCGGTGACCGGGTAGCTGAAGGTGACCTTCTCGAAGCGGATGGCCTCGACCCGCTCCGGGAGGTCGCGCCCGCCGGCTGGGATCACCCGGCGGTCCGCCTCGGCGCACAGCCGCTCCAGGTCGGCGACGAACAGCGCCTCCTCGTGCAGATAGCCGAGTTGGACGACGAGACGGTCGAGGGCGGAGGACCCGCTGCGGATGGCGATGACCGCCGTGCCCGCCACGGACAGGGCCATCGCCCCGCTCCACAGCAGCGCGCCCAGCGCGCCGTACGTGGCGGCGGTCGCCACCCCCGTCCACGCCGAGGCGGCGAGTCCCGTGCGTGCCGCGAGCCGCGCCAGCCGGGTCTGCTCGCGCTCGCCGTTCTCGGCCATCGCCCTGAAGTGCCCCAGCAGGAAGGGCCCGAGGTCGTGGACCCGGACCTCGGGCGCCGCCTGCGTCTCGATCAGCAGCCGTCCCAGCAGTTGTCCGGCGCGGGCGTGCTGCACCCAGTTGTGGAAGGAGATGTAGCGGCGGCGGGCGATGGTGAGCGCGCTCCAGGCGCTGGGCAGGGTCATCAGCGCCAGCAGCGGGAGCAGTCCGGGATGCAGGACGGTGAGCACGCCGGCCGCCGCGACCAGCGAGATCAGCGCGTTGACCACCGACGAGCAGAAGTTGATCATCCGTCGGGCCGACGCGGCGCCCCAGGACGCCGAGTCCAGCAGTTTGTGGAACTCGTCGTCCTCGACGGCCGCGAGCTCCACGCGGGCGACCCGCTCCAGGTACATCTCGGTGGCCGCCCGTTCCACGGTCGGCTCCAGCTTGCCGGTGCCGGCCGTGGAGGCCGAGCGCAGCAGCGCCCCGGTCAGCGCGGCGGCGGCCACGAGCGCCAGCGCCGGGGCGGCGCCGGTCAGCCGCTCGGTGGTCCCGCCGGGCACGAGCAGCCGGGACAGCACCCAGTTGACGGCGACCAGGCCCACCGCCTGGGCGACGCCACGCCCCGCCTCGGCCAGCGCCACGACGCGCAGGGCCCGTGGATCGGCCCGGTGGGCCAGGCGCACGGTGGTGGCGACGAGCTGTGGCAGCCGCCGGATCATGGCGCGCAGCCCCAGCTCCAGGAAGGAGCCGTCGTGCTTGTTCCAGCCCATGTCATACCGCAACGGCCCGCCGAACAGCAGTCGTTCGGAATCAGACACCTCCTCGGGCGCGAGGACGTCCGGGTTCTCCGGGGCTTCCTGCCGATTCCGCCTGGTCATGAGCGTCCCCCTCGGCGGCGGCCGCGGCGCGGTGCCGTGGCGGCCTTCCCACAGGGTGCTCCTCATGGTGGCGCCGTGTGGCCCGCTCCCGTCAGTGCGCCCCGTCCCCGCTCCCGGCGGACCCGTTCCCGCCCCCGTCGGCGCCCTCCTCCGCCCAGGCGCGGTAGGCGTCGACCGCCGTGGGCAGAGTCGGGAAGATGCGCTGCCGGCCCACCGACTCGGAGAGCCCGTAGGCGTCCAGGTCGTCCAGCAGGTCCTGTTTGACGCGGGCGAGCGCCAGGACGATGCCCCGGTCGGCGAGTTCGCGGCGCAGATCGTCCAGGGCGTCCAGGGCGGTGATGTCGACCTCGACGTTGGCCTCCGTGTTGAGGACGAACCACCGCACCGGGTCGTGCTGCCGGTCGACGGAGGCCAGCGCCCGGCGCCGGAAGTCCTCGGCGTTGGCGAAGAACAGCGGCGAGTCGTAGCGGTAGACGAGCAGGCCGGGGATCGTGCGGGCCTGCGGGTAGTCGTCGACGTCGTGCATGCCGGCGATACCGGGCACCAGTCCCTCGACGGCGTCGTGCGGCCGGGCCACCCGGATCAGCATCTCGGCCACCGACAGCGCGACGGCGACCATGACGCCGTACAGGATGTCCAGGGCGAGCACGCCCACCAGGCAGGCGAGGGCCAGCAGCAGTTCACGGCGCCGGAACGACGCCAGGCGGCGGAAACCGGGGAGGTCGACCAGCCGGCAGGCGGCGAAGACCACGATGGCGCCGAGGACGGTGGAGGGCATCGCGGACAGCAGCGGGTTAAGGAACAGCAGGACGCAGACCACGGCCGCCAGCGTCACCAGGGAGTACAGCTGGGTGCGGCTGCCGGCGGAGGCGCCGAGCGCGGTGCGGCTGGCGCTGCTGCTGACGGGGAAGCCGTGCAGGACGCCCGAGCCGAGGTTGGCGGCGCCCAGGGCGAGCAACTCCTGGTTGCTGTCGAGGCGGTCGGCGTCCCGGCCGGCGAAGGCCCGCGCGGTGAGCACGAAGTCGGTGTAGCCCACGAGCAGCACGCCCACCGCGGGCAGCAGCAGCCGGGCCAGGTCGCCGGGGGTGGGCAGGGCCGGCCGGGGCAGCCCCGAGGGGACCTCGCCGATGACGGCGATGCCGTGCCCCTCCAGGCCGAAGACGCCGACGACGACCGTGCCGGCCACCACGGCGAGCAGCGGCCCGGGGGTGCGGGGGGCGTACCGCTGGACGAGGAAGAGGAAGAGCAGCGCGGACGCGGCGAAGGCCACCGTCCCCGCGTGCGCCTGGGGCAGGTGCGTCACGAAGGAGACCAGCTGGGGGAAGAACCCCTCGCCCTCGACGGGCACCCCGGTCAGCTTGGGCAACTGGTCGATGACCATGATGCAGGCCACCCCGGCCAGGTACCCGACGAGCACTGGGCGCGACAGCAGGTCGGCGACGAAGCCGGCCCGTACCGCCCACGCCACCACGGCCAGCAGGCCGACCACGACGGCGAGCGCCGCGGCGAGCACGGCGTAGCGGCCGGGGTCGCCCGCGGCCAGGGGTGCGATCGCGGTCGCCGTCATCAGCGCGGTGGTCGACTCGGGGCCGACCGACAGCCGCAGGGACGACCCCAGCAGGGCGTACAGCGCGAGCGGGGCGAGAGTGGCCCACAGCCCGGCCACCGGCGGCAGCCCGGCCAGTTCGGCGTAGGCCATGACCTGCGGCACGAGATACGCCGCCACCGTGACGCCGGCGAGCAGGTCGCCGCGCAGCCAGGCCCTGCGGTAGCCGAGGAGGGTGGCCAGGCCCGGCAGCAGTCCGCGCAGGCCGCGCCCGGGGGCGGACCTCCCGGGCGGCGGGGCGGGCTTGGAGACGGCGGACGGCATGGGCCCATCCTCCCCCGGCGACGCCGCGTTGGGGCCGGTCGGCCCCTCCTCGCACCCCGTGCGGCGGAGGACCCTGGGGTGAGGGCGTACCGGACGAGAGGGAGGACGGCGATGACCACCACCACGACGGGCCTGCTCGACGCGTTGCCCCCGGAGACCCGCGGACGGCTGCTGGAACTCGCGCGGGACGTGTCCTTCCCGGCGCGGTCCCGGATCTTCGAGGAGGGGCACCGGGCCGACCGTTTCTGGATCATCCGCACCGGGTCGGTGGCGCTCGACCTGCACGTGCCCGGCCGGCAGCCCGCCGTGGTCGAGACCCTGGGCCCGGGCGACCTGCTCGGCTGCTCGTGGCTCTTCCCGCCGTACTCCTGGCACCTGGGCGCGCGGACCCAGAGCCCGGTGCGTGCCGACGAGTTCGACGCCACGGTGGTACGCGCGCTGTGCGAGGCCGACCCGGTGTTCGGGCGCGCGGTGGCCCGGCGGGTCGCGCAGATCGTCGCGCACCGGCTGCAGGGGGCCCGCACCCGGCTCCTCGACCTGTACGGACCTCTGGGCAGCGCCAGCACGGCGCGCTGAGGCGCGCCCGGCCGGTTCGGCGCCGGCGGCTCCGGGTGACCGGGCGGTACCGGTGGCGGCAGCGCGCGGGGACGTGTCTGCTGGACCCCTGCGTACGAAGGAACGCCGGCGCGGCGGGTCGGCGCGGACCGGGCGGCGCGAGGCCGCGGAGATCGCAAGAGACGCCCTGGGGGGCCGGTATGAGCGAGGCACGGGAGTTCACCGAACGGGCGCCGATCAGGGTGTTCCTGGTCGACGACCACGAGGTGGTACGGCGCGGGTTGCACGATCTGCTCGACGCCGAACCGGACATCGAGGTCGCCGGGGAGGCCGGCACGGTCGACCACGCCCTGGCCCGCGCCCCGGCACTACGGCCGGACGTGGCGATCCTCGACGTGCGCCTCCCGGACGGCGACGGCATCGGCGTCTGCCGGGAGCTGCGCTCGCGCATGCCGGAACTGGCGTGCCTGATGCTGACGTCCTTCGACGACGACGACGCGCTGCTGGACGCGATCATGGCCGGGGCCGCCGGCTACGTGCTCAAGCAGATCAAGGGCTCCGACCTGGTCTCCGCGGTCCGCACGGTGGCCTCCGGCCGGTCGATGCTGGACCCCGCGACCACCGCCCGGCTGATGAACAGCCTGCGCGAGCAGGAGCAGCCGCCGGAGCCGCAGGACGAGGCGCTGGCCGGACTGACCCCGCGCGAGCGGGAGATCCTGGAACTGATCGGCGAGGGGCTGACGAACCGGCAGATCGGGGAACGGCTGTTCCTGTCGGAGAAGACGGTCAAGAACCACATCTCCCGGATGCTGGGCAAGCTCGGCGTCGAGCGCCGCATCCAGGCGGCCGTACTCGCCACGCGGCAGCGGACGCCCGGTGGCGCACCGGGCTCCGGCCCCTGAACGAGCGCGCCGCCGTGGCACCGCCCGCGGGCGGTTCCGCGAAGGTGCCCCCGGCGGCCCACGCGGTGGGGCCGGTCGGCCCTCCCCGCGGGGCGACGCGGCGTGCAGGGTGGGAGACGCGCCGGCCGGAGGGAGCGCGCCATGAATCCCACCACACTCAACGGGGCGATCCTGGAGAAGCTGATCTCCGCCGCCGTCGCGGCGCCCTCGTTCCGCGGCAGCCGGCCCTGGCGCTACCGTCTCGATCCGGACACCGGCACCTTCCAGGTCCGCGCGGTCCCCGCACCGGGGGTGCCGGAGCCGGAGGCGGCGGCCCGCGCCCTGCACGTCTCCGTGGGCGCCGCGGTGTTCAACCTGCGGGTCGCCCTGGCGCACTTCGGCTGGGAGCCGGCCGTCCAGCTGCTGCCCGTGCCCGGCGACCCGGATCTGCTCGCCGCGGTGCGCCCGATCGGCCCGCGGCACGTCGGCGACAGCCCGTACCGCGACCTGTACGACGCGATCTGGCGCCGGCACAGCTGCCGCACGCCGTACTTCGCGCACTGCCCGACCGGGGCGGTCGTGCTGGAGCTGATCGACGCCGCGCACGCCGAGGGCGCGTCGCTGACGCTGCCGCGCACCGAGGAGACGCTGCGGCTGCTGCGGCTGACGGCGGAGGCGGAGCAGCGCGGCGGGACGGACGCGGGCCGCGCCGTCGGTTCCGGGGGCCGGGTCCACGAGGACTCCGGCGCCGGCGCCGCGGCATCGCTCGATCCGGGGCGGCGGCCGCTGGTCGCCGTGCTGTGCACGCCCCACGACTCGTGCGCGGACTGGCTGCGGGCGGGGCAGGCGATGGAGCGCGTGGTGCTCCTGGCGACGGCGCACACCGTCCACGCGACGCTGCTGCACGAGGCGATGGAGTGGCCGGACCTGCGGGCCGCGATGCGCACCACGGACTGCGGGCCGGGCCTGGTGCAGATGCTCATCCGGTTCGGCGCCGCCGCGTCCGGGGACCGCGCGCCGCGGCCACCGGTCCGCGGATCCGTGGAGAGCGGCTGATCAGCGCTTACCACCGTCCGACGGCACCCGCCAGACCAGGCGGGTGCCGCCGCTGCCGGGCGTCTCGAGGGTCATCGTGCCGCCGAGCCGCAGCGCGCGCTGCGCGAGGTTGGCCAGTCCGCTGCGGTGCGCGCCCTCGGGCACGCCCACCCCGTCGTCGGCGACGGTGAGGGTCAGCGTGCCCGAGCCGACGACGAGGGACACGTCCGCGGTGCGGGCGCCGGCGTGGCGGGCCACGTTCGACAGGGCCTCGCCGAGCACCGCCACCACGTGTTCGGCGACCGCGGCGGGCACATCGGTGTCGATCAGGCCCTCCATGCGCAGCGAGGGCGTGAAGCCCAGACCGGGCACCGCCTCCTCCACCGCCTTCGCCGTCCGCACCCGCAGCCCCTGGCGGGCGGGGCCGGTGTCGTGGCTGCGCAGTCCGAAGATCGTCGAGCGGATGATCTTGATCGTCTCGTCCAGGTCGTCCACGGCCCGCAGCAGCCGCTCGCTCGCCTGCGGGTGGTCCACGAACCGCACCGCGCTCTGCAGTGTCATCCCGGTCGCGAACAGCCGCTGGATCGCCAGGTCGTGCAGGTCACGGGCGATCCGGTCGTGGTCCTCCAGGAGGACGAGCTGCTCGGCCGCCCGCCGGCGCTCGGCCAGTTCCATCGCCAGCGCCGCCGAGCCGGCGAAGCCCAGCAGCGGCGCCGTCTCCGCCTCCGTGAACGGCCTCTCCCCTTCGGCACGGGCCAGCAGCAGCGCCCCGCGCACGCCCTGCGGGGTCGCCATCGGAACCGCCACCGCGGGGCCCAGCCCCGCGAACCGCGGCGGGCCCGCCACCACCCGCGGATCGTGCTGGATGTCGACGCTGGTCAGCGGCTCGTTCGCGGCCATGGCCGCCCCGGTGAACGATCCTTCGCACGGCAGCGTCAGCCCCCGGTGGGCATCGGCGTCGATACCGGTGGCGATGGCCACCGTGATCCCGTCGGCGCTCCCGGCCGGCAGGGCCAGCACCCCCAGGTCCGCGCCGAGGATCCGCCGCGCGTGCTCCACGATGAGCTCCAGCACCGCGTTCGCCTCCATGCCCGACAGCAGGCCCCTGGTGATCTCCGCGTTCGCCTCCAGCCACCGCTGACGCGACCTGGCCTCCTCGTACAGCCGGGCGTTGTCGATCGCCACCCCGGCCGCCACCGCCAGAGTGGACAGCACCGTCTCGTCCTCGCCGTCGAACTCCTTGCCGCCCCGCTTCTCCGTCAGGTAGAGATTGCCGAACACCTCGTCGCGGACCCGGATCGGCACTCCCAGGAACGAGTGCATCGGCGGGAAGCCGTAGGAGGCCGGGTGCTGCTCGATCTCCTCCAGCCGCAGCGGGGCGGGGTGGCGGACCAGCTCGCCCAGGTTGCCGTGGCCCGAGGGCAGCGGCCCGATCGCCTCGATCTGCTCGTCGCCGACGCCCACCGTCAGGAACTGGGCCAGCCGCGCGTCGTCGCCGATCACGCCCAGCGCCCCGTACTCCGCGTCGACGAGCAGGACGGCGGCCTCGGCGATCCGCCGCAGTACCTGCGGCAGGTCCAGTTCGCGTCCGACCGTCAGCACCGCCTCCAGCAGGCTGTGCACACGGTCACGCGTCCCCCGCACCGCGTCGATGCGCGACTGCAGCTCGTCCAGCAACTCGTCGAGCTGCAACCGTGGCAGGCCCTCGGCGTCCTTGCCGCCGCCAGTCCCCACCGGCACCTCCGTCCGCTGTGGCGGCCCTCGTGGGGCCCCCTCTCAAAGTAGCGCCACCCCGCCGGGAGGACGCGCGGAACGGCACCGCTAGTCGTGGCCGCGTTCGCCGGGCGGCACGGCCGCCCAGTGATCGGTCTTCTCGTCGGGCGCGAGCCGCGACAGCGCCTCGCCGAGCCGGCGGCAGACCTGCTCGATCTCGCGGCGGGTGTGCTCCCGTTCGGTGACGGTCGCCGACAGCAGCAGGGCGGTCAGCGCGGCGGTCCCGTTGAAGGCCTGGAGGGTGGCCATCTTGGCGAACAGGTCGAGCCCGGCGAAGGGTCCGGACCCGGCCGCGGCGGCGCCGATCGCGATGAGCGAGGTGATCAGGGCGCAGGGCGCGGCGCCGGCCAGCTGGAAGCGGAACGCGGCCCAGATCAGCAGCGGGGAGACGAGGAAGAGCAGCCCCGGGGTGCTGCGGGTGGCCACGACCGTGACGAGCGCGGTACCCGCCACCAGCGCCGCCGCCTCCGCCCAGCGGTACGCCGGGACCCCGCGCGGCAGCCGCGCGGTGCGCAGGACGAGCAGCAGCGGGGCGATCACCAGCACCCCCATCGCGTCGCCGGTCCACCAGACCGACCAGGTGGGCCAGAAGGCACCGGCCGGTTCGGCCCCGGAGGCCACCAGCAGTGCGCTGCCGATCGTCGCGCTGATCAGCATCCCGCCGAGCGCGCCGAGGAAGACCAGTGCGAGCGCGTCCTGCAGCCGGCCGAGTTCGACGCGGAACCCCACCCTGCGCAGCAGCAGGCAGGCGCACACCGGGGCGAGGGTGTTGCCCGCCACGATCCCCAGCACGGGCAGGGGCGAGGGCCCGATCATGATGTTGACGGCGAACGCGCCGATCGCGATCCCCGGCCACAGCCGGATACCGCCGAGCAGCAGGCCGACCAGCGCGATCCCGGTCGGCGGCCACAGCGGCGTGACCTGACCGCGCACCAGCTGCTGCTCCAGTCCGATACGGGCCCCGCCGTAGTACGCGGCCGCCAGGACCAGCACCCACAGGGCCGTGCCCCGGTGGCGCCGGAGCCCCTCGCCGGCTCCTGCGGCGGTCATCGCGCGGCCGTCCCTCGGGGGGCGCCGTGCCCGAGGACGAGCACCGCGGCGTCGTCGCTGTGGCCGGTGAGGTCGGCCACGGCGATCACCCGGGCGGCCAGCTCGCCGGGGTCCGCGGAGCAGCCGGCGGCGGCGAGCTCCGCGACGCGGGCCAGCCCCTCGTCGATCGGATGGCCGGGGCCCTCCACCACCCCGTCGGTGACCAGCACGAAGGCACCGGTACCGGCCAGGACACGGCGGCTCGACGGGTACTTCTCGCCGTCGAGGATGCCCAGCGGCAGCCCGCCCTCGTCCAGCACGACCTCGCAGCGGCCGTCGTCGGTGGCCCACACCGCCGGGACGTGCCCGGCGCGGGCGTCGACCAGTTCGCGGGTCTCCGGGTCGAAGCGGAGGAAGGTGCAGGTCACGAAGAGCCCGGATCCCATGGAGATCAGCAGGTCGTTGGTGCGGGCGAGCACCTCCGCCGGTTCCGTGGTGGCGACGGCGACGGCCCGCAGGCAGGTGCGCACCTGGCCCATGTAGGCGGCGGCCTCGACGTCGTGGCCCTGCACGTCACCGATCGCGCAGCCGACGGTGCCGTCCGGCATGGGGAACACGTCGTACCAGTCGCCGCCGATGTCGAGCCCGTCGCGGGCGGGGGCGTACCGGCCCGCCACGCGCAGCCCCCGGACGGCGGGGAGGGGGGCGCCGAGGGTGTGCCGCTGCAGGGCGGCGGCCAGCTCCACCCGAGCCTGCTGCATCTTGATCCGCTCCAGGATGCGGCCGGTGAGCTGTCCGAGTGTGTTCAACAGCTCCTCGGCGCTGCTGGAGGGAGCGGTGTGACGTCGGGACATGGCACCAACGCTCCGGGGCCATGGGCACTCACGCCACCCCTCACCCTACGCCCGCGGGCCCTCCCGCACCCCGCTCAGAGCCAGCCGCGGCGGGCCGCCTGCCACGCGAGCTGCATGCGGGTCGCGGCGCCGGCGAGCGTCATCATGTGCTGGATGTGGCGCTGGACGGTGCGCCGGCTCAGGCCCATCTGGCTGGCTATGGCCTTGTCCGCGACGCCCGCCACGAGCAGCGACAGCAGCCGGCGGTCGGTCTCGCTCAGCGGGTCGGAGTCGTCGGCGCCGTCGGCCCCGCTCACCGCGCCGGACGCGCTGACGTGCAGCGGCACCGCGTCCTCCCAGTAGCGTTCGAACAGCGCGGTCAGCGCCCCCAGGAGGCTGCTGTCGCGCAGCAGCGCCGCCGTCGGTTCGTTCGGGCTGCCGTGCGGGCCGCCGGGGACCAGGGGGCAGATGGCGATGCTGCGGTCGGCGACCGCGAGCCGCAGCGGCAGGTGGGGTACGGAGCGCGCCATCTCCCCGGCCTGGACCCCCTCGACGACGTTGCCGATGGCCCCGTCGTCGTCGAAGAACGCCCGCTCGTACAGGACCCGGTAGCGCACGCCGCGGGCCAGGGCGTCGTACTCGGCGCGGTTGCTGCCGGAGGGCATGGCGACGTACTGGGCCTTGCAGAACCAGAGCATCTCGTGCCGTGCGTTCTCCTGCATCTGCCGCAGGTTCTGACGCAGCGCCTCGCTGCCGGTGATGACCTCGATGAGCTGGCCGGCGTCCTGGCGGCGCACGGTGCTGCGGTAGCTCTCCAGCAGGTCGGTGACCGCGGTGCGGGCCTTGTCGAGGGAGTCGGCCTGGCGTTGCAGCCGCGGCAGCAGGGCCACGTCGGGCGGGGTGGCGGCGTACTGGCGGGGGAGGCCGTCGGTGGGACTGGCCAGCCCCTTGGCGGCGAGGGTGGTGAGGACGCCCTCCGTCTGCCCGGGTGGCAGGCCCGTCTGGGCGGCGACCTCGTCCGCCGAGGCGGTGGCGGTGGTGACCAGAAGCCGGTAGACGGTCTCCTCCATCGCGGTGAGGCCAGCCACCTCGAGCATGCCGCGTTCCTCCGGGTCCGGGACGGTCCGCACGACGTGCGCAGGGTAGGCGCACAAGCCGCACATATCGTTAAAGACCGGACTATACCCGGGAAATGTTTCGTGACCGGCGCGCGGCGGGTGCCGGGGCCCACACTCCCCTGCACCCGCCGCTGTGTCAACGGTGACGCCCCACCGTCACCGTCCTCCGGAGTTCCGTGCGCCGCTGTGCAGATACGCACGGTCCACCGTCTGCCGGACGCTGTTGCCCGCCGCGTCGGTCGCGGTCACGCGCAGCGTCACGTAGGCGTCGCCGCGCACCCGCGACGGACGCTCCACGGTGGCGGTGAAGCCGTCACCCTTGCGGGCCGTGGCGGCCCGGGTCCAGGTCCGCCCGTCGTCGTAGGACGTCTCCACCCGCACGGTCACCCCGCGCGGCGCGGCCATGCCGTCCTGCATCCGCACGTTCAGACCCAGGGTGTGGCGGCGGGCGGGGCCCACCGCGTTGCGGGCGTCGACCGGGACCGCGTAGTCGACCTGCAGCAGGGGCAGCGTGGTCGGCTGCGACACGGTGCCCGAGCGGAACGTCCACGAGGTGCGGGTGCCGGTGCCGAAGCGCCAGTCGTCCGAGGTGCGGGCGGTGGTCAGGTCCAGCCGGTACTGGGCGTCGCCCGCCGGCACCTCGAAGTTGCCCCAGGCGCCCTGGTCGGACTCGGCGATCAGCTTCCCGTCGCGGTAGAGCACCGCGGTGGCGGTGTCGTCCACCGGCGCTCCGCCGGCGGCGCGGGCCGCGCCGGTTCCGATGCCGCCGCCGAAGCCGTTGAGCTCGTAGAACGAATAGTGGCCGGTGCCGGAGTCGTTGAACTCCGGAACGAACAGGGACAGGGTGTCGCCCTTGCGCTCCGACGGCCAGGCCGCACCACGCGGGATCGACGGACGGACCACGGCCCCGAACCAGCGCTCCGTGACCTGCTGACCGGGCCGGTAGGTGCGCGGCACGTTCTGCATGCCCGCCCCGAGCGGGGTGTCCATGCCGAAGACGACGTTGTGGTGCACGGTGTGACGCCACAGGGTGTCCCCGCCGGTCACGTACTCCACACGCTCACGGCCGGTCGGCACCTCACGGCTGTACTGGTTCCAGGCGGTGTCCTGGTAGGGACGCCACCCGAAGCGCTGCTCGCTCGCCCACTGCGAGGCGCCGGTACGGGTGTAGGTGCTGCGGACCACGGCGCTCTCGCGCTCGGAGACGGTGTGCACCAGGTTCTTCGGAACGAAGCCCTTGGACACCTGCATCACGTCGTACAGGTACGGGCTGCGCACCGTGCCGGAGAACTCCACCGTGGTGGTGCGCTTGTTGATGCTCTTGAGGAGCGCGGTGCCCTCCGCCGTGCCGGCGCGCATGGTCGGCACGGCCATCCGGTCACCGGTCGGGCTCCACCGCGTCCAGGGGTAGAAGCCCTCCTCCACGACCAGCATCAGCGCCTTGGCCCCGGCCGCCTCGGCCGCCTTGGCGAGCTCCCGGTCATCGGTGAAGTGCCAGCGGACGACGGCCAGTTTCCCTCGGACGCCGGTCTTCCTCAGCTCGGCCGCGGTGCCGTCGCCGGCGTCGACGGCGGTCAGCTTGGCGCCCTTGTCGTCGAAGGCCGGGGACGCGGGCACGTAGTACGGGGTGAAGGCCGACGACGTGCCGGAGACCTTCGCCCGCAGTTGCGGGGCGACCATCTGCCAGCGCGAGGCGTACTCGAAGTCGCCGTCGGTGACGCGCGCGGTGGGGCTGACGTAGATCCGCTTGGCGATGTCGAAGAACATCACGCCCTGGATCAGGCCGTTGCCGTCGATCTTCCGGTACGTCTGGTAGCTGATGATGCCGCGCTGCTCGGCGGGCCGGGGAGTGCGGATCTTCACCTCGGTGACCTTGGAGGCGTCCAGCGTCACCGTCGTGTCCTTGGTGACCTTCACCTCCGGGTTGACCACCTCGCGGAGCTCCTGGCCGTCGGCGGCCCTGTCCAGCGTGCCGAAGCTGAGCTGGTACGTGCCCTCCTCGACCTCCGCGACGGCCGGCTCGATGCCGGTGTAGTCCACGAACCCGTCGGCGCCCCAGATCGTCGGCGCCGCGCCCTCGATGACCTTGCCGTCGCGGTCCCGGGCGATCACGGTCAACTTGTGCTTGGGGGCGTGCACGTTGAGGCTGACGGTGGTGTGGGCGACAACGGTGCCGTCGGCCGCCGTGGCGGTGACGTAGCCGTAGTACCTCCCGCGCGCGGCGTGGGCCGCGTCGGTGCTCAGCGGGACGTCGGCGGTGGCACCGGGCGCGACGCTCACGGTGCCGGAGCCGAGGGTGACGACCCCGTCGGGCAGGGCGCGCCCGGTTCCGGTGGACAGCTTGACGGCCAGCTTCAGATCGGCCTTCTTGTCACCGGTGTTGGTGTAGCGCACGGTGGCGGCCTGCTGCCGTCCCGCCGTTCCGCCGTTCTGGACCGGGGGCAGCGTGACCGTGCCGGTCGCGGTGATCGTGCCGGTGGCGGTGGCCAGGTCGATCCGGCCGCCGCCCTGCTCGGTCACCTTGGTGCCGGGCACCGTGCGCGAGGTGCTGATCAGCGCGTCCTTGATCTGCTGCGCGCCCCAGCCCGGGTGCTGCTGGGCCAGCAGCGCCGCGGCACCCGCGACGTGCGGCGTCGCCATCGACGTGCCGGAGGCGGCGACGTAGTTCGCGTCGACCGGGTCGCCCATGGTGGTGCCCGCGGCACGGGCGGCCACGATGCCCACGCCCGGGGCGGTCACGTCGGGCTTGACGGCGCCGTCGCCGTAGCGCGGGCCGCGGCTGGAGAAGGAGGCGAGGGAGTCGTCCCGGTCCACGGCGCCGACGGTCAGCGCGGCGTCGGCGGCGCCCGGAGAGCCGACCGTGGAGGGGCCCGGGCCCGCGTTGCCCGCGGCAATGACGAACAGCGTGTCCGTCGACGCGGTCAGGGTGTTGACGGCCTGGCTCATCGGGTCGGTGCCATCGGTCTGCATGTCCGCACCGAGGCTCATGTTGACGACCTTGGCGTGCTCGCCGGCCGCCCACTCCATACCGTCGATGACCTGGGACTCCGAGCCGGAGCCGTCGTCACCCAGCACCTTGCCGACCAGCAGGTCCGCCTTCGGCGCCACGCCCCGCCGGGTGCCCGACGACGCCGCGCCCGTGCCGCCGACGGTCGAGGCGACGTGCGTGCCGTGGCCGAAGTGGTCGTCCGTGTTGACGCTGTCGGAGAAGTTCCTGGCCTCCGCGATCCGCCCCGCGAGATCGGGGTGGTTCGCGTCGACACCGGTGTCCAGCACCGCGACCTTCACGCCCTGGCCCTCGTACCCGGCCTTCCACGCGGCGGGCGCGTTGATCTGCGCGGTGCTGCGGTCCAGCACCGCCTTGACCTTGCCGTCCAGCGAGACCCGCGGGGTCACCGCGACCCGGACGGCGTCCGAGGACCCACCGGGGGTCAGCGTCTTCCAGAAGGCGCCGAGTTCGTCACCGTCGACCCGGAAGGAGCGGGCGTCGATGCTCTCCAGGGTGCGCGAGGCCGTCTTGTCCGCGCGGAGCGCCACCAGCCGGTCGGCGGTCGCCTCGGCGGTCTTCGCCGCCTGCACGGTGACGCGCGCGCCGTCCCGGGCCGGCTCGGGCCGCGAGGAGACGATCAGCGGCAGCGTGGAGGTGTGCGCCTCGTCGAAGCCTGCGGCGATCAGCGCCGTCACGTCGAACAGCCGGCGGTCCAGGGTGCCCGCGGACACCAGCGCCTCGGCGTCGAACGGTATGACGGTCAGGGACTTGCCGTCGGGCTCCAGCGTGCGGAAGGGGATGTGCTCGCGGCCGGGCCCCGGCTGGACCGAGGCGGTGTGCCGCCCACCGGGCAGCGACGTCACCGTCACCCGGTCGCCGGTCACCAGCCGTACGGTGGCGGAGGACGTCCCCGTACGGTCGGCGGATCGCGCCGGTCCGTCCGGTGCGCTCCCCGCGGAGGCGGCCGTGGTGCCCCCGAGCGTCACCACCAGCACTGTCGATATCGCCGCCGTGAGGCGGAACCTTGCCATCACCCAAACACCTTTCGTACAGCTCCGGGTCACGCGCTGTCCGCCAGAATCCGCCGATGCCGGGAAGGTGTCACCGGTTATCGGCTGTCACAGCTGCGACATGTCCCAACGGCGACAGGGCGCTTCGGGCAACCGGCGACGACCCCCACCAGGCCACGGCGAACCCCCCGCTGCCGGTACGAACCGCCCCCAACCGGCGGGCCGCGCCGTCGCCGGCGCCGCGGCGGGGACCGCCCTGCGCGTCCCCCTCGCGCAACCGGACGGCAGGTGCGCAACGACCGTTCCGGCGGACGCCGCCTCGGCCAGGTCGTGGCGGGCGCCCGGAGAACGACGTGATCGGCGACTGCTCCGGGGCGCGCACGCACCGAGCGGACACGCGTCCCGGCCCGCGCGGCCGCCACGAGGAGCCCGTCACGGCACTGAACACGCCGCCGACGGTCTCGTGGTGGGCAACCCGACGGACCCGGCCCCTTGCCGACGACTCCCAGCGCGGCCCTGGCGGCGGGGTGTGGACGCCGGACCCGGGGCACGGCCTGGAGATCGCCCGGCGGGTCCGCACTGGCAGCTGCCACGTCCAGGGCGGCTTCAAGGCGAACGCGACCGGCTGCGGGCGCGGCGCGGCGGGGGCCGGCTCCCACCCGCGCTCCCTCCCCGGTCGTGCAGCCTCCGGAGGAGGACTCCGCGAGCGCGGCCTCCACGGCGTCGGCGGCCTCCTCGGCGGAGGCCGCCCGCAGGAAGGTCTCCCCGGGTCCGGGCCCCCGCACGTCCCAGCCGCCGACCACGACGACCGGCTTGCCGGTCCGCAGGGCGAGCGCCACCTCGCTGAGGGTGCCCCAGCTGCCTCCGACCGCCACCACGGCGTCGGCGGCGGCGACGACCAGGCCGTTGCGGAGTTCGCCGAGGCCGGTGGCGATCGCCACGGTCAGCGACGGGTCACCCGCCCGGCGGTCCCGGCCCGGGAGGAGTCCCACGGTGGTCCCGCCCTGCGCGCGGGCTCCTTCGGAGGCGGCGCCCATCACCCCGCCGAGCCCGCCGCAGACGACGACGGCGCCGCGCCGGGCCAGGAGTTCGCCCAGCCTGCGGGCGACCCGGCGTTCCGACACGGTGGCCTCGGCCGGCCCCACCACGGCGACATAACGGCTCGTCATGACCCCTCCCCCGGCGTCCCGCTCCGATTGACAGAGAGGACAATCAGGATATTCGCTGCATGGGTGACCTCGTATGCCCGCACCTCCCGCCGCGTGTCCCTCGCCCTGCTGGCCACGACGATGGCCCCCGCAGCCTGCCAGGGCGCGCCGTCCGCCCCGGAGTCCATGGTCGCCACGGGGCGGCCCGCGGCCACCACCGCCCCTAAGGCGTCCTGTGTGGACCGGGTCCTGGCGGCGATGAACGACACGCAGCGCGTGGGCCAGCTCTTCATGGGCGCGGCCCAGCTGCCCACTCCGCCCAAGGCGGACCTCGACGCGATGCGGTCGTACGCCGTCGGGTCGGTGTTCCTCGCGGGCCGCAGCACCTCCGGAGTGACGAAGACCCGGTCCCTGGTGGACGGCCTGCAGAAGTCGCTGGGGGTGACGGTGGCGGGACAGCGCATCGGCCTGCTGGTCTCCACGGACCAGGAGGGCGGCCAGGTGCAGGTCCTCAAGGGCTCCGGCTTCTCCACGATCCCCAGCGGCAAGACCCAGGGCACCTGGTCCGCCGCCACGCTGCGCTCCCGCGCGGAGACCTGGGCGAAGGAGCTGAAGAAGGCGGGCGTCAACGTCAACCTGGCCCCCGTCGCCGACATCGTCCCCACCTCGATCGGCACCGGGAACGCCCCCATCGGCCGCTACGGCCGCCAGTTCGGCTCGACGTCGGGCGTGGTGTCCCCGCACGTCACGGCGTACGTGCAGGGCTCGAAGACGGCCGGGGTGCTGACCACGCCCAAGCACTTCCCCGGCCTCGGCAGCGTCAAGGGCAACACGGACACGACCGCCTCGGTGACGGACACGACGCTGACCCGCACCGGCAGCAACATCGCCCCCTTCCGCGCGGGCATCTCCGCGGGCGCGGGGCTGGTGATGGTCTCACTGGCGACGTACAAGCGCATCGACCCCAAGCACAAGGCCGTCTTCTCGTCGGTGATCGTCGATCAGACCCTCCGCCGCGACCTGGGCTTCAAGGGCGTCATCATCTCCGACGACCTCGGCAAGGCGGCCTCCGCCCAGTCGACGGCGCTCGGCCAGCGCGCCCTGTCCTTTCTGCGCGCCGGCGGCGACCTCACCCTCACCGTCTCCCCCAAGGGCATCCCCACGATGGCCGAGGGCATCCGCTACGCCATGCGCCACGAGCCGAAGGTACGGACGCTGGTCTCCAACAGCGTCCGCCGCGTGCTGACCGCCAAGCAGGCCGCGGGCGTGCTGCGCTGCACGGGCTGACGCCACCGCGTCGGGTCCGCGCGGCCGGTCAGCCGGCCTCGATCCGCGCCGCCAGGGCGGCGAGGATCGAGGCCGGCTCACGGGCGGTGAGCACGGTGTTCACGGACTGGCCGTACTTGTCGCGGAGCTCGAACGCGCTGTCGGGGCGTTTGCGCACGACCGCCGTCGTGGTGTTCACCGACGGCGGCCCCGGGGAGTCCCCGGACACCGCCCTCCCCACTTCGTCCGAGGAACTCCCGGACGCCGTAGGCCGGCTGCCGGACGAGATCGCCGGTGTCTGCAGCGCCCACAGCAGGTTCTCGTCCGCCGGGGGTGTACGCATCGGCTTCCGGAAGCCGTCGCGACGGGTGAAATACCGGCGGCGGCGTCACCTTCGGCCACGGCTCCGGACTCCTTCCCAGGAGAGGCGGTGACGGTGCGTGAGGTCCGCCGCCGGATGGCCGGGGACCGTGGCACCGGGGAACCGGGGGCCGGATCACCACCCGGGGGAACGGCCGGGATGGCGGCGCGGGGCCCGTCGGTGGCACTGTCGAGGCATGGAGCAGCTCTCCCGCAGGCACGTCGCACAGCGCTGGCTGGCCCGTCTGGCCCTGACCGCGGCGGGGGCGGCCGTGGCGCTGCCGCTGGTGGTCGCCGGGCTGCGCAGCATCGCGCTGGTGGCCGCCGCGCTGGGCGGCACCGCGCTGACGGCGGCCGGGGCGTGGTGGGTGCTGACCCGCCGCGGTGTGGCGCGGGCGCTGGCCGTGGTGCTGACCGCCGCGACCCCGCTGGCCGTCCTCGCCTACTACGACCGGGTCAATCTGCTCTGGGTCGTGGCCTCTTCGCTCGGCCTGTGGGCGCTGGCCGTCGCCGCCGGGCGCAGCGCGATGCGCGCCGCCCGGGCCCACGAGGCGCGGCTGAGGGAGCGGATCGCGGCCCGGCCTCGGCGGCCGTTCCTGATCATGAACCCGCGCTCGGGCGGCGGAAAGGTCGGCGACTTCGGACTGAAGGAGAAGGCGGAGGCCCTCGGCGCCCGGGTCGTGCTGCTCGACCCCGACCAACCGCAGGACGTCGCCGAGCTCGCCCGGCGGGCCGCGGACGAGGGCGCCGACCTGCTCGGGGTGGCCGGCGGGGACGGCACGCAGGCCCTGGTGGCCGGGGTGGCGGCCGAGCGGGGACTGCCGTTCCTGGTGATCTGCGCGGGCACCCGCAACCACTTCGCCATGGACCTGGGGCTGGACCGCGCGGACCCCGCGACGTGCCTGGACGCACTCAGGGACGGCGTGGAGCTGCGCGTCGACCTCGGCTACGTGGGCGACCGGCCCTTCGTCAACAACGTGTCGTTCGGCGCCTACGCGGCCGTCGTGCAGAGTCCCGCGTACCGCGACGACAAGGTCGGCACCATCCTGGAGCTCCTGCCCGACCTGCTCACCCACCGCGCCGGGCCCCGGCTGACGGCGACGGCCGGGGACACCGTCATCGACGAGCCGCAGGCCGTGCTGGTGAGCAACAACCCGTACCGGACCGACGACCCGGCCGGGCTCGGCCGCCGGGACCGTCTCGACACCGGTCTGCTGGGGGTGCTGGGGGTCAAGGTCGACAACGCGGCCCAGGCCGCCGGGCTGCTGATGGGCCCCCGGGTCGCCTCCGGGCTCACCGTGGCGACGGCCCGGGAGGTGGTGACCACCGCCGACGCCGCCGAGATCGAGGCGGGCGTGGACGGCGAGGCCCTCGTGCTGCCCACGCCCGTACGCTGCCGGATCAGCCACGGAGCGCTGCGGGTGCGGGTGCCGCGCAGCCGCCCCGGGGTGCCGGCGACGGGCGTCCGCACGGACTGGCGGCGGCTGCGCGAACTCGCGCTGACCATGGGCCGCACGGCCGCCGGCCGCCCGCACCGGCCCGGCGCCTGATCGGGCCGGTGCCGCGCACCCCGGCACCCCGGCACCCCGGACAGCCTCAGCGCCCGATCAGGCTCGAGTCGCGGACCCACCGGCTCCGCCCGGGGCACGACCCGCCGAAGCGGGCGCTCCCCCGGCCGACCGGCCACCGGAGCGCCCGCGTAGGGCGGGCGCGGCTCAGCGTCTGATCAGGCTGGAGTCGCGGACCACCAGTTCCGGCTGGAGCACGACCCGCCGGTGCCGGTGCTCCCGGGCCTGCGGCCCGGTCTCCTCCAGCAGCATCCCGGCGGCCAGCGTGCCCATGTTCGCGGCGGGCTGCCGCACGGAGGTGAGCGGCACGGCCGCCGCGGCCGCGAACTCGATGTCGTCGTAGCCGACGATGGCCATCTCGCCCGGGACGTCCACCCCCGCCGCGTACAGCGCCTGCAGCACCCCGAGGGCGAGCAGGTCGTTGGCGCAGAACACGGCGGTCGGCCGCTCCGGGAGGCCGAGCAGCCGGTGGCCCGCGTCCCGTCCGGCGGCGACGTCCAGCCGCTCCGTGGGCAGTTCGCGCAGGGTCTCCGGCGGCAGTCCGGCCTCCTCCAGGGCCGCGAGGGCGCCCTCGCGCCGGTCCCGGACCTGCTGCAGGTGCCCGGGGCCGGAGACGTACGCGATCCTCCGGTGCCCGGCGGCCGCCAGGTGGCCGACGGCCATCCGGCCACCGGCCACGTCGTCCACGGACACCGAGCACTCGGAGGTGCCCGCCGCGACCCGGTCGACGAGGACGAAGGGGATGCGGTGCCGCCGGAACGCGGCGAGGTTGCCGCCGTCGGCGTCGGCCGGCGTCACCAGCACCCCGCGCACCCGCTGCTCCGCGAAGAGCGACAGGTACGCGGCCTCCTCCCGCGGGCTCTGCGCGCTGTTGCAGACCATCACGCCGAGCCCGGCCTCCCGGGCCGCCCGTTCCGCGCCGCGTGCCACGTCGACGAAGAACGGGTTGCCCATGTCGAGGACGAGCAGGGCCATGATCCTGCTGCGGCCCGCCCGCAACTGCCGTGCGGACTCGCTGCGTACGTACCCCAGCCGGGCGATGGCGCGCTGTACGCGGACCCGGGTCGCCTCGGGGACCGCGTCCGGCCGGTTGATCACATTGGAGACCGTGCCCACGGACACCCCCGCCTCACGGGCGACGTCCTTGATCCCCACCGTGCGGCCCTTCTCCGCCACGCCCGGGCTCTCAGAACTTGAACTGGTCGATGTTGTCCTTGGTGAACACGGTCGGCTTGCCGAGCACCACGACGCCGTCCTTGCCGATGGTGTAGCTGCCCATGTCACCGGCCTTGAAGCTCTGGCCCTCGGCGCCGGAGATCTGGCCGGAGGCCAGGGCGACCGCGGCGTACGAGGCGAGCGAGCCGAGCTTGGCCGGGTCCCACAGCTCGAAGGCGTCGACGGTGCCGTTCTTGACGTAGGCCCGCATGTCGTTGGGCGTGCCGAGGCCGGTCAGCTTGACCTTGCCCTTGTACTTGGAGCCCGCCAGGTACTGGGCCGCGGCCTTGATGCCGACCGTGGTCGGGGAGATGATGCCCTTCAGGTTGGGGTACTGCTGGAGCAGGCCCTGGGTCTGCTGGAAGGACTGCTGGGCGTCGTCGTTGCCGTAGGCGACCTTGACCAGCTTGACGTCCTTGTACTTGGGGTCCTTGAGCTCGTCCTTCATGAAGTCGATCCAGGTGTTCTGGTTCGTGGCGGTCTGCGCCGCCGAGAGGATCGCGATCTCGCCCTTGTAGCCGATCTGCTCGGCGAGCAGCTGCACCTCGGTGCGGCCCAGGTCCTCGGAGCTGGCCTGCGAGACGAACAGGTCGCGGCACTCGGGCTTGGTGTCCGAGTCGTAGGTGACGACCTTGATGCCGTTCTTGCGGGCCTGGTTCAGCGAGGTGCACAGCGCGCCCGGGTCCTGCGCGGAGACGGCGATCGCGTCGACCTGCTGCTGAGTCAGGGTGTTGACGTAGCTCACCTGCCCGGCGGTGTCGGTGCCGCTGCTGGTGCCGACCTCCTTGTAGGAGGAGCCCAGCGCGTCCAGGGCCTGCTTGCCGCCGCCGTCCGCGATGGTGAAGTACGGGTTGTTGACCTGCTTGGGCAGGAAGGCGACGGTCAGGCCCTTCTTGGTCGCCGCGTCGGGGTCGGCCGACGCGGTCGCCTTGGCGCCGCCGCCACCGCTGTCCTTGGAGGAGTTCTTGGTGGTGCCGCCGCAGGCCGTGGCGCCGAGCGCGACGGCCGCGGTCACGGCGACGACGACGGTGGCTCGGCGGGTGAGGGTTCTGGACATGGTGATCCTTTCGCTGCCGGTGCGGGCGCCGGAGTGAGGACGGGAGGTGGTGCGGGGGGTGCTGCGGGGGGTGGTGGTGCCGTGTGACGTGTGCGGGGGGAGCTGGGGGTTCACGAGGCGGCGAGCGCGGCCGGGGCCTTGTCGGCCGACCTCCTGCGCGCCCTGGCCTGCGAGACCTGGCGGCCGATCCTCGGGGCGAGGACGGAGATCACCAGGAGCACGCCGGTGACGACGATCTGGGACTGGGCCGAGACGTTGAGCAGGCTCATGACGTTCTGTCCCGCGCCGAGCAGGAACACACCGGCGATCGCGCCGCCCAGGGTGCCCTTGCCGCCGTCGAAGTCGATGCCGCCGAGCAGGACGCCCGCGATGACGGACAGTTCCAGGCCGGTGGCGTTGTCGTAGCGGGCGCTGGCGTAGTGCAGCGCCCAGAAGACGCCGGTGAGGGAGGAGACCAGGCCGGTCGTGACGAACATCGCCAGCTTCAGCCGCCGCACGCGCACCCCCGCGAACCGGGCCGCCTCCTCCGAGGCGCCGACGGCGAACAGGGAGCGCCCGACGGGGGTCGCGTGCAGCACCAGGACGGCGATCAGCAGCAGCACGGCGAAGGGGATCGCCGCGTACGGGATGAAGGTGCCGTCGATCCGGCCGGCGCCGAAGTCGAGGTACTGCTGCGGGAAGTCGGTGACGGAGTCGGCGCCGAGCACGATCTGCGCGATGCCGCGGTAGGCGGCGAGCGTGCCGATGGTGACGGCGAGCGAGGGCAGGCCGAGCCGGGTCACGAGCAGGCCGTTGACGAGGCCGCACAGGGCGCCGAGGAGCAGGCAGAGCGGGATGATCGTCTCGATCGCCATGCCCCCGTTCCACAGCGCGCCCATCACGGCGCCGGACAGGCCGGCGGTCGAGCCGACGGACAGGTCGATCTCGCCGGAGACGACGAGCATGGTCATCGGCAGCGCGATGAGCGCGATCGGCAGGGTGTTGCCGATCAGGAAGGACACGTTCAGGGCGTTGCCGAAGTTCTCCACGAAGGAGAAGGAGCAGATCAGCAGGACGACGAGCAGGGCGCCGACCGCGGTGTCCCAGCGCACCGCGCCGCCGAGGCGGGCGAGCGGGGCGGGGGCCTTGGTGGTCTCAGGCATGGTGGGCACTCCTCATCTGTGCGGCCCGCTTGCGGAGGACGCCGGCCACCCGCAGCGCCACGATCCGGTCGACGGCGATGGCGAGCAGGAGCAGGACTCCGTCGATGGCCAGCACCCACACCGAGCTGACGCCGATGGAGGGCAGGACGCTGTTGATCGAGGTCAGCAGCAGGGCGCCGAGGGCGGCGCCGTACACGGTGCCGGAGCCGCCGGTGAAGGCGACGCCGCCGACCACCACGGCGCTGACGACGGTCAGTTCGTAGCCGTTGCCGGTGCCGGAGTCGACGTTGCCGAACCGGGCGAGGTAGAGCGCGCCGGCGAGTCCGGCGAGCGCCCCGCACACGACGTACGCGGTGAGGATCCGCTTGCGGACCGGTACACCGGCCAGCCTTGCGGCCTCGGGGCTGGAGCCCAGCGCGTACAGGTCGCGGCCGCCGCGGTAGCTGCGCAGGTAGTAGCCGGCCGCGACCAGCACCGCGAGCGTCAGCAGCGCGAGGTAGGGGATCACCGACAGGCCGTCGTGGCCGAAGTCGACGAAGCTCTCCGGCAGGTCGTTCGCGGTGATCTGGCGGGAGCCGACCCAGATGGAGTCGATGCCGCGGATGATGTAGAGCGTGCCCAGGGTCACCACGAGCGCGGGGACCTGACCCAGGCTCACCAGCAGGCCGTTCAGCAGGCCGAAGAGCACGCCGAGTCCGACGGCGATGAGCACGGCGAGAAGCGGGTTGCCGCCGCCGTGCAGGTAGGTGCCGGCCGCGAAGGCCGAGATGCCGAGCACCGAGCCGACCGACAGGTCGACGTTGCGGGTGATCACGACCATGGCCTGGCCGACGGCGACGAGCACGAGGATGGTGGCGTTCAGCAGGAGGTCCTTGACGCCCTGCTGGGAGAGGAACTCGCTGTTGTAGATCTGGGTCGCGGCCAGCATGACCACGAGCACGGCGAGCACGGCGAGCGCCCGCAGTTTCAGCACCCGGTCCAGGAAGCGGCGGGACGCGGTCGGTTCGTCCGCGGCGATCTGCTGCGGGGTGTCGGCGGTCACGGTCACGCCGCCCTCCTCACGCGGCCGGTGGCCGCCGCCATCACGGATTCCTCGGTCGCCTCCGACCTGGGGATCTCGGCCGTCAGCCGTCCTTCGTGCATCACCAGGACGCGGTCCGCCATGCCGAGGATCTCCGGCAGGTCGGAGGAGATCATCAGTACGGCCACGCCCTCGGCCGCGAGCCGCGACAGCAGCCGGTGCACCTCGGCCTTGGTGCCGACGTCGATGCCGCGCGTGGGCTCGTCGACGATCAGCACCCCGGGCGCGGTGGCGAGCCACTTGGCGAGGACGACCTTCTGCTGGTTGCCGCCCGAGAGGGTGCCGACGACGTCGGCCAGCCGGGCGTACTTCACCTGGAGCCGCACGGCCCAGTCCAGGGCGCGGCTGCGCTCGGCGCGACGGCTCATCAGACCGCCCTTGGTGGTGGCGGCGAAGCCGGTCAGGCCGATGTTGCGCTCGATGGACATGTCCATCACCAGGCCCTGGGCCCGGCGGTCCTCGGGGACCAGCGCGATGCCCGCGGCCATGGCCAGGCTGGGCGCGCCGCCGCGCAGCGGCTTGCCGTCGACGACGACCTCGCCGGCGTCCCGGCGGTCCACACCGAAGATGGCCCGGGCGACCTCGCTGCGCCCGGCGCCGACGAGGCCCGCCAGGCCGACGATCTCACCGCGGCGCACCTCGAAGGAGACGTCGGTGAAGACGCCTTCGCGGGTGAGCCGGCGCACGCTGAGGGCGACCTCGCCGATCTCGGCGTCCTGCTTGGGGTAGAGCTCGTCCAGGTCGCGGCCGACCATGCGGCGCACCAGGTCGTCCTCGGTGAGCCCGTCGAGGGGCTCACTCGCGATCCACGCGCCGTCCCGCAGGGTGGTGACCCGCTGGCAGAGGGCGAAGATCTCCTCGAGGCGGTGGGAGATGAACAGGACCGCGGCGCCCTGCTCGCGCAGGGACTTGACGACGCCGAAGAGCCGGGAGACCTCGCTGCCGGTGAGTGCGGCGGTCGGCTCGTCCATGATCAGGACACGGGCGTCGAAGGAGAGCGCCTTGGCGATCTCCACCAACTGCTGGTCGGCGATGGACAGTCCGCGGGCCGGCTGCTCCGGGTCGAGGTCCACGCCGAGGCGGCGGAAGAGGTCGGCCGCGGCCTCGCGCACGGCCTTGTGGTCGACCCTGCCGAGCGAACGGCGCGGCTGCCGGCCGACGAAGATGTTCTCGGCCACCGACAGGTCGGGGAAGAGCGTGGGCTCCTGGTAGATGACGGCGACCCCCGCGTCACGGGCGTCCCCCGGGCCGTGGAACTCCACGGGCCGGCCGTCGAGCAGCACCGTGCCCGTGTCCGGGCGGTGCACACCCGCGAGGGTCTTGATCAGTGTCGACTTGCCGGCGCCGTTCTCGCCCGCCAGGGCGTGGGCCTCACCGGCGTGCAGCCGGAGCGACACACCGCGCAGTGCGCGAACGGCACCGAAGGACTTGCTCACCCCCTCGAGCGCGAGCACCGGAGTGGTCTCCGGTTCGGGGTGCGTCATTGCGCCCTCCTGCTATGAAATGTTTCAACGGAGTTGCCGGGAAGCTAGCCCCGCCCTGCGGAGGCGTCAAGAGCCGCCGCCTCGCCCCCCTGACCTGCACCCTCGCGAAACCCGCAGGTAACAGCCCTGACAACACCGCACGAACAGCAACAACGCGCTTTCGTGGGACGGATGACACGATTCAATAACGGGGATCCGGACCGGCAGACCCCTTGACGACCCGCGGTGGACGTGGATAGCTTCACAGCCGAATGAATCGATTCACTGGAAGCCCGGTCCACTGAGCCGATTCACCGAGCCATCCGAGGTGGACATGCCTGACATCGCAGCCGTCAAGGCCGCACTCACAGCCCAGCGGATCGAGACGCCGTCCTGGGGTTACGGCAATTCCGGCACCCGTTTCAAGGTCTTCGCCCAGGCCGGGGTGCCCCGTGACCCGTACGAGAAGCTCGACGACGCGGCCAAGGTGCACGAGTTCACCGGCGTCGCCCCCAAGGTGGCCCTGCACATCCCCTGGGACCGGGTGGAGGACTACACCGCGCTCGGCGCCCACGCCAAGGAGCGCGGCCTGGAGCTCGGCGCGATCAACTCCAACGTCTTCCAGGACGACGACTACAAGCTCGGCAGCGTCTGCCACCCCGACCCCCGGGTCCGCCGCAAGGCCACGGACCACCTGCTGGAGTGCGTCGACATCATGGACGCCACCGGCTCGAGCGACCTCAAGCTCTGGTTCTCCGACGGCACCAACTACCCCGGCCAGGACGACATCGTGGGCCGTCAGGAGCGGCTCGCCGAGGCCCTGGCCGAGGTCTACGAGCGTCTCGGCGACGACCAGCGGATGCTGCTGGAGTACAAGCTCTTCGAGCCGGCGTTCTACACCACCGACGTCCCGGACTGGGGCACCGCCTACGCGCACTGCCTCAAGCTCGGCCCCAAGGCGCAGGTCGTCGTCGACACCGGTCACCACGCGCCGGGCACGAACATCGAGTTCATCGTCGCCTTCCTGCTGAGCCAGGGGAAGCTCGGCGGGTTCGACTTCAACTCCCGCTTCTACGCCGACGACGACCTGATGGTCGGCGCCGCCGACCCCTTCCAGCTCTTCCGGATCCTGCACGAGGTCGCCAGGAACCGCGGCCTCGAGGCCGAGACCGGCGTGGCCTTCATGCTCGACCAGTGCCACAACATCGAGGCCAAGATCCCCGCCGTCATCCGCTCGGTGATGAACGTCCAGGAGGCCACCGCCAAGGCACTCCTGGTGGACCTCGACGCCCTGGGCGAGGCGCAGCGCTCCGGTGACGTCCTCGCCGCCAACGCCGCCCTGATGGACGCGTACAACACCGACGTGCGGCCGCTGCTGCGCGAGGTGCGCGAGGAGCGGGGCCTGGCCCCAGACCCCGTCGCCGCCTACCACGCCTCCGGCTGGCAGGAGCACATCGTCGCCGACCGCGTCGGCGGCACCCAGGCCGGCTGGGGCGCGTAGGCACCGCCGTCCCGCTCCTCCTCGTTCCTCCCCTCCCGAAGGACACCCCCATGGCATCCGCCACCCATCCGGAAGTCGCCGCACTGCTGGAGCGCGCCCACCGCCTGGGCGCCGACCCGCGCAACACCAACTACGCCGGGGGCAACGCCTCCGCCAAGGCCACCGCCACCGATCCCGTCACCGGCGGCGCCGTGGACCTGATGTGGGTCAAGGGCTCGGGCGGCGACCTGGGCACGCTCACCGAGGCCGGCCTCGCCGTGCTGCGGCTGGACCGGCTGCGCGCCCTGACCGCCGTCTACCCGGGCCCCGAGCGCGAGGACGAGATGGTCGCGGCGTTCGACTACTGCCTGCACGGCAAGGGCGGCGCCGCCCCGTCCATCGACACGGCCATGCACGGCCTCGTCGACGCCGCCCACGTCGACCACCTGCACCCCGACTCGGGCATCGCGCTGGCCTGCGCCGCGGACGGCGAGAAGCTCACCCAGGAGTGCTTCGGCGACAAGGTCGCCTGGGTGCCGTGGCGCCGCCCCGGCTTCCAGCTCGGCCTCGACATCGCCGCCGTCAAGGAGGCCAACCCGCGGGCCGTCGGGGTGATCCTGGGCGGTCACGGCATCACCGCCTGGGGCGAGACCTCCGAGGAGTGCGAGCGCAACGCACTGTGGATCATCCGCACCGCCGAGGAGTTCCTGCAGCGCCACGGCAGGCGGGACCCGTTCGGCGCGCCGCTGGCCGGCTGGGAGCCGCTGCCGGAGGCCGAGCGCCGGGCCCGGGCCGCCGCCCTCGCCCCGGTCCTGCGGGCGATCTCCTCCCAGGACCGTCCGCAGGTCGGCCACTTCACCGACTCCGCGCCCGTCCTGGACTTCCTCGCGCACGCCGAGCACCCCCGGCTGGCCGCGCTCGGCACCTCCTGCCCGGACCACTTCCTGCGCACCAAGGTCCGCCCCCTCGTCCTCGACCTGCCCCCGACGGCACCGCTCGAGGACGCCGTGGCCCGCCTGCGGGAGCTGCACACCGCCTACCGCGCCGACTACCAGGCCTACTACGACCGGCACGCCACCGAGGACTCCCCCGCCATCCGCGGCGCGGACCCGGCGATCGTCCTCGTTCCCGGCGTCGGCATGTTCAGCTACGGCAAGGACAAGCAGACCGCGCGCGTCGCGGGCGAGTTCTACGTCAACGCGATCAACGTGATGCGCGGCGCCGAGGCCGTCTCCGCCTACGCCCCGATCGACGAGGCGGAGAAGTTCCGCATCGAGTACTGGGCGCTGGAGGAGGCCAAGCTCCAGCGGATGCCGAAGCCCAAGCCGCTGGCCACCCGTATCGCCCTGGTCACCGGGGCCGGTTCGGGCATCGGCAAGGCCATCGCGCACCGCCTCGTGGCGGAGGGCGCCTGCGTGGTCGTCGCCGACCTCGACGCGGACAACGCGCGGGCCGTCGCGAAGGACCTGGGCGGCCCGGACCGCGCGGTCGCGGTCACCGTGGACGTCACCAGCGAGGACGCCATCCGGGCCGCCTTCGACGAGGCCCTGCTGGCCTTCGGCGGCGTCGACCTGGTGGTCAACAACGCGGGCATCTCCGTCTCCAAGCCCCTGCTGGAGACCACCGCCCGCGACTGGGACCTCCAGCACGACATCATGGCCCGCGGCTCCTTCCTCGTCTCCCGCGAGGCGGCCCGCGTGCTCATCGCGCAGAAACTCGGCGGCGACATCGTCTACATCGCCTCCAAGAACGCGGTCTTCGCCGGCCCCAACAACATCGCCTACTCCGCCACCAAGGCCGACCAGGCGCACCAGGTCCGCCTGCTGGCCGCCGAACTCGGCGAGCACGGCATCCGCGTCAACGGCGTCAACCCCGACGGGGTCGTCCGCGGCTCGGGCATCTTCTCCTCGGGCTGGGGCGCCCAGCGCGCCGCGACGTACGGGGTGCCGGAGGAGAAGCTCGGCGAGTTCTACGCCCAGCGCACCATCCTCAAGCGCGAGGTGCTCCCCGAGCACGTCGCCAACGCGGTGTTCGCCCTGACGGGCGGCGAACTGACGCACACCACGGGCCTGCACGTCCCGGTCGACGCGGGCGTGGCCGCGGCCTTCCTGCGCTGACGCCGTCCGCACCACGCGGGGGAGCCGGCCGGCCGGCTCCCCCGCACCCGTACCACCCACCGAACCCCCCGCGGTGCGCCGCGCCGCACCGACCGCACCCGTCGCTCCGACCCGAACGACCAGAACACGAGGGGCCCACGTGCCATTCGCCGCCATCGACCTCGGCGCCACCAGCGGCCGCGTCATCCTCGGCCGGGTGGGCCCGGACCACCTCGCCCTCGACGAGGTGCACCGCTTCGCCAACACCCCCGTCCGGCTGCCCACCGGACTGCACTGGGACGTCCTCGCCCTGTTCCGGGAGAGCCTGGACGGCCTGCGCCTGGCGGCCCGGGCCGGTGACGGCGTCACGTCGGTCGGCATCGACAGCTGGGCCGTCGACTACGGGCTGCTCGACGCGGACGGCGCCCTGCTCGGGATCCCCCACCACTACCGCGACAGCAGGACGGAGCACGTCGCAGGCCGCGTCAGGGACGACATCGGCCCGCAGGAGCTGTACGGGGTCACCGGGTTGCAGCATCTGCCCTTCAACACGGTCTTCCAGCTGGCGGCGGCCCGCGAGGGCGCGCAGCTCGCCGCCGCGCGGACGCTGCTGATGATCCCCGACCTGCTCACCCACTGGCTCACCGGCGCCATCGGCGCCGAGGAGACCAACGCCTCCACCACCGGCCTCTTCGACGCGCGCACGGCGACCTGGTCGGAGGAACTCCTCGGCCGGCTCGGCATCGAGCGGGGCCTGCTGCCGCCGCTGCGCCGCCCGGGCACCCACGCCGGCACGCTGCTGCCCCACGTGGCCGCGTACACCGGGCTTCCGGCGGACACCGCTGTCGTCACCGTCGCCTCGCACGACACCGCCTCCGCGGTGGCGGCGGTCCCGGCCACGGGGCCGCACTTCGCCTACATCTCCTGCGGCACCTGGTCGCTGGCGGGTCTCGAGCTGGAGGCCCCGGTCCTCACGGAGGCCTCGCGACTCGCCAACTTCACCAACGAGCGCGGCATCGACGGCACCATCCGCTACCTGCGCAACATCATGGGCATGTGGCTGCTGGAGGAGTGCCGCCGCACCTGGGAGCAGCGGGGGGAGGGCCTGCCCCTGCAGGAACTGCTCGCCGTGGCCGCGGCCGCCGAGCCCTTCGCGGCCCTCATCGACCCGGACGACCCCGGGTTCCTGGCGCCCGGCGACATGCCGGCCCGGATCCTTGCCTTCTGCCTCCGGACCGGCCAGAGGCCCCCGCAGTCGCACGGGGCGGTCGTCCGCTGCATCCTGGAGAGCCTCGCCCTGGCCCACCGCCGCACCCTGCGCGAGGCCGCCGAACTCGCTGGCCGGGACATCCACCGCGTGCACCTCATGGGCGGCGGCTCCCGCAACGAACTGCTGTGCCGGTTCACGGCCGACGCCACCGGCCTCCCGGTCGTCGCGGGCCCCACCGAGGCCACGGCCCTGGGCAACATCCTCGTCCAGGCCCGCGCCCACGGCGCCGTCGGCGACGGTCCCGACGGACTGGCGGCGATGCGCGCCCTGGTCGCGGCCACCCAGCCGCTGCGCACGTACGAGCCGGCCGCGGACGGCCGGGCCTGGGACGCGGCCGCGGCGCGGCTGGCGGAGTTCGGCGCGGCGCGGCGGCCCTGAGGGGCGGCGCCGCGTTCAGCCCGCCGAGCGGGTGACCTCGGCGCCCTGGCGCAGGGCACGCGGGATCTCGGCGATCTCGTCGACGGTCGCGATCAGTGCCTCGGCCCTGCTACTGCGAGGGGAACTGCGAGCTGAAGTCGGCCGTGTCGGACGCCGGGGGCGCGGTGACGGCCTTGGTGCCGCCGAACTTGAGGAAGTCGATGGTCACCTTCGCCTTGCCCATGACCTGGACCATGCGCACCGGCAGCTCCTTGCCGTCCACCCAGACGTCGATCGTGATCTCGTCCAGCGGCCCGGTGGCGGAGTTGAAGATGCTCTTCTCCTCGGAGGACGAGAGCGACTTCCCCAGGTTGCCCAGGCGGCTCTTGTCGAGGGTCGCCCGGTAGTGACGGGCCTCGCGGCCGCGGATCGACTGCTCCCCGAGGTCCTCGACGTCCTTGGTCAGCCCGATGTAGCGCAGCCCCGCTGTCGGGTCCCCGCTCTTCGCGACCGCGGCGGCGCCCGCCTTGCCGAGGACCGCCGAGACGTCGACACGCAGCCAGTGCTTGCCCTTCAGCAGGCCGGCGGGCTGCGGGTCGACGTTGTAGTAGTAGGCGCCGTCCACCATCAGCGCCCGCAGCTCGGGGTCGTCCTGCAGCGGCTGCATCTGAGCCGCCGAGGTGTCCATCATGACGTCGTACGCGACGCCCTTCCCCCAGGAGTAGGTGCCCTTCATCGTGATGGGGCTGCCCTGACCCAGGTCGGTCGACATGTCGACCTTGGCCGAGCCGACCTTCTCCGTCTGGCTGGTGACGCGGGAGAGGATCTGGGCGATCGAGTCCGTCCTGCTCACGGCGTCCGCGGTGTCGCGCGCGGCGCCGCAGCCCGCCGTCGCGGCCAGCGCGACGGCGGCGGCCCCCACCGTGGCGGCCACGCGTATCCGCCGCTTCTGCCTCATGTACTTGGTCCCGCTGCTCATGCTGCCCACCCCTGGGTCGTTCGTGGTCGATCTTGTGTGTTCGCTGTGGACGGTATCGCGGACGGCTGACAGCGCTAGACGCCCGTGGTGCCGTCGACGAGTTCGCGCAGGACGTCGAGGTGGCCGTTGTGGCGGGAGGTCTCCTCCACGAGGTGCAGCAGGATCCACCGAAGGTTGGGGTGGCGGCCGTCGCGGATGGGGCGCCTGGCGACGGCGTCCAGGTCGAGCCCGGCGACGAGTTCGCGGTAACGGGCGGTGTGCGCCTCGTAGTCGGCCAGCACGTCGGCGAGAGGGAGGTCCACGGCGATCCGCATCTCGCGGTCGGGGTCCTCCTCCGTCCAGGGGCCCTCGTCCTCGCCGCCGAGGAAGACCACCTCGAACCAGTAGTACTCGACCCAGCGGAGGTGGTTGACCAGTCCGCTGATCGTCATCAGCGGCGAAGCCGGGAGCGGGGCGCTGCGGGCGTGCTCGGGCGTGACGCCCTCGCACTTGGCGCGGGCGGTGTCACGGGCGTAGTCGAGGAGGGTCGTCAGCGCGGAGCGCTCGTCCCAGGCGGTGGGTGTGTCGGTTCTCGTCATCGCCGGAATGCTGTCGGGAGCGAGGGCGGCATGTCCACCGATTAACCGGGGGGCGCCCCACGGCGTCCCCCTGACAGCGGATGTCAGCGGAGAGCGGGACCATCGGTCCCCGTGACCACCACCGGACGCACTCAACGACTCCTCCTGCCCGCCGTGTTCATCACCTCCCTGGGCAACAACATCCAGCTGATCGCCGCGGCCCTGCTGATCGTGCGCGCCGAGGGCTCGGTGCTCGACGTGGGCTGGCTGTTCATCGCCGTCGCCGTCCCCCAGGCCGTGCTGTCGCCGTTGGCCGGCCGGATGGCCGACCGCTTCGACCGGCGGGCGCTGTGGGCGGGCTGCGACCTGCTCAGCGCCGTCGTCGCCCTGGCGCTGGCGCTCGGGACGGCACCGGGCCGGCCGCTCGGGGCGGTCGTCTACGGCAGCAACCTCGCGCTGGCGGTGGCGTCCGCGCTCTTCGTGCCGGTGAGCGCGGCACTGATCAGGGAACGCGTGCCCGAGGACCGGCTGCGGCGGTTCAACGCCCGGTACGAGATGGCTTTGCAGAGCGGCATGCTGCTGTCGGCGGCGGTGGGCGGTATCGCCCTGCAGTACGCCGGGCCCGCCCCGCTGTTCGTCTTCAACGCGGCGACCTTCGTGGCCTCCGCCGTCCTCGTCCTGGCGACCGGGCGCGGGCCGGGGCGCTCCGCCGCCGTGGGCTCCGCCGCAGCGGTCCCCACGGCGCGGCCGGTCCCCTCGCGGGGGCCGCACGGGCCGCTGGTCGTACTGTACGCCCAGGGCAGTGCGGTGGTGACCGTCTTCAACGCCCTGATGCCGGTGCTGGTCATCGCCGAACTGCACCGGGGCCCGGCCGTCGTCGGCGCGGTGGACGCGCTCGGAGGCGCCGGCTTCCTGCTGGCGGCGGCCGCTTACCGGCGGACGGGCGCCCGGCTGGGGGATCTGCGGCTCGCGTTCGCCGGCTTCACGGTCTGCGCCCTGCTGTTCGCGCTGCAGCCCCGGTGCGGGGTGACGGGGCTGCTGCTGCTCGTCCCGGCCGGGGCGTTCGTCTTCGGGCAGGCGCGCATCGCCTCGCGGACGCTGCTGATGACGGCGGTCGACGAGGGCCGCGTGGGGCGGGCCTTCGGGACGGCGAACGCCTACGGGCTCGCCGCGACCGTGGCCGTGATGCTCGGGACCTCGGCGGTGACGGCCCGCGCCGGGGTGCCGACCGGCTTCGCGGCGGTCGCCGGTCTCAGCGCGCTGACGTCCGCGGGGGCGGCGGTGTGGCTCGCGGCGGCGCGTAGAGCGCGGCCAGCGCCCGCGCCGACTCCGCCAGCGACTCCCGCAGCGGATCGGGCGCCAGGACTTCCAGGTCGGCGCCGAGCCTGAGGAACTCGCCGTGCGCGTGCGCGACCGACTCGATGGGCACACGGGCGCGGACCCAGCCGTCCGGCTCCCGCTCGCCGTCCTCTGCCACCGCCCGCGCCACGGCGCGCGACAGCAGCGCGGGCAGCCGTTCGGCCCCGCGCGGCGACAGCCGGATCAGCGCCTGCTCCCGGTGGAGCCGCGCGTGGAATCCGGCGAGGTACTCCCGCCAGTACCCGGCGAGGTCGAAGCCGGGCGGGGTCGCGAACGTCTCGTCGAGGACGCGCACCTCGAGCATCCGGTCCACGCGGTACGTGCGCCGCTCGCGGCCGTCGTGGGCCACCACGTACCAGCGGCCCGCCTTGAGCACCAGGCCGTAGGGCTCGAGTCTGCGATCGGTCTCGGCGGGCTCCCGCCACCGTCGGTAGCGCACCCGGACCGCCTGCCGGTTCCACACGGCGTCGGCGACGACGGGCAGATGCGGCACCTGCTCGTCGGAGCCGTACCAGCCGGGCGCGTCCAGCAGGAAGCGCTCGCGCACCCGCTCCGCCCGCTCCCGCAGCGCCGGCGGCAACGCGGCGCTGATCTTCAGCCGGGCCGCCGCCGCTGCCTCCCCGAGTCCCAGCTGCGCGGCCGGATCGGGGAGCGCGGCCAGGAACCAGGCCTGCGTCTCGTCGGCGGTCAGGCCCGTCAGCCGGGTGCGGTACCCGTCGAGGAGCCGGTAACCGCCCTCGTGCCCGGCGTCGCCGTAGAGCGGGATGCCCGCCTCGTGCAGCGACTGGACGTCCCGGTAGACGGTGCGTACGGACACCTCCAGCTCCTCCGCCAGCTCCGCGGCGGTCATCCGGCCCCGCGACTGGAGGAGCAGGAGGAGGGACACCAGCCGGCTCGCGCGCATGGCGGCCAGTATCGCCGCCGCCACCGACAGTCGCCCCGGGCGCAGGCATGGGGCGGCCGTGGCCGCTACGGCGGCACCCCGCCGATCCAGCTGCGGCTCATGCGCGACCGCACCCTGATCTGCGAGGTCTCCGACGGCAGCAGTACCGCCCCGCACCTGCGCCGTGCCCTGTCCGACGACGAGGGCGGCCGCGGCCTGCCGCTGGTCGCGCAGTTGAGTCGGGCCTGGGGGACCCGGCAGACCTCCGCGGGCAAGACCATCTGGGCCGAACAGGCGTTTCCCCCGGCCGGGCGATGAGCGGCGGCACGTCCGGGTTCCCCGCGTCGCGCCGACCCTGACGAGGTGTCAGTCTCGGATGCATGACCGCTCGCTTCCCCGTGTCCGCCCTGCACTGGACGGTCCTCGTCCCGGCGTTCTCGGTGGTCCTGCTGGCCCTCACATGGGGGCGTGTGCTGCCGGTGGCCGTGGTCGTGGTCGTCGCGGTCTTCCTGGCCGCGGCGGTGCTCGCCGCCGTCCACCACGCGGAGGTGGTGGCGCACCGGGTGGGCGAGCCCTACGGCGCGCTCGTGCTGGCGGTGGCGGTGACCGTGATCGAGGTGGCCCTGATCCTCACCCTGACGGCGGACGGCGGCCCGAAGAGCGCCGGCCTGGCCCGCGACACCGTCTTCGCGGCGGTCATGATCACCTGCAACGGCATCATGGGGCTCTGTCTGCTGGTGGGGGCGCTGCGCCGGCGGGTGGCGGTCTTCAACCCGGAGGGCACGGGCGCCTCCCTGGCGACGGTGGCGACGCTGGCCACCCTGAGCCTGGTGCTGCCGACGTTCACCACCAGCACCCCGGGCCCGCGGTTCTCCACCGCCCAGCTCACCTTCGCCGCCCTGGCGTCGCTGGTGCTGTACGGCCTGTTCGTGGCGACGCAGACGGTGCGGCACCGGGCGTACTTCCTGCCGGTCAAGCCGGGCGGCGAGGTGATCGACGTCTCGGAGGACGACACCGTCCCGCCGACCACCCGCGCCGCGCTGTTCAGCCTGGCGCTGCTGGTGGTGGCGCTGATCGCGGTCGTGGGGCTGGCCAAGGTGGAGTCGCCGACGATCGAGCAGGGCGTGCAGTACGCCGGTCTGCCCTCGTCCTTCGTCGGCGTCGTCATCGCCCTGCTGGTGCTGCTGCCCGAGACCATCGCCGCGGTCCGCGCGGCCGCCCGCGACCGTGTGCAGACCAGCCTCAACCTGGCGCTCGGCTCGGCGATGGCGAGCATCGGGCTGACGATCCCGGCGGTCGCGGTGGCGTCGCTCTGGATGTCCGGCCCGCTGCTGCTGGGGCTGGGGTCGACGCACATGGTGCTGCTGGCGATCACCGTCGCCGTCGGCACGCTGACGGTGATACCGGGACGTGCCACCCCCCTGCAGGGCGCGGTGCACCTGTCACTGCTGGCGGCGTACGTGGTGCTCGCGATCAGCCCGTGAGCCGGAGGGCGACTACCGGCGGCCGGCGACGACGCGGCCGGCCAGGACGGCCTCCACGAAGGGCTCGGGCGGGGCGTAGCGGTGGGCCAGCACGTAGTGGACGACGAGGTCGGGCGCGATCAGCCAGGTGCCGGCGCCGCCCTCCACCCGTACCTCGCCGTGGCCCACGAGGATCCGCTCGCCGCCGCGGGACACGCTCACCGGGTTGAAGCGGCCGCCGCCGATCAGCCTGCGGCGGCACAGCATGCAGCCGTACCAGCCGTGGGTGATGGCGCACAGGTGGTCGCGGCACAGGGCGAAGAGGCGGTCGGCGAACTCGGCGGAGGGCTCGCCCTGCGGGAAGGGGTGGGCGGGGTCCAGCCAGCCGACCGCATGGGCGGAGACATCCGGAGGAATCGTTTCTGTGAAGTAGGCGTACGGACTCAGGTCCTCGTAGTACGGCATCGCAGCCTCTCCCGCCCACGGACCCCGCCCGCGCGCACCGTTCGATCAATCGCGGGCAAGCGTCCAGCAGTGGGGCCCGTAGGTCAATCACCCGTACGTGGCGGGAACCCGGCGGCGTGCCCCCGGCGGACGGGGAACCCACCCGAAGGGGACCGGCACAGGACACCAGTCCCGCGCGCGGCGCCCGTCAGCCGGCGACCGGCTGCTCGTCCTTCCCGTCCTCGACCGGGGGCGCCTCGGCCACGGGCTTCCGGCCGAGCCAGCCGGCCAGCAGCGCGTGCACGGCCTCCGCGCCGACCAGCCGTTCCAGCGGGTCAGGCCCGTCCAGGTCGAAGGGGTGCAGCAGGAAGGCGCGGCTCTGGTCGCCGCCCAGGCCGCCGTGCGAGCCCACCTGCTCCTCGAAGGCGTGCACGGCCCGGGTGACCGGGTCGTACGCGGAGTTGACCATGATGTCGGCGGCGTGCGGGAAGCGGGCGGTGCGCAGTACGGCGGCCGCCGCGCCCGGCCCGAACATCGCCAGCGGGTCGCGGCCGGTGACCCGGCCCGTCTCCAGCTCGTGCTCGCCGCCGTCCCCGCCCAGGACGAGCGGGCCGCGCTCCCGGTCCAGGACCAGCACGAAGCCGATGCCCGGGTGCTCGGCGAGCGTCCGCAGCAGGGCGGGGTGGCGGGCCTCGACGTCCTGCCGGTCCGCGCGCCCTGGGAGCTCCGGGAAGGAGATCAGCGCCAGGTTCCCCGAGGCCAGCACCACCGGTTCCGAGGACGGCCCGGCCGTCTCCTGCTCCTCGCCGGCGCGGCCCCCGTGCTCGGGCCGGTGCAGTGCCGCACGGGCCGCCGCGCGCGCCTCGGTGCCGCTGGCCGTGCCCCGGGCGCGGCGGCGCACCGGCAGCCCGCACCCCGCCCGCACCAGGTCCCTCAGGGTCAGGCCGTACGCGGTCTCGAAGGTCTCGCCCTGGCTCTGCCCGTGGTCGGAGAGCAGCACGATCCGGTAGCCCCGCGGCGCGTACCGGGAGGCGTCGGCGATCAGCCGGATGGCGCGGTCCAGGCGCCGCAGCACCCGCATCGCGTCCCGGCTGCGCGGCCCGGAATGGTGCGCGACCTCGTCGTACGCGACCAGGTCGGCGTAGACGGCGCCGCGTCCGGCGAGCATGTCGCCGACGACGGCGGCCACCGCCACGTCCCGCTCGACGACGGTGGCGAAGGCCCGCAGAAAGGGGTAGAGCCCGCCGCGCCGCACCCGCGGACGCTCGTGGCGCAGCCGTGCGGAGACGGACTCGGTGACCTCGCGGACGACCTCGGCGAAGAAGGACGCGGCGGTGCGCACGGCGTTGGCCGGGTCAGAGAAGTACGCGAAGTAGCCGGTCCGGGAGCGCGTGGCGCTGACCGGGGCCAGCACGGCCGTGGGATCGCCGCCCTCCGGGGCGCCGACCGCCCGGGACCGCAGCCGGGCCATCGCCAGCCGGTCCGCGGAGAAGCGCCGGCGGCGGGTCGACACGGACATCACCAGCGCCAGTTGCCCGGCGCCGCCGCTGAACAGGTTGCCCCGGCTCGCGCCGTCCGGCGCCAGCAGCCCGGCCCGCCCGGTGCGGGCGACCGCGCGGCGCTCCAGCTCGGCGGCGCAGGAAGGCCGGTTGCAGACCATGACCTGCCCGGTCTCCTTCTCGTACCAGCGGAAGGCCGGCACGTCCTCGTTGCTGCCGTGCAGGATGGCCAGCTGGCTGGCGCCGGTCTGGCTGCTCCAGTCGGTCGTCCACGGCACCAGGCGGTGGCTGCCGTCGAGCCACTCGGCGACGGTCTCCATCGCGGACGGGCGCAGACGCCCCTTGCGCGCGACCGGACGTACGGCCTCGCGCAGCACGTCGTGCCCGACGCCGTCCAGCTGGACGAAGACGAAGCCCGGCTCGCGCGTGCCGTCCGTGCCGTCCGCGTCCTCCGCGTCGTGTCCCGCGCCCCGGCGCCGGCCCGCCAGGCGCGCCAGACGGCGGCCGTACGCCGCGTCGTCGCGCATGGCGAGCGTCGTGCTCGTCGCGGACGAGGCCGCCGACATCACGGCGGCGATCACCACGGCCGTGGCCGGCGCGATGTCGCCCTGCCAGTCGGGGGTGAAGCGGAGCGCGAGCAGCAGCAGCGAGCCGTTGAGGAAGAACACCAGCAGGCCGAGCACCAGCGCGGGCACCAGCAGCACGGCCCGCACGAGCACCGGCCAGACCAGGGCGCTCAGCAGACCGAAGGCACCGGCGCCGGCCGCCGCCGTCACCGCGATGCGGGTGGGGCTGTCGCCGGTGGGCGACTGGATGCGGAAGTCGGGCAGGATCCCGGCGAGCACGGCCATCGTCGCCGTCGAGACCGCCCACACCACCAGCACGCGGACGATCGCGCCTCCGGCGGCCCGCCACCGACGCAGCACGCCCACCCTCTCCTCACGTCTCCTCTACGCCTGCCGCCGTCCGCCATGTCCGTCCGCGGCCCTGAACACGAATACCCCCAGACTGTCACAGTCTCCCCTGCGCTCCGCGGCGCACCGGGGGCACACGTCGGGCACGCCGGAGCATAGGCTCGGGGCGAGACGAGGAGGCACGAGTGGCGGTCGAGATCACCTGGTGGGGACACGCGACGGTGACCGTGCGGGACTCGGGGGTGCGGGTGCTCACCGATCCGCTGTTCGCCCCGCGCCTGGCCCACCTGCGCAGGCGGCGCGGCGCGGTACCGCCGCCGGGCGCCGCGCTGGCGGACGTCGCCGTCGTCTCCCACCTGCACGCCGACCACCTGCACACCGGCTCGCTGGCCCGGCTCTCCCGGGGTACCCGGGTACTGGTGCCGCGCGGTGCCCCCGCCGCCGTGCCCCGGCTGCGGCGGCTCGCCGCGGACCGGCGACTGGAGCTGACCGAGGTCGTCCCCGGTGACGAGGTGAAGGTGGACGCGCTGACGGTACGCGTGGTGAGCGCGGCACACGACGGACGGCGGCTGCCGTACGGGCCGCGCCGCTCCCCCGCGCTGGGCTACGTGCTGGTGGGCGAGGAACGGACGTACTTCGCCGGGGACACCGGGCTGTTCGACGAGATGGCGGACGAGGTCGGCCCCTGCGACGCCGCGCTGCTGCCGGTCGGCGGCTGGGGACCGTTCCTCGGCACCGGCCACCTCGACGCGGCGCGCGCCGCCCAGGCCCTGGAGCGGCTCGCCCCGCGCGCCGCCGTGCCCATCCACTACGGCACGTACTGGCCGATCGGCATGGACGCCGTCCGCCCGCACGAATTCCACTCCCCGGGCGAGGAGTTCGTCCGGCTCGCCGGGCGGCTGGCACCCGCGGTGGCGGTGCACCGGCTGGAGCACGGGCAGAGCATGCTGCTGGAGGCCGCGGGATGAGCGGACTCGCCCTGCTCGCGGAGCAGACGTCCTCCCAGTCCACCGGCCAGGCGGTCGGCTACCCCTCGCTCTTCCTGCTGGTCGTGCTCGGCTCACTCGTACCGGTCGTGCCCACCGGCGCGCTCGTCAGCAGCGCCGCCGTCGTCGCCTTCCACCAGACCGCCCCCTTCTCCCTGGCCCTGGTCTTCGTCATCGCCTCCTGCGCCGCCTTCCTCGGCGACATGGGCCTCTACTTGCTCGGCCACCGCGGCGTACGCTCGCGCAACGGCTCGCGCTGGATGCGGCGGTTGCAGGAGCGCGCCGACCCCGCGCACCTCGCCGACGCGCAACGCCGGCTCGACGAGCACGGCGTCACCGTCCTCGTCCTGTCCCGCCTCATACCCGCCGGCCGCATCCCGGTGATGGTCGCCTGCCTGCTCGCCGAGATGCCCGTCCGCCGCTTCGCGCGTGGCGACGTCCCGGCCTGCCTTGCCTGGGCGGCGGCCTACCAGCTCATCGGCATCCTCGGCGGCACCCTCTTCCCCGAACCGTGGCAGGGCGTCCTGCTCGCCGTCTCCCTCACCCTGGTCATCGCCTCCGCGCCGCAACTCCTGCGCCGCCTCCGCGGCTCCGCCGCCGGCCCCACCTCGCCCGACGACACCCCGGCGGAACACCCCGGCCACTGACCGCCCCCGGCGGGGCTTGCCGCGGGCCCGCTGCCGCGCCGGGTCCGCCGTCGGGTGCGGTCCGGACCTGCCCCCGGGGCGGCGCCGGCGCCGCAGTGACGGTCGCGGTATCCGGGCCGGACAGACGGTGCGACGCAGCCGCGTCCCGGGCCACGGCAGTCGCGCGCACGCGCAACCGGGCCGCGGACGACGTCGCCGCAGCGGACACGCACGCCCTGCCCGCCCTCACGGCGCCGTCAGGGCACTCGGCCCACGGCTGTCGCGCGCGAACGCAACCGGGCCGCCGGAGAGGGCGGACGGGCGCGGTCCCGCGGCCGTCGCCCCACCGGCTGCGGGCGCCCGGTGCGGTTCGTCCTCGGTTTCCGACGTCGACGGTTCGTGTCAGCCCCTCGTCGGTATCACCCCGGCCGTCCAGGGCGGTCGCCCTCGCCGGCGGACGGGGGCGGCGCTCAGGCGCCCCTTGCCAGGCCGGTGATCGCGGCCTCCAGGGCGGACAACGCCGCCGCTACGTGCGGCAGTCCGAGCGGTTCCCGGGCATCGAGGGCGGCACGGCGCATGGCGTCGTCGGTGCCGTGCAGGGGCCCGGTGTCGATGCGGACGTGGAGTGCGCAGGGGTCGTCGCCGAAGCGGTGGCCGCCTGGGAGCGGACGTCCGAGTCGGGTGGACAGCGCCGTCTCCAGGGTCGGGGCATCCGTGACGCCGGAGGCCGCCAGGGCGTGCCGCAGGGGGCCGAGGTCGGCGTAGAGGTGGAAACCCGCCTCGGGCGGGCGGCTCAGGGCGCCGGCCCGGGTGACCGCCCGGTGGGCGGCGGCGCCGAGGGCGGCGTGCAGACGGCTCGCGGCGGCGAGGTGGGCCCGGACCTCGTCGCCCTCGGCGAGCGCGAGGGCGGCCGCGGCGGCCACCGGCTCCGGGAGCACCGCGCGGAGCCCTGCGCAGTGGTCCGCCACGGCGGCCCGCAGACGCGCGCCCTCCGCGGTGGCCGGGAAACGGGCGAGGGCCACGGGCCAGGACGGCGGCACCAGGGCCGCGCACAGGTCGGTGACGACGACGGTCCGGCCCGGCAGCGTCTCGGCGGGGGTGAGCAGCACGGTCTCGTGCGGGCGGTGCACGGTGTCGGCGTACGTCTCGTCGGAGACCAGGAGGAGCCCGCACTGCTCGGCCGCCTCGCACACCTCGTGCAGCAGTTCCGGGGGCGTCACCGTCCCGCTGGGGTCGTCGGCGGCCGCCATGAGCAGGACCCTCGGGTCGGCGCCCTCCGCGCGGGCCCGGCGCACCGCTTCCAGCAGGGCGAAGGGGTCGGGGGCGCCGCCGCCGACCGCGGGGGTCTGCACCGTCGTGATGCGGCGGCCGAGGGTCCGCACCAGCGGCGCCTGCCAGGCGGCGGCGGGCCGGGCGAGCACGACGTCGCCGTCCACCGCCGCGAGCAGCGCCAGCAGCAGGGGCTCCGCGCCCGGCGCGGCGACGGTACCGGAGGCGGCCGTGGCGAGCCCGCGGCGTTGCCAGTAGCCCGCCGCGGCCGTACGCACCGCCTCGCCGCCGCCGGGCGGCTCCGGTGCCGCTCCGCCCGGCATCCCGGCCGAGAGGCGCTCCGCCCAGTACCGCGGCACCGGCAACCCGGGGTCGGGCCGCTCCCCGCCGCGCGCGAGGCGCCCGGCCGGGGCCGGCGGTGACGTCCGCTGCATCCGTGCCTCCGGTGCGATCGGGTGACCGGCGGGATCGGTGGCCTGGCCCGCGGGCCAGGCCCCGCCGCCACCCTCGCACGCGCTCCGCACCCCCGCCGCCGGGGCGCGCGCATTTCCTCTGCGTGCCGCCGGGAATCCAGGGCAACCGGAATCCAGGAGGTGGTCCCATGGTCCCGCTGCTACTCGTTCTGCTGCTGGCCCTCGTCCTTTTCGGCGCGGGTTTCGCCGTCAAGATCCTCTGGTGGGTCGCCCTGGTCGTGCTGGTGCTGTGGCTGCTCGGATTCGTGGCACGGAGCGGTTCCGGCGGCTCGCGCTGGTACCGGTGGTAGTGCGGGGAACCGCGAGCGGAACGCGGGGCGAGCGGCGGTCCTCGGGCGGCCGCGCGCCCCGCACACGCGGGTGTCCGCCGCCCGGTCCGCCAGTCCGGGTCGGCCTAGTGCTGGGCCTGGACCGGCATCCGCAGCGTCCGGGCCCTCGCCCCGGCCCGGGTACGGCCGGAGGAGACCATCCGCTGGGGATGGCGGCGCAGGTACTCACCCTCCAGGGCCGCCATCCGCGAGTTGTGGGCGTCGAGGGCCGCGCCGGAGCCGTAGAGCAGCGTCTCGTGGCGGGTCCGGTGGACCGACTCCAGTTCCTGCACCAGTTGTCGTTCGTCCAGGTCTGCGGGGTCGACCCCGCCGGGGTAGCGACTCATGGGGCGCGCACCTTCCTTTCGCCTCCGGTCACCTCGCCCGTTTGGTACCCCGGGTGCGGGGATTCATCCGCTTCTGCGGGCATTCGACAGGCATCGGACCCGTGGTCCGGGTAGACGATGGAGAGACCTGACCCCTGAGGAAAGGAGCCACCGTGCAACGAGGAAGCGACCGTCTGAGCGTCCACCGTGACGACGAGATGAAGCACGAGCTGCGCGAGATGCTGCGCTCCGGGCACTCGACCCGGGTCGAGGAGTGGCACGACCCCGAGCCCGCCGCCGACGACGACCCCGAGGTCGGCACGGGACCGGCCTGGGCCGGTGCCCCCGAGGGCACGGCGGTGCGGTTCGAGCTCGCCCGGCACCTGACGCGGCAGCCGTTCCCCGCGCGGCGCGGCGACCTGCTGCGCGCCCTGCGCGCCCGGCACGCGCCGGACCCCCTGACCGACCTGGTGGACGGGCTCCCCGGCGACAACCGGCGGTACGCCAACGTCCAGGAAGTCGTACGGACCCTGGGCATGCGCCCGGAGGCCTGACGAACGGCACGACCGCGACGCCGGCCGCGGGACCGGGTGACCGGCCCCGCGCGCCGTACGACCGCCCCTGGGCCACGGCCCCGGACCGCACCGCCCGCAACGCCCGGGAATCGATCGATCATGGAGGTAGTCGTTGTGCGCCGGATCCTGAGCGCATGGGACAAGAAGCTGTTCCTGAACGTGGCGAGCCGCTCGTGGCCGGCCGCCGAGCCGGTGCTGCCCCGGCTGAGCCGGGCCGCCAACCACGGACTGCTCTGGTTCGGGATCGCCGCCGGCATCGCGGCCGTCGGCGGCCGCACCGGCCGCCGCGCCGCCCTGCGCGGCGCAGGGTCGCTGGCGGTGGCGTCGGCGGTGGTCAACACCATCGGCAAGGGCGCGGTGCGCCGCAACCGTCCCGTCCTCGACTCCGTGCCCGTGATGCGCCGTCTGTCGCGGCAGCCCGGCACGACGTCCTTCCCGTCCGGCCACGCCGCGTCCGCCGCCGCGTTCGCCGCGGGCGTCGCCCTGGAGTCGCCCCGCTGGGGGGCCGCGGTGCTGCCGGTCGCCTGGTCGGTGGCGTTCTCCCGGATCTACACCGGCGTGCACTACCCCAGCGACGTCGCCGCCGGGATGGCCCTCGGCGCGGGCGCGGCCCTGGCCGTACGCGGCCTCGTGCCGACCGGAAGGCAGCTGGCGGTGCCCCCGACCCCCCGGGCCGACGCACCGGCCCTGCCGGACGGCCGCGGACTGTTCGCGGTGGTCAACGAGGTCTCCGGCCCGCCGCCGCTGCTCGGCCCGCCGGCCGAACGGCTGCGCGGCGCGCTGCCGGAGGCCGTGGTCGAGGAGTGCTCCGAGGACGACGACCTCGCCGAGATGCTGGAGAAGGCCGCCCGGCAGGCGGCGGAGGCCGGCGGCGCGCTCGGCATCCACGGCGGGGACGGCAGCGTCAGCCTGGCCGCGTCGGTCGCGCTGCGGCACGGCGTGCCGCTGCTCGTCTCCCCCGGCGGCACGTACAACCACTTCGCGCTCGACCTGTCGATCGAGAGCATCGACGACGCCGCGCGGGCCGTCCGCGAGGGCACCGCGATCGCGGTCGACGTCGCACGGGTCTCCCCGACCGGCGACGCCGCGGGCGAGGAGGCCGGGTCCGCGGAGTCCACGGTCTTCCTCAACACCTTCAGCATCGGCGTCTACCCCGACCTCGTCCGCTACCGCGAACGCTGGTCGCGGCGCGTGGGCAGTTGGCCCGCGGGGGTGCTGGCCGCGCTGCACGTGCTGCGCACCTCCGCCCCGATCGACCTGGAGATCAACGGGCGGCGGCACTCGGTGTGGATGCTGTTCGCCGGCAACGGCGCCTACCGCAGCATCGGCCCGGCGCCGCTGCGGCGCCGCGCCCTGTCCGACGGGCAACTCGACGTCCGCATCGTCCCCGGCAGCCCGTACGCCCGCACCCGCCTGCTCGCGGCCGCCCTCACCGGCTCGACGACGGCGCTGCTGCGGCGGCTGCGGATCGGTGGCGTGGACCCCGGCATCCGCCTGGCCTTCGACGGCGAGGTGGCGCCCGCGCCGCGCGAGCTGGTCATCGACAAGGCCAACGAGGCCCTGACCGTCTACCGGCCGCTCTGAGCCGGACACACGAAGCGGGCCGCGCTCCCCAGGGGCGCGGCCCGCTTCGCGGGTGGGGGCGGGCGGACCGTCGTCAGCCCGACAGTCCCGCCAGCGCCCGGACGCCCTCGCCCTTGATGGTGAGGGTGTCCGGCGACCCGGCGTCTATCGCGAGCGTGAGGTCGTCCGACGGCCAGCCGCTGCTGAGCGCCGCGAGGGGCAGGATGCGGTAACCCCGCGCGTTGGGCAGGGCGTGCGCCAGGCGAACCTCCGAGGTGAAGACCGGGACCAGCTTCGTCCCGTCCTCCTGCTCGAAGACCGGCAGGCTGATCGTCTCCTCCTGCGCCCCGTCCCCCGCGGGCTCCTCCGGCGGCGCCGGCACCGGCAGCAGGATGTCGCTGGCCGCCAGGGTGCTGAGCGCGGCCGCGTTGTCACCACCGGTGGCGATCTCGTGCAGGGCTCGCTGCGCCGGGGGCTGCGCACCGTTCGGAGTGGTGAATTCGGTCATGGCCGTTCCCTTTCCGTTGCTTGCGTACGGGGTGGCTCGGGGGCTGCGCGTACCCAGCGAGGGAACGGTCATGCGCGTTCGCCGGACGTCACTCGTACTCGGTGCCGCCCTTGCGGGTGAGGTAGGCCTCGCTGACCGCCTTGAGGACGGCGCGCCCGCCCAGCTCGGGGCTGTGCCGGTCCGGTACCGCCCGGACCACGACGCCCTCACGCAGGTGAAGTCCGCGGCCGGAGACGGTCTCCGCGCCCCGCGCGAGGTCCAGGACGGCGCCGAGGTCGAACGGGCCCTCGTACAGCGCGGGCACCAGTGGCACGCTCCCGGCCGGGAGCGCCTCGGCGGGGTCGAGCCAGCGCACGGCCCCGTCGACCTCGGCGGCGACGTCGAACGCCGCGTAGCCGGGCGTGCCGCGGCCCGCGTCGGCGCCGTAGCCGAGGTCCTGGACACCGGCGCCGTAGACCTCTCCGAAGATCGCCACCCGGGTGGCGCCGAGCCGGCCGGCGAGGGCCGCGGCGACGTCGGGCAGGCCGTGGCCGCGGACCGCGCGCCAGTAGAGGTTGCCGTCGGCCTCCTTCAGCGCGAGGCGCTGGGCGCCCAGCCCCTTGGAGGTGACCAGCACGCGTCCGGAGTCGGCGAGGTAGGTCAGGCAGCAGGCCGTCCCGTGGAGCTTCTCGGTGATCGCGACCGGCTCGCCTGCGGTGAAGACACCGGGGTGGCGCTTGACGTTCTCGATGTCGATCCACGGCAGCAGGTCCGGCGCCGACTCCACGTCGCCGCTCATCGACACCGGGACCGGCGGCACCCACTTGGTGATGCCGAGCAGTTCCGCGAAGTCGGTGCCGTCCCCGGCGGCCCGTGCCAGGTCCGTTCCGTCGAGTGCGGCCGGGAGGCAGACGACGCCCTGGGACAGCTCGCCGCGCAGCCGGACCGCCTTGACGCGGTCGGCGGCGGGGCCGGCGAGCCGTCCGGTCAGGCCGAGTTCGGCGATCAGCGCGGCGGGCAGCACGGACTGCTCGGGGATGTACAGCGCGAAGTCGCCCGTCCGGTAGGCACCCTTGGCCACGACCGCCCGGTAGAGGCCGACCTGGGCGAGTTCCAGGGCGTCCGCGTTCGGGTGGTCGTGGACGGTGAGCCGTTCGGCCGTGACGCGCAGCGTCGACATCGGGTTCCCCCTCGTGGTGGTGCGTGGATCGCACCACTGTGCGGGGTGCCGCCCGCCGCGGGCGAACGGTTTTTCAGGGCTCCGGGGCCATGCGGAAGTCGTACCCCCCGGGCAGGGGTTCGTCGGTGAGGGCGCGCCATGTGGTGTGCAGCGACTCCTCGCCCTCCCGCAGGTCGTCGACGGTGAAACCCTCCTCGAAGACGGCCCGCGCGCCCGCGGTGTCCCCGGCGGCCAGCAGGACCTGGGCGTGCAGCAGCCGAAAGCGCCCTCGGGCGCGGGTCGTTGCGGGCAGGGCGTCGAGGACGGCGGCGGCGTCGCCGGGACGGCGGGCGGCCAGGAGCGCCGGCACGGCCTCGCGTGCCAGGGCCGCCGCGGCGGTGGCCCATGCCTCGCCTCCGGGGACGGCCCGGAAGGCGTCGAGGTAGCGCTGCGCGGCGCGTTCGGGGTTGCCGTCGCTCTGGTCGGCGACGGCGAGGCAGCGCAGCGGAAGGCACGAACCCGATCCCGCGGCGGCCCGCTCCCAGCTGCGGACGGCCTGCGCGCGGTCGCCCGCGTGCCACTGGGCGAGGCCCAGATGGTAGTCCAGGGCCCACGCGTTGCCCTCGTACGTGCCCGCGGTCTCCAGGAGTTCCCGCCACTCCGGGGAGACGAGCACCGGGCCGGGGACGGTGTCCTCGCCGAGTCTCGGGAAGACCCCGGCGAGCAGGAGTTCCAGCCACGGCTTCTGCCGCTCGCCCAGGGTGTCGGGCGCGAAGGGCGTGCCGGGCAGGTCGAACCGGCCGCGGGTGACCTCCAGCGCGCCCCAGCCGGAGCCGGTCGAAAGGACGTCCTTGGGTTCGGCGTCGGCGGCCGGCAGCCACGCCTCGTGGGCGGCGCGCAGGTGCTCGCGCGGCAGGACCGCCTCCAGGCGTTCCGCCACGGCGCACGAATCCGCGCCGGGGGCGGCCTCCAGCGGGCCGTACGCCTCCAGCCAGCTCACGGCGGCACCCGCGGCCAGGGGGAGGTGTTCGAGCTGGGTGGGGGCGAGTCCGGCCTGGATCTCCAGGTAGCCGGGGCCGTCGCCCTCGTCCCCGGCGAGCCAGCGCTGCCAGCGGCGTCCGCCGGAACCCTGTCCCCAGACGAAGAGCTTGCGGCCGCGCAGGGCGTCGGTGGAGGTCTGCACGAGGCCGCGGCCGTCGGCGTCGAGGGCCGCGATCCAGGGGCGGGTGCCGTCGGGCAGGTCGTAGAACCAGTCGGCCGGGTGCTCGGAGGCGGTGGGCGCCTCGGGGACGGGCACCCGCCGGAGGGTGCGCGACGCGCCGAAGTGCCAGGCGTGGGTGGCGGGTGCGACGACGCGGGTGCCAGGTGCCTGGGGTACGGCGGTGTTGGACCACCAGTAGAGGGGAACGGTCCGGTGGTGAGGATTGCGGACGCGTACCCCCGCGTAGAGGAAGTCGGAGCCCTCGGGAAGCCACAGGTCGATCTGGAAGGGCAGGTCGCGCAGCCGCTCCCACTCCCAGAGGCGGAGCATCTCCCCGCCGCCGGGAGCCGGGACCCGGGCGGCGTGGAGCGGGGCGCAGCTGAGCGCGGTGTGTCCGGTGGCGCCCGGGTTCCATTCGACGCCGCCGGAGAACCAGGCACCGGCGAGGCCGAAGTCGGCGTACTGCAGGACGGGGTCGGCGTGCAGCAGTTCGCGGCCCGAGGGCTTGTGGTGCAGCGCGTACAGGCGGCCGCCGAGCCCCGGCAGGACCGTGGCGCGCAACCGGTCGTTCTCCAGGACGACCGCGTCCAGTGCGGTGGGCACGCGTTCTCGGGTGTAGCCGTCGAGACGCGGTACGGGGAGCAGGGTGCGCAGCCGCCCGTAGCCGATGCGCCGGGCCATGCCGGGCGGCAGCGCGGCGCTCTCGGCCGGGTCGAGGAGGTGCGGGTCCCCGGGCGCCCTGAGCGCGGGCAGGGGGTTCTCCGGGCCGAGCGGGCTGGCCGGGAGGGTGAGGGTGGTGCGTCGCACGGTGGTGGCCAAGAGGTCCCTCTCTCTGTCACCGCTGGTCGGGTGAGGACATGGAACCTCGTATCGGCCCGCGCCGTCAGGGGTTTGGGCCTCCTGGACCGGGCCGTGTGCGGACTTCAATATGTGGTGAACGTAGTTTTGGCCTTCTTTTGCCGTCGGACGGGTCCGGGAGGGTTTGCCGATCATGCTGTCCACGCTCTGGAGCCCGCCGAACGGAACGCCCTCGCGCGCGCCCCGCGTCCCGCGCCCGGCGCCCGTCGAGCGCGCGCGCAGTCCGCGGCTCGCGGCGCTGGCCGCCCGCCCCGGGCGCGAGGCGGAGTTCTGGCGGACCGTGGAGGCCGAGGGGACACCCCTGGTGGAACCCCTGGACGGCGACCCCGGGCACGCCGCGGTCACCTTCCTCTGGCGCGGCACGGCCGCGACGCGCGCCGTGCTGGCCCTGCCCAACCAGGTGCTCGACCCTGACGACCTGGCCGGCAACCTGATGTCGCGCGTGCCGGGCACGGACGTGTGGCACTGGACGATAAGGATGCGCGCCGACTGGCGCGCCACGTACGCGCTGTGCGTGGACGAGGGCGAGGGCGCCGCCGCGGCTCCCATCGGGCCCAAGGGGCAGGCGTACCTGCGCGGACTGCGCCGCCACCCGCGCCGCGACCCCTTCAACCGGGCCGTCTTCCCGACCCGTTGGGGTACCGAACCGCTCTCGGTCGTCGCCCTCCCCGCGGCCCCGGCGCCACTCGGCGCGTGGCGGGACCGGCCGGGGGCGCCCGCGGGCGAGGTCTCCGTCCACACCATGCGCAGCGCCCACCTGCGCAACTGGCGCCGGGTGTGGGCCTATGCGCCGACCGGCTACGAGGACCTGGCCGGGCTGCCGGTGCTGGTGCTGCTCGACGGGGACGTGTGGCAGCAGCATCTCGACGTCTCGTCGCTGCTCGACGGGCTCGTGGCGGCCGGTGCGCTGCCGCCGCTGGTCGCGCTGATGCCGGACGCCCTGGACAGCGACACCCGGCGCCGCGAACTCACCTGCGACGACCGCTTCGTGGCCTTCCTGACCCGCGAACTGCTGCCCTGGGCGGCCCGCCGGTGGCCGGTCAGCGGCGACCCGGCGCGCACGGTCGTCGCCGGCCAGGGCCTCGGCGGACTGGCCGCGGCGTACGCCGCGCTGCGGCGGCCCGAGCGCTTCGGGAACGTGCTCGCTCAGTCCGGCGCCTTCTGGTGGCCGGCCGGGCACCGCGCCGAGGCGCTGCCCGAGGAGTGGCTGACCGGGCGCGTGGCGTCCCTCGCCCGAAGACCGGTCCGCTTCCACCTGTCGGCGGGCCTGCAGGAGTGGGGTCTGACGGCCGCGGTCCGCCGGCTGCGGGACGCCCTGCTGGCCCAGGGCTACGAAGTGGCGCACCACGAGTACAACGGCGGCCACGACTACCTGTGCTGGCGCGAGGAACTCGCCCACGGGCTCGTCTCCCTGCTGCGCGGCCCCTTCCCGGGCACTCTCCGTGGCCCTCGCGTGTCGGCCCCGGCCGACACGGAACCGGTCTGACGCGGCGGCGCCGGGGCTCGTGGTGACCGCGGTCAGGCCGCGCGCCGCCGACCCGGCGCGCGGCCGTAGGTGGTCGCCGCGTATTGCGGTGGTGCTGCCTTCCGGAGTCGGTCGTACGCCGGTTCGGCGCGGCACGGCACCGCCCTCCACGCCCTGTCGGCTCGCGGTGTCGCCGGAGCCGCCGCCCGTCCAGCCCCCGCGCCGCCGTGGCACGGCGCACGAGGCCGCCGGGAAGACGGCCGACGGGGTGGCGGTGCTCGAAATGCGCTTGCCGGGCGGGGGCGGGGCGTCCAGACTGCCCGGATGCTGATTCGACGTGAGACCCCCGACGACGTCCCCGCAGTGCAGGCGCTCACCGGGGAGGCGTTCGCCTCGGCGGACCGTCCCGTTCCCGTCGAGGTCACGCTGCTGGCCGAGCTGCGGAGGAGCGACGCCTGGCTGCCGGAGCTGTCCCTGGTCGCCGTGGACTCCGACGGGGAGAGCGTCATCGGCCACGTGGTCTGCACGCGGGCGCACGCCGGAGGCACGCCCGTGGTGGGCCTCGGCCCGCTGAGCGTCGCGCCGGAGCACCAGCGCAAGGGCGTCGGACTGGCCCTGGTGCACACCGCTCTGGGCGCCGCGGACGCCCTCGGGGAACCCCTGGTGGCGCTGCTGGGCAGCCCGGACTACTACGGCCGGTACGGCTTCAGGGCGAGCACGGACTACCGGATCACGCCGCCCGACCCGGCCTGGGGGCCGTACTTCCAGGTGCGCACGCTGTCCGGCTACACCCCGTCGCTGAGCGGGGCGTTCCGCTACGCGGAGCCCTTCGACCGGGTCTGAGCGCACCGCGGCAGCCACGCGGGCACGGCCCGGCGGTACGCCTCGTACTCCTCGCCGTGCGCGGCGCGCAGCGTCGGCTCCTCGTACCAGCGGACGAACGCGGCGACGGTCAGCCACACGGCGGCGGCGTAGAGGAGCAGGACGGGCCGCAGGAGCAGCAGTCCCTGCCCGGCCACGAGCGCCACGACGGCCAGGTACATGGGGTTGCGGACCCGGGCGTACGCGCCACCGGTGACGAGGCGTTCGGTGGGGGCGACGGGTGCGGGCGTGCCGCGCCCCTCGCGTACGAAGCGGGCGAAGCCGTGCAGGAGCACCGCCGCCCCGGCCAGGGCGAGCAGGCCGCCGGCCGCCCGCACCGGCCAGGGGCCGTCGCCGGAGGCGTAGCGGGTGAGCCACCAGGGCACGAGTCCCGCCACGACGCCGGGTGCCGCGAGGAGGAAGACCGCGCTGCCGAGCGCGGCCGTGGACCGTCTCATGCCTTCATGGTGCCCGCCGGCGGGCGTCCCGGATACGTCGTGGCGGCGCGAATCTGCCCGTAGACGTGGGCCCGCAGTTCCGCGAAGCGGGGGTCGGAGCGGGTGATGATCTGGTCGCGGTCGTGCGGCAGGTCGACGTGCAGGTCCTCCTGGACGACGGTGGGCGCGGCGGACAGGACGACGACCCGGCGCGCGAGGTAGACGGCCTCGTCGATGTCGTGGGTGACGAGCATCGTGGTGATGCCGAGACGGTGCCAGAGTCCGAGGAGGAGGTCCTCGAGGTCGGCACGGGTCTGCGCGTCCACCGCGGCGAACGGCTCGTCCATGAGCAGGACCTGGGGCTCGTATGCGACGGCGCGGGCGATGGCGACCCGCTGCTGCATGCCGCCGGACAACTGCCAGGGGTGGGCGGAGCCCGCGTCGTCCAGACCGACGGCGGCGAGCGCCTGCTGGACGAGGGCGGTGCGGCGCGGGCCCGGCACCCGCTTCTCACGGAGCGGGAGTTCGACGTTCTGGCTGACCGTGAGCCACGGGAAGAGGCTGCGGCCGTACTCCTGGAACACCACCGCCATGCCGGGCGGCGGCCCGTCGACGACGCGCCCGGCGAGCCTGACCTGTCCCGCGGTGGGTGCGAGGAGGCCGGCGACGCACTTGAGCAGGGTGGTCTTGCCGCAGCCCGACGGGCCGACGACGCAGACGAGTTCGCCGCGCTCGACAGTGAGGTCGATGCCGCGCAGCGCCTCGACGACGCGGCCGCGGCCCTCGTACACCTTGCGCAGTCCGGTGATCTCAAGCATGTGTCTCCCGTTGGTGCCAGTGCAGGACCCGGCGCTCCAGGGCGCGGAAGGCGAGCGAGAGCAGGAAGCCGACCAGGCCGAGCAGCACGATGCCGCTCCACATCTCCGGGATCTGGAACTGCCGCTGGAACAGCACGACGGTGTGGCCGATGCCCGAGGTGCTGGCGAACATCTCCGCGATGACCATGAGGATGATGGCGATGGACAGCGCCTGCCGGAGACCGGCCATGATCTGCGGGCTCGCGGCGGGCAGGACGAGGCGCCGCAGCCGGGCGGGGCCGCGCAGTCCGTAGACCCGCGCGGTGTCGGAGAGCACCTCGTCCACGGCGCGCACGCCCTCGATGGTGTTGAGCAGCACGGGCCAGATCGCGCCCGAGACGATGACGAGGACCTTCATGGCGGTGTCGAGCCCGGCGACGAGCATGATCAGCGGCACGAGCACGGGCGGCGGGATCGCTCGGAAGAACTCCAGGGCGGGTTCGGTGGCGGCGCGCAGCCGGGCCGAGAGGCCGATGGCGGTGCCGAGGGCGACGCCGAGCAGTGCGGCGAGCACGTACCCGGCGAGGAGCCGCAGGAGGCTGGGCAGCACGTCGTCGCCGAGGCGGGCGGTGAGCCACACGTCGCCGAAGACAACGGCGATCCGCTGCGGCGAGGGCACGTAGAAGCTGGGCCGCCACACACTCCACGCCCACCAGCCGAGGACGAGGAGGACGGGCAGCCCCAGCACCCGCAGGGCGCCGCGCACAAGACGCACGGCACGGCTCATGCGGCGGCCTCCCCGCGGACGGAGGGGTGCCAGGCCAATAGCCACCGCTCCAGGCGGCGTACGGCGAGGTTGACGAGGACCCCGATGATCCCGGCGAGGGTGATCAGGGCGTAGACGGTGGCCACGGCGCCGCCGGACTGGGCGAGCTGGATGCGCAGCCCGAGTCCGGGGCTGCCGATGACCAGTTCGGCGGTGACGGCGAGGATGAACGCGACGGAGGCGGCGAGCCGGAGTCCGGTCATGACGTACGGGAGCGCGGTGGGCCAGACGAGCCGGCGCAGCGTCGTCCAGTGGCCGAGGCGGTAGGAGCGGGCGGTCTCGCGGGCGACGGGGTCCACGTCGGCCACGCCGTACAGCACCTGGATGAGCACCTGCCAGAAGGCGGCGTAGACGACCAGCAGGAGGCTGGAGCCGAGGTCGGCGCCGAAGAGGAGGGTGGCGAGCGGGATGAGCGCCACGGAGGGGATGGGCCGGAGGAACTCGACGGTGGAGGCGGTGGCGGCGCGGGCGCCCGGGACGGCGTCGATGAGGGTGCCGAGCGCGACCGCGAGGACGAACGCGATGGCCAGGCCCAGGGCCCAGGCGCTCATGGTGTCGCCGAGCGCCGACCAGAGTTGGCGGGTCCTCAGTTCACGGCCGAGGGTGAGCAGGATCTCGCTCGCCGGGGGCAGGAAGTCCCGGGAGACCCAGCCGAACCGCGGGACGGCCTCGGCGACGCAGAACAGCACCGCAAGGCCGGCCGCTCCGTACGCGGCGTCGCGTCCTTTCATGGCAGGAGGGCCGCCACGTCGGCGTCCTTGGTGAGTGTGCCGTCCTGGCGGGCGTCGTCGGCGACGGTCTGCACGGACTCCCGGTTGATCTCCGTCGGCCACGTGGGCAGCTTGATCTTCGCGATCGCCTCGGCGGGGATCGAGGTGTACGACTTGAGGATCTCGCGCACGGCGTCCGGGTGGGCGTCGGCGTAGGCGAGGGCCTCGTTCATGGCGGCGGTGAAGTCCTTCACCAGCTCCGGGTCCTTCCGGAGCGTGGACTGCGTGGTGAAGTACATGGCCACGGTGAGGTCCGGTGCGGCGTCGGCGTAGGGCCAGGCGACGGCGCGGGCACCCTGGCCGGTGGCCTGGGTGACGAAGGGCTCGACCTCCCAGACCGCGTCGACCCGCCCCTTGGCGAGGGCGGCCGGCATGTCGGGGAACGGCATCTCGACGAACTCCACCTTGGAGGCGTCGCCGCCGTCCTTGCGCACGGCGGCGCGCACGGTCGTGTCGCCGATGTTCTTCAGCTGGTTGACCGCGACGGTCCTGCCCGCGAGGTCCTTCGCGGACGTGACCGGGCTGCCTGCCGGGACGAGTACGGCGCTGTAGTCGGTGTCCCGCTCGCCGGTGGAGGCGACGCCGTTGGCGACGACCTTGAGCGGCAGCCCCTGCTGCCGGGCCGTGAGCAGGGAGGTGGTGTTGGCGAAGCCGAAGGCGAACTGGCCGCCCATGACGCCGGTGATGCTGGCGGCGCCGCCCTGCACCGAGGTGATCTTCGCGTCGATGCCGTGCTTCTTGAAGAAGCCCTGGCTCTGGGCGAGGTACACGGGAGCGGTGTCGACGATGGCGATGGCGCCGATCGTGACGCTTCGCGTTCCTCCGCCGGAACCGGACGAGGCGCCCTTGCCGGCGGGCCGGGAGGAGTCGCCGCAGGCGGTGACCCCGGCGGCCAGGAGCGCTGCCGCCGTCAGGAGCAGGGGGAAGGTGCGACGCATGGGCACTCCCTGTTCTGATCAGTTCCGTTCGCACAGTGAACTGTCGTTCATTGGGTGGCGCGCCAAGTGACGGTAGGGGCGTCGCGCGACGCCGTCAACGGATCGCACAACGGCTCGTCGATGACAGTGGTGTCGCGAACGGGAGAGCAGGGGCGCAGGAGGCACAAGAGGCGAAATCAAGTGAAGAAAATAATTGTTTGGCATGATTTACCCCTAGTCGTCCGGTCCCGTGCTGAGTAGATTGGAATGTGGCCTACGGGGCGAGCGAGGGAGTTCGGTAGCACTGGTTGCGGAGCGGAAGCAGCGGCTTCCACCGGAACCGGGTTCAACGGCCGGGCTGAGAGGCTCGAAGGTCGGGAAGAGGTTTTGAGACCGGAGAGCGACCCCTAGCACCTGATCCGGACCATGCCGGCGAAGGGAGTCCCACCTCGTAGGTCGTCGAACCGCAGGACAGCAGGGCCCGCGCGGCGAGCGCGGGCCCTGCTGCGCCGCTGCGGCCGGTGCCGCGGCGGCGCCTCAGCCCCTCGGCGCTGCTTGACCCCTTGGCCGCTCGGCCCGGACGCTGGGATGATCCTCCGGCGCGGAGGACGCGGAGGACGCGGAGGACGCGGAGGACGCGGAGGACGCGGCTACGCCGGCGTGGCGGGGGACGGTGGGGGACGGTGGGGGACATGGACGACCGCACACTGGTGAGCGCGCTCAACGCACTGACGGCGCGGTGGGCCCGCGAGACCCTGACCGGTGGTGGCGCGGGGGAGACGGTCTTCTCCGCCGCGGGAGTCTGGCCGCTGCTGGCCCTGCTCGCCGCGGGCGCCTCCGGCCCCGCCCGCGGCGAACTGGAGCAGGCCGTCGCGATGGACGCCGCGACGGCTGCCGGCGCCTCGGGACGGCTGCTCGCCCGGCTGGACGCCATGGACGGCGTCGACACCGCCGTCGGCCTGTGGACCCGCGCCTCCCTGCCGCTCGTACCCGGCTGGCTCTCGCTGCTCCCGGCGGGCGCCCACGGGCACTTCACGGGCGACACCGAGACCGACCGCGGGACGTTGGACGCCTGGGCGGCGGACCGCACCCACGGCATGGTCCCCAGGATGCCGGTCGCCGTCGACCGGAACACCCTCCTGCTGCTCGCCAACGCGCTGGCCCTGCGCACCGACTGGGCCGAGCCCTTCCAGGACCACCACACCGGGACGCTCTGCCGCAGTTCGCGCCATCTGGACATGGCCGGGGTCGCGTCCACCCCCTTCGGCCCGCTGACCATGGCGAAGGTGAACGGCACCAACGGGATCGAGGTCCACCTGCTGCGCGGCCCCGGCCACGTCGCCCCCGGCGAGGTGCTCGCCGCCGGGGTGGCCGCCCTCGACGGGACGTACCAGGTGCTGCCCGGCAACCTGCTGCCGTACGGGCGGCCCGGGCCGGGGGTCGTGGTCGAGGACGTCACGAGCTTCGACCCGGCGCCCGCGCTCGACCTGACCACGGTGCCGTTCACCGTGGGCGCCGAGCACGATCTCCTCGACCGCGCCGAGTTGTTCGGGCTGGCGGCCGCCCGGGACGCCGGCGCCGGCCACTTCCCCGGCATCAGCGCGCGGCCCCTGGCCGTCGGCGCGGCGAAGCAGGCGGCCACGGCGACCTTCAGCGCGAAGGGCTTCCGGGCAGCCGCCGTCACCGCGGTCTCCCTGATCGTCGGCAGCGCTCCCGGGCAGGCCCGGCAAGCCAGGCGGGTGCGCGTGGAGTTCCTGCGCCCGTTCGGCTTCCTCGCCGTCCACCGGCTCTTCCCCGCGGTCCTCGTGGCGGGGTGGGTGAACCCCTGACCTCACCGGCCGGCGGTCACAGGGCGCTTCCCGCCCGCCAGTCCGCCCAACCGGCGTTCCAGGCGCCGTAGCCGTTGTTGACCTGCACGGTGTCGGTGGAGTTGACGACGGTCACCGGGTCGCCCGGAGACACGTGGTCGTAGAACCACTTGGCGTCGGACGTGCTCAGTCCTATGCAGCCGTGGCTGCCGTTGACGCGGCCGAACTTGCCCTCGTTCCAGGGCGCGGCGTGGGCGAAGGTGCCCGATGTGGTGAGCCGGACGTCCCACTTCACGTCCTTCAGGTTGTATGCCTCGGGTCCGAAGATGCGCACGGTGCGGGAGTTCATGGTGATGCTGGGCGTCTTCTCCAGGACGACCATCGTCCCGTTCCACGTCTCGAAACCGGGCTTGCCCGTGGAGACGGGGATGGTGCGCAGGACCTCGCCGCCCCTGCGCAGGGTGAGGGTCTTGCGAACGGTGTCGACCGTCGTGACGACCGACTCCCCTATCCGGAAGCGGACAACCCGGTTCTGCGTGCCGTAGAGGCCGCCGCCCGCGTCGACCCCGTCGAGGTCCATGCGGAGCGTGACGTCGGTTCCGGGCTTCCAGTAGGAGCGCGGACGGAAGTCGACGCGGTCGCGGCCGCTCCAGTCCTTCATCCAGCTCCAGGCGCCCTCGACGGCCGGACTCGCGGTGACGCCCAGCTTGCGCTCGACGGCCGCCCGGTCGCGTATCGGCTTGTTGAAGACGATCGACACCGGCATCCCGACGCCGACCGTGGTGCCCTTGTCGGGGTGGTACTCCCCCACGAAGGTGCGCTTCGGTTCGGCGGTGGTGAAGGTGGTGTGCTCCGTCAGCCGCTTGCCGTCGGAGGCGGTGGCGCGGACGAGGACGTCGTAGGTCACGCCGGGGGCCAGCCGGCCCGCCGAGGTCCAGCTGTCCTTGGAGGACGCGAGCGTGCCGCGCAACGGCCCCGGGCCGGGGGCGGTGACGCGTACGGATTCGATCCGCGCGGCGGTGGTCCGCACGGTCACCTTGCGGTCGACGGGCACGGCCCGCCCGCCGGAGGCCGGGGCGACGGCGATCGCGGGCTGCGGCTCCGCGGCGTGGGGCCCTCCGCCGCCGGAGCCGCTGCAGGCCGGCAGCGTCGCGACGACGGCCAAGGCGCACGTCGCGGCGCCGGCGCGCAGGGTCGTCCTGCGGTTCCGGATCCGGTCGTCGGTCATGTGACGGCTCTCCTCCCCTGTCGAGTCGTACCTCTGCTCCTGCCCGGTCCCGCGGCGGCCACCACATCCCGGCGGCCGCAACTGCGCGGAGCGGACGACTCCGTGGCGTCACCGTTCCGTACCAGGGGTGTACGCACGGAACCCGGAAGGGCGGCGGCCTCGTGTTCCGCGGCAGCACAGCAGCCGAAAGACCTGGGGGGACGTCATGGAGCGCAGGAACACGAGGCGGGCCGCGATCGCGGCGGCACTGACGGCGACGGCGGCGGTGCTGCTGACGGGGTGCCAGGGGGACGTCGGCGCGGCGGGCAGTGGCGCGGGCGATGGCGCGGGCGGTGGCTCGTCCGCACCGACCGCTCCGCCGACGGCCGCGCCGTCGCGGACGGCGGGGGACACGGTCCCGGCCTCCAGCACTTCACCGGCGCCCGGTGGTTCGGCGGAGCCCGCGGGCCGCTGCGACGCGGAGGACCTGGAGGCGACGGCGGCGCACCAGGCCGCCGTGCGCCCCCAGGGAACCGGCACCGGGGCGGCAGTGGTCGGGTTCACCAACACCTCCGGCGCGCCCTGCGTCGTCGAGGGCTTCCCGACGGTGGCCGGGGCGGCCAACGGCTCGCCGGAGATGAACGTGCCGCTGACGGTGCGGCACACCGGTACGGCCGCGCCGGTCGCGCTGGCACCGGGCGGCCGCGCCTGGGTGAAGCTGACGTTCCACCAGGTGCAGGGCGAGGGCGACGGATCCTGCGCCTCGGGGGAGGCCCCGGTCCAGTACCCGACGATGGTGCTGGGCCTGCCCGGCGGTGCGGGCAGGCATCAGGTCGCCCTGGACGACGGGGTGTTCGCCGAGTGCGACGGCGTCGCCGCCGTCACCGCGCTCTCGGCGGCCGAACCGTCCTGAGAGCCCGGCACGGGGCGACGGACGGCACACCGGACCCGCCCATGGCGGACATCCATCGCACGATCGTGCCGCCCGGTCAGTCCTCCGTCGCGGCCGCCTCCACCGTGAGGGTGCCGGCGTCCGCGTCCAGCACGGCGGGGACGCCGAGCGGCACGGTCAGGCTCGTCTCGCAGTGGCCGAAGCCCAGTTCCTCGACGACCGGGACGCCCAGTCCGCCCAGCCTGTCCAGGAGCACCGCCCGCACCTCCTCGTAGGGCCCGCACTCCCGCCAGGAGCCGAGGGCGATACCCGCCACACCGTCCAGCCAGCCGGCCCGCAGCAACTGGGTCAGCATCCGGTCGATCCGGTAGGGCTCCTCGCCGACGTCCTCCAGCAGGAGGATGCCGCCGGGCACCCCGGGCCGCCCGTCCGGCGTGCCGAGGCCGGAGGCGAGCAGGGCCAGGCAGCCGCCCACGGTGACGCCGCGTGCCGTGCCGGGGACGAGGGGCCGGGCGGTCGTGGCGCCGAGGACCCGCGTCCCCTCCGGCCGGAAGAGGGTGTCCCGCAACTGGGCACGGGTGGGCTCGTCCTTGAGGAAGCCGTGCGCCGCGATCATGGTTCCGTGCAGGGTCGCAAGGCCCAGCCGGACCGCGAACGCCTCGTGCAGCGCGGTGATGTCGCTGAAGCCGAGAAGCGTCTTGGGCCCGGCCGCGCGCAGCGCCTCCCAGTCCAGGAGGTCGGTCATGCGCTGGACGCCGTAGCCGCCGCGGGCGCACAGCACGGCGGCCACCGACGGGTCGCACCACGCCTCCTGGAAGTCGCGGGCGCGCGCCGCGTCCTGTCCGGCCAGGTAGCCGAAGGTGGGGTGCCGGTCCAGGACGTGCGGCGCCACCACCGGGTCGAGGTCCCAGCCGCGGAGAATGTCGAGCCCCGCGTCCAGCCGTTCCCGGGGCACGGGTCCGCTGGGGGCGACGACGGCGACCCGGTCCCCGGGGACGAGGCGGCGGGGGCGGGTGAGCGGGACGAGCGGTGTCACTTGGTGAGCTCCAGAGCTGGTACGGCGGGCGGGGTGAAGCCGAATACCTGCCCGTAGAGGGAGAGTTCGGCCTCGAGACAGGTGATCATCGTGTCCTCGCGGCGGAAGCCGTGGCCCTCGCCCTCGAAGGTGAGGTAGGCGTGAGGGACGCCGCGTCCCTTGATCCGCTCCAGGAACCGCTCGCACTGCACGGGCCGGCAGATCACGTCCTCCAGGCCCTGCAGCAGCAGGAAGGGGACGGTGAGCCGGTCGGCCCGGGTCACCGGAGAGCGGTCCCGGTAGCGCTCCGGGACCTCGGTGTAGGGCCCGATGAGCGAGTCGAGGTAGCGGGACTCGAAGTCATGGGTCTCACCGCCCTCGGCCCAGCCGGTGAGGTCGAGCAGCGGGAACTTGATCACGCCGCAGGCGTAGACGTCGGTGCCGGTGAGGGAGGCCGCGCTCGTCCAGCCGCCGGCGCTGCCGCCGCGGATCGCGAGGCGCCTCCCGTCGGCGGTTCCCTCCTCGGCCAGCGCCCGCGCGACGGCGGCGCAGTCCTCGACGTCGACGACGCCCCACTGCTCGCGCAGCCGTTCGCGGTAGGCGCGCCCGTAGCCGGTGGAGCCGCCGTGGTTGACCTCCACGACCCCGATACCGCGCGAGGTGAAGTAGGCGATCTCCAGGTCGAGCACGAGCGGTGCCCGGCTGGTGGGGCCGCCGTGCACCCACACGACATAGGGGGGAAGTTCTCCTTCGGGCGCGGCGAAGTAGGGGTTCGCCGGCGGGTAGAGCTGGGCGTGGATCTCCCGTCCGCCGGGCTCTGTGAAGATCCGCTCCACGGGATCGGGCAGGAACTCCGGGGGCACGATGTCATGGTGGGCGGCGCCGATGACTCGGGTGCGGCCGGTGCAGGTGTCGAGTTCGAGGACCTCGAACGAACTGCGGGCCGATGCGGCCACGGCGACCACCCGGGTGCCCTGCGTGGACAGCGCGGCCGTCCACTCGCTCCACGGCCCCGGTACGTCGGCCGACTCGCCGGTCGCCGGGTCGAGTATCCCCAGCCGCTGGGCGCCCTTGCCGTGGAGCACCGCCAGGGTCCCGGAGGCGAGCGGGGCGAACCAGCGCGCGCCCATCTGCCAGCCCGGACCGGCGAACTCCTCCTGCGCCGGACGCAGGTTGACCGCCTCGCCCGTGGCCGGGTCGACACGGTGCAGGTTCCACCAGCCGTCGCGGTCGGTGGCGGCGACGAGGGTGCCGTCCGGTGTCCACTCCGCCTGGGCGACGGACTCGGCGGGGCCGCCCAGGATCGTCCGGGCTGCGCCGAAGGTGCCGTCGGGTCCGACGGCGGCGAGCTTGAGCTCCGTGCCGTCCCAGGGCATCCGGGGGTGGTCCCAGGCGATCCACACGGCCTGCCCGCCGTCCGGGGAGAGGCGTGGCGAGGTCACGAAGTCGTGGGAGGCGTCGGAGAGTTCACGCACCGCGGTACGGTCCTCGGCGGCCGAGCCGTCGAGCGGGACGGCGGCGGCCACCCGCCGTACGTCGCTCGGGCCCTCCCCGGTGAACTCCTCCAGCACGCACCACACCTCACCGCGGTCCGGGTGGATCTGCGGATCGGCCCAGCGCAGCCCGTCACCGACCGGCGAGAGCGGGGTCAGCGGCCGGGGCACGGCGCCCTCGGCGTCGGGTTCGTACGCGTACAGCCGCTGGTCCGGGAAGTGGGAGAAGACGATCAGCGGTCCCGTCCCCGGGCGTGCCGTGCCCGCCCAGGCCCGGCCGCCGTACTCGATGACACGGGTGCGGACGTTCCACGGCGCGGGCAGCGGGCTGCCGGCCGTGCCGTCCGCGCGGCGGCGCACGAGGGCACGGCGGCCGCCCTCCGCCGGCCGGGGTTCGGTCCACCACACCTCGTCACCGACGAACGCGGGGAACTCGGGGCGTCCGTCGTGGGAGGCGGCGGTGCGGGCGTCGACGGGCGACTCCCAGGCGCCGTAGGGGGCGATGATCGGGGCGCGCGTCATCGGGCGACTCCGTAGGTCGTGTCCTGCCGGCCCAGCATGAACCGGTCGAGTACGCGGACGCCGAAGTGCAGCCCCTCCACCGGGACCCGCTCGTCGACGCCGTGGTACATCCCCGCGTAGTCGTAGCCCTCGGGCAGCTTCAGCGGGGAGAAGCCGTACCCCTGGATGCCGAGCCGCGAGAACTGCTTGGCGTCGGTGCCGCCGCCCATCACATAGGGCACGACGTGGGCGTCCGGGTCGAAATGGATCAGGGCCTCCCGCATCGCGGCGTAGACCGGCGCGTCGAGGGGTGCCTCCAGCGGGATCTCGCGGTGGTGGAACTCCCACTCCACGTCGGGGCCGGTGAGTTCGTCCATGGTGGCCGCGAACTCCTCGTCGCCGCCGGGCAGGACCCGGCCGTCGACGTAGGCGACCGCGGCACCGGGGATGACGTTGACCTTGTAGCCGGCCTCGAGCACCGTCGGGTTGGCGCTGTTGCGGATCACCGGCTCCACCAGGGCGGCTGCCGGGCCCAGCTTGGTGAGCAGGGTGTCGACGTCGTCGAAGTCGGGCTCGACCTCGTGCAGCGCCGCCAGTTCGGTCAGTGCCGCCCGCACCGTGGGGATGATCCGCACCGGCCAGCGGTGCTCGCCGATGCGGGAGACGGCCGCGGCGAGCCGGGTCACGGCGTTGGTGCGGTTGACCTTGGAGCCGTGACCCGCCCTGCCGTGCGCCGTGAGCTTCAGCCAGGCGGTCCCGCGCTCGCCGGCCGCCACGGGGTACAGCCTCAGCCCGGGCCCGGCGTGGAAGGTGAAACCCCCGGACTCGCTGATGCCCTCGGTGCAGTCGCGGAACAGCTCCGCGTGCCGCTCGACGAGGTAGGTCGCCCCGTAGGTGGCGCTGTCCTCCTCGTCGGCCGTCAGCGCGAGCACGATGTCCCGCTCGGGGCGCAGCCCCCTGCGGGCCCAGGAGCGCACGGTGGCGAGCACCATCGCCACCGTGCCCTTCATGTCGACCGCGCCGCGACCCCAGACCACTCCGTCCCGCACCTCGCCCGAGAAGGGGTGCACGCTCCAGTCCTCGGCCTGGGCGGGCACGACGTCCAGGTGGCCGTGGACGAGCAGCGCGCCCGGTCCGTTCCCGGCGCGCCGGGCGCCCTCGATCCGCGCCACGACGTTGGCCCGGCCCGGCGCGGACTCCAGGACCCGCGCCTCGATCCCGGCCTCGTCGAGCAGTTGCGCGGCGTACTCCGCCGCCGGACGCTCGTTCCCGTCCCCGCCACCGCGGTTGGTGGTGTCGATCCGGATCAGCTCCGAGGTGAAGCGGACCGCCTCGTCCAGTGCCCGGGTGTCAGCCATACTGCTCCTCCACAGCTGCCGAGACCAGGGTGGTCACGGCCTTGTAGCAGCGGATCCCCTCGTACATGGTCGGTGAGGTGTAGGCGACGCGGCGCTCGCCCGTGCGCTCCACACCGGGCACGATCGCGGCGGCTCCCGCCAGGTGGGCCGCGTCGAACTCGACCTCGATCGTGAACGGCCCGCCCCGCACCGGCTCGTGCCGGACCGCGAGTGACGTCGCGTCCTTGGCGGCGGCGCGGATGTCGGCCGCCGTGCGGGCCGGCGGCCGGCACACGGCCGCATACCGCGAGACGTAGTCCTTGACGGCGACCGTGCGCGCCGCCGGCGCGTAGTCCCGGGCGTCGATCCCGGTCCGGTCGTCGCCCGTGACCAGCACGACGGGCACCCCGTACTCCGCGGCCACCAGTGCGTTCAGCCGGCCCTCGCTCGCCGGCGGGCTGCCGTCGACCCACACGCCGGTGATCGAGTTCGGAAGGTAGGTGTGGGCGAGCACGCCCTCCGTCCCCGCGCCCGTGTGGAAGCCGACGAAGGCGATGCCGTCCACGTCGCCGTGCTGCACGCCCTCGACCATGGAAAGGTCCTTGTGCCGCCCGGTGACCATCTCGGCCCGCTCGTCCAGCTGCTCCAGCAGCAGGTTCCGCATCGACCAATGGGCCTCGTTGACCAGGACCTCGTCGGCGCCGCCGTCGAAGAAGCCGGCGATCGCGGCGTTCACGTCCGAGGTGAACAGATGCCGGAACCGCTGCCAGCCCTCCGTGCCAGGCAGGACGTCACCGGGCCACGTCACCCCGGTGGCGCCCTCCATGTCCGCGCTGATCAGGATCTTCATGGCACGGAACGTTACGCAAAGTCACCGCCCCGCACCAGGCCCCCGGGCCGCCTGTGGAAAACTTCAGTGGCCCAGTCCGGTGGCGGTCAGCCGGCACCCCCTGCCACCAGCCAGTTCGTCGGCACCTCGAACCACGAACCGTCCGCCCGCCGCTCCGTTGTCACGAGCGCGACCTCACCGCGTGCGAGCACCTCCATCCCCGCCGCACGGAAGAGTTCCGGCACGGCCGCGTCGGGCATCTCGGCCGGCGCGATCCCGTGCGCGAAGATCGCCGCGAGCTTGGCGGGCGGCCCGTCCGGCCGCCGCGCGAGCCCCATCAGCGCGTCCTTCGCGGACGCCGCGAGTTCGTCCGCGAACACCCGGCCGCGTCCTCCGGTCAGTACGGCGATGCCCTCGACCAGCGGTGCGCGTTCCTCGGGCCGGCACTGGTGGAGCACTCCACGCATGTACACGTTCACCTCGCCCAGCTCCTCGCCCAGCCGCCGGACCGCCTCGGGGTCGGCCGCGTCGAGCTGCCGGTACTCGGCGACACCGCCCGGGTCCTGGTGCCGGGCGTGGCCGATCGCGGCCGCCGCGAGGTCCACCCCGACGGCCCGGCCGTACCGCTCGGCCAGGAAGCGGGTCTGGGTGCCGTTGCCGCAGCCGAGGTCCACGACTGGCAGCGACGGGTCGAAGTGCGCCTCGAAGAAGGGGAGGTGGGCCGCCGCGGTGAGCTCCGCCGCCGCGTCCCAGAGCACCGCCCCCGGCCCTCCGGGGGCGTCGCGCCAGAAGCCCTCCCACGCCTGCAGGTTCGTGCCCGTGACGTCCATGCGATCTCCCCAGGTCCACGTGTCCGTCGCCGCGGACCGCTCCGGCCTCGCGGCCGAAGCCCCGTCAGCTCTGTGCTACAGGTGGGGACCGGCGCGGGCAAGCGTCCGGGGGAAGTCGCGTCCCCCTGTTCGCTGGGTTCGAGCCCCCGTGTCCGCTACGTTCGAGCACCCGCCGGGGCCCCGCCGCGCCCCGCCGTCCGCCGCCACGGCAGCGCCTGCTCGAACCAGACGGTCTTGCCCTGCGCCGTACGGCTGGCGCCCCATTCGCGGGCGAGCCGGCTCACGATCCGCAGTCCCCGCCCCGACTCGTCCTCGGGCCCGGCCCCCACCAGCACGGGCACGGCGTGGTCGTCGTCCGAGACCTCGCACAGCAGCGCGTCGGTGCGGACCAGGCGCAGCTCGACGTGCCGGGAGTGCGCGTGCCGGACGGCGTTGGTGACCACCTCGCCGACCATCAGCTCGGCCGCCTCCGCTGCCTCGTCCAGCCCCCAGCGCTCCAGGGCGCCCCGGGTCAGGATGCGGGCCCTGCCCACCTCGCGGGGGTCGAGGGCGAGCTGCCAGCTGACGACGTCCTCGCGGGGGATGCCGTTGAGCCGGGCCATCAGCAGGGCCACGTCGTCCTTGCGGCCGCCCGGCGGGTTGAGCGCGCGGATGATCGTGTCGCAGGCGTCGTCCATGGAGGCGGCGGGGTGAGCGGCGCTCTCGCAAAGCGCGGCGAGACCGGCTCCGATGTCCTGCCCGCGCACCTCGACCAGCCCGTCCGTGCACAGCACGAGCCGGTCGCCGGGGCCGACGGCAACCCTGACCGTCTCGAAGGGCACCCCGCCGATGCCGATCGGCGCGCCCGTCGGCACGTCCAGCAGCTCGCTGCGGCCGTCCTCGGCCCGCACCAGCACGGGCGGGATGTGGCCCGCGTTGGCGATGTGCAGCTCGGACCGGATCGGGTCGTACACGGCGTACAGGCAGGTGGCGAGGTAGTGCTCGCCGAGGCGCTGCGCCAGGTCGTCGAGGTTGCGCAGCAGTTGGGCCGGCGGCATGTCCAGGGCCGCCATGGTCTGCACGGCGGTGCGCAACTGGCCCATCATGGCGGCCGCGTTGAGACCGTGGCCCATGACGTCGCCCACGACCAGGGCGAGCCGCGAGCCGGGCAGCTTGATGGTGTCGAACCAGTCGCCGCCGACACGGCCCAGCCGGGTGCCGGGCAGGTAGCGGGTCGCCACGTCGCACCCCGGCATCCGCGGGGTGATCTGCGGCAGCATGCTGTCCTGCAGCGTGTCGGCGACGTTCTCCTGGTACGTGTACATGCGGGCGTTGTCCAGGACGAGCCCGGCTCGGGCGGCCAGTTCCGCGCCCGTCACGCGGTCCATGTCGTTGAACGGCGGGCGCTCCCCGTGCCGCAGCAGGATCATGAAGCCGAGGACGACGTTGCGCGCCTTCAGCGGCACGACCAGCATCGACCGCCCGGTGATCAGCGGCCGGATGTCGCGCTTCTCGAACTGCGAGGCGATCGCCTCGCCCATGGGCTCGGTGATCCTGGGCACCAGCACCGGTCGACCGCTGGTCATGCACTGGAAGAACGGCGTGTGCTCGGGAAACGGCATGGACTCGCCGACCGGGACGACGTCGTCCCAGCGGCCGGGCTCGTCGGTGTGCTCCAGGGCGGCCCGGTACCACATGGTGGTGACGTCGGGCGGGCCGTCGGGGAAGCCCTCACCCGCGAGCACCTGTTCGCGCAGGTAGGTGCCCGCGACGTCGGTGAAGCGCGGGACGACGGCGGCGCACACCTCCCGGATCGTGCGGGTCAGGTCGAGGGAGGTGCCGATGCGCCCGCTGGCCTCGTTGAGGAACTCCAGGCGCTCGCGGACGGCGGCGTACTCCAGGTCGGGTTCGAGCTCCTCCGACGCACCACCGCGCGGCTCGTCGGCGGCATCCCGGGCGGCGCGCCGCCGCAGGGCCCTGCGCTCCTCCCGCCGGGGCACGCCCCAGTCGGGGGTGACGGGCACCCGGTCGTGCCGGCTGATCTCCAGGACCGGGTAGCCGAGTTCCAGCACCTGGGAGACGATGCGCCCGCTCTCGGCGACGCTCATGCTGGGCAGGATCTCGGGGAGCCGCTTGGCGAGCCCGTCCGCGCCGGGGAACTCGGTGTGCAGGGCGAAGCCGGGCGCGATCCGCTCGGACTCCCCGGGCGGGGCATCGTCCTCGCCGTGCACCAGGGCCGCGTCGGCGGCCAGTACGAGCAGGCGCTCTGGGCCCGGGCCGACCAGCGGGTAGGCCCACCACAAAACGTCCGCCGGGATGCCCCCGGGGTCGGGGGCGGGCCCCTGGTTGAGCCGGGCGCGTCCGGCGGTCGGGTAGGACGTCGCGCCGCTCAGCGTGACGTCGAGGTCGGCTCCGGCCGGTGCCTCGGTGCCGTCCTGCGCGGGCTCCTCGCCCAGCGCGCCGGAGACCGGCAGCAGGTCGACGGCAGGACGGCCCACGGCCTCCTCCCGGGCCCGCCCGAAGAGCTTGCGAGCGCCCGTGCTCCAGTGCGAGACGAGTCCGTCGCCGTCGACCACGACCACGGCGAGCGGAATGCGTCCGGAGAGTGCGGTCCGCTGCTCCGGCAGCGCGGCGCGGCTCCCCTCCCCCGGCGGAGTGCGACGTTGCATGACGCGTCCGGCTCCTTCCCCTGCGGCGCCCGGATCCCGACGGAGACCGGAGGTGGTCGGCCCCCGGCGCAAGATCTGCGGCTCCGCAACCACCGTACGACCGACACCGGGTGCCGCGTAGCGCATTGGACGAATCCGGTCTGCCCCCGCGCAGGGCCGTGAACGCGCCGGGGCATGCGCGGGCGCACACCCTCACTCCGAGTGGTCGTCAGAGGCTGTCAGGGTCCGGTCAGTCCTCGTGGCCGAGGTGGACGTCGCGCTCGGTGCGTTCGCCGCCGCTGAGCCGCAGCACGGTCGCCACCGGCGGGTACCCCGAGGCCACGACGGTGTACTCGCCCGCCGCCAGGTCGACGAAGCGGAAGACGCCGTCCGGGCCCGTCGTCACCGTGTCCAGGACGTTTCCCGCGGCGTCCAGCAGGGTGACCCGGGCGTCCTCCACCGCGCTGCCGCCCGGGCCGCGCACGGTGCCGCGCAGCAGCGCGCCGCCGGCGAGTTCGACGTCCTGCCGGGTCTCCCTGGCCGCGTGCACCGACACCGGGAGCGCCGCGGGCCGGTAGGCGGGGGCGTTGGCGGCGAGCGTGTACTCCCCCGCGACGAGGTCGCTCAGGACGTAGTCGCCGTCCCGGCCCGTGCGGGTGGTGGCCACCACGTCCCCACGGGAGTCGGTGAGGGTGACCGTGGCCTCCCGTACGGACGTGCCGTCGGCGGTGCGCACCGTGCCCGCGAGCCGCCCGGCGCCGCCGAGCACCACGTCGAGCTCGACCGGGCGTTCCCCGACGGTCACGCTGACGGCCTGCGGCTGGTGCCCTCCGGCGGCGGCGATCAGGACGTAGCTGCCGCTGCCCGGGGTGCTCAGCGCGTAGCGTCCGTCCTCGCCCGTGGCGCCGCGCCCGATCTGTCGGCCGGTCACATCGATGAGGGTGAGCGCCGCCCGGCCCACGGTGCTGCCGTCGGCGTGCTGGACGGTTCCGCACACCGGGACGCCTACGGTCTCGGCCTTGCGGGCGGTGGGGACTTGCTGGGTCACCAGGGGTTTCTCCTTGAGCAGGAAGGCGAGCAGGAAGCCGAGGCCGAGCACCGGCACCAGGTAGAGGAAGATGCGCGGCATGGCCTCCGCGTACGCCTGCACATAGGCGTCGCGCAGCGGCGCCGGCATCGCGTGCACCATGTGCGGGGTGATGGACTGGGGGTCCGGCAGGTCGACGCCGCCCGGCAGCCGGTCGGCGAGCCCGTCCGCGAGCCGGTTGGCGAACAGGGTGCCGAAGACGGCCGCCCCGACCGAGCCGCCGATCTGCCGGAAGAAGTTGTTGGCGCTGGTGGCGGTGCCCAGGTCGGCGGGCCGCACGGAGTTCTGCACGGCGAGGATCAGCACCGGCAGCACGAGGCCGATGCCCAGCCCCAGCACGCCCATGTAGACGCTGTACTCGACGCGCGGGGTGTCCCTCTCCAGCAGGGACAGCAGCCACATGCCTGCCACCGAGAGCGCCCCGCCGGCCAGCGGAAACACCCGGTAGCGTCCGGTACGGCTGATCATGTGGCCGGAGACCACGGAGGCCAGGACGACGCCGAGCATCATGGGCAGCATCAGCAGCCCGGACTCGGTCGCGCTGACGCCGTTCACCATCTGCAGGAAGGTGGGGAGGTAGCTGGCGGCGCCGAAGAGGCCGACGCCGACGACGGCACCGATGAGCGCGGAGACGGTGAAGACGCCGTCGCGGAAGAGCCGCAGCGGGATGACCGGTTCGACGGCGAACCGTTCCACCACGACGAACAGCACGGCGCAGACGAGTGTCGCCGCGCCCAGCCCGATGATCACGTCGGAGCGCCAGGCGTAGGTCGTCCCGCCCCAACTGGTCAGCAGCACCACGCAGGTGGAGCCGGCGGCCAGCAGCAGCGCGCCCAGCACGTCCAGCCGCGGGCGTACGGCCGGTCGCGGCAGTTCCAGCACGACGGCGATGACGGCCAGGGTCAGCAGACCGAAGGGCACGTTGATGTAGAAGCACCAGCGCCACGAGGCGTGGTCGGTGAAGAAGCCGCCGAGCAGCGGGCCGGCCACGGAGGCCAGACCGAACGAGGCGCCGATCAGGCCCATGTAACGGCCGCGGTCCCGGGGCGGGACGATGTCGGCGATGATCGCCTGGACGCCGATCATCAGCCCGCCGCCGCCGACGCCCTGGATGGCGCGGAAGGCGATCAGCTCGTCCATGGAGCGCGACCAGCCGGCGAGGGCGGATCCGATGACGAACACGACGATGGCGAACTGGAAGACGCTCTTGCGCCCGAAGAGATCGCCGAGCTTCCCGTAGATCGGCAGTCCGACGGTGGAGGCGAGCAGGTAGGCGGTCACGGCCCAGGACATCTTGTCCAGGCCGTGCAGTTCGCCGACGATCTTGGGGAGCGCGGTCGCCACGATCATCTGGTCGAGGGCGGCCAGCAGCAGGGTGAGCATCAGCCCGAGGAAGACCAGCCGCACCCTGCGCGGGCTCAGCCCGGCGACGGGCGCGCCCTGTTCCGGCGGGACGGCCGCGGGTCTGCCGTCGGGGCCCGTGCCGGAGCCGGTCGTGTCCGTGAGGGTGTCGGTCGCCTCGGACAGGGTCGTCCCGGTGGTGCCGCCCATCTGCCTACCGCTCCCCTCGTCGCGCCTGCCCTGCGACAACGATCTGGGGCGCCGGGGATGCGCCGGAGCGCGGCAGATCCACCCTTTCAAGTGACGTGCCCACCGGCGTGCGCCCACCGGGCGACGGCCGGGACACAGGACGCGCAGGACGCGCAGGGCACGGCCGGCCCTGCCGGTACGTCAAAGGAGGCGGCCGGGCGTCACCGGGCTCCGGCCGCCTCCCTTGTGCCGCCTGCTACTTCTCCGTCTCCGCGGCGAGCCGCGCGAGCACCGCGTCGTGGATGCGGTTCAGGCCCTTGGGCGCGAACGTGCGCTCGAAGAAGCCGCCGATGCCGCCGGCGCCGGTCCAGGTGCTGGTGACGACCGCCTTGGCGCGGCCCTCGCCGGCCGGGGTGACCGTCCAGGTGGTGACCATGGTGGAGTTGCGGTCGCTCTCGACCAGTTGCCCCGGGGTCGGCTCGGTCACCGCGAGGAGGCAGTCCCGGACCCGCTTCTCGGTCGCCTGCAGCCTCCAGTGCACGAGGGTGCCCGATCCGCTGCCGCCCTCACGCACCTCGTACTCGCTGTACTGCTCGGGAAGCAGCCGCTGCCGGGTGCCCGCGTAGTCGGCGAGCGCCGCGAAGACGCTCTCCGGGCTCGCCGCGATCTCGCGCTGCGTGGTGGCCTCGACCTGTGCCATCGCCGTCCTCCGTCGATCCGTTTGCCGTCGTCCACAAGCCAATCACCACGGTCGCGTGCCCGCGAAATCGGGCCGCCCTCCCGCTGACGGAACCCCGTGCGAAGGCATCGGGGTGTCCTGTGCGGCCCGGCCGGAAATCGCGTGCCCGGCGGCTCGCGGCGCGTTATCGTCGGCCGCATGAACGTCACAGGCCACAGCAGCACCGCGACCGCGCGAGCGACCAGCTCGCCGGTTGCCGCCGCCTGACGTACCCCCTTCCTCACCACCGGCGACCGGGAACGGCCCGCCGGTGGTTTCGTGGTTCCCGCCCCGATTCCGGAGATCGTGCGGACCGCTTGCCCGGTGCCTCCCCGCCCTCCACGCGAAGGAGCCACCTCCCATGGACACCGAAGAGATCGTCCGCACGTTCGTCGAGTACTACGAGGACCGCGGCCACCACCGGATCACCGGATCGACCCTGCTGCCGCCGCCCGGCGACCCCGTGCTGTTCACGACCTCGGGCATGCATCCGCTCACTCCCCACCTGGAGGGGCGCCCGCACCCGCTCGGCGGTCGGCTGGTCAACGTGCAGCGCTGTCTGCGGACCACCGACCTGGAGGAGGTCGGCGACCCCACCCATCTGACGGTCTTCGAGATGCTCGGCACCTGGTCGCTCGGCGACTACGAGGGCCCGCAGAGCCTCGACTGGGCCTACGGGCTGCTCACCGAGGGCTTCGGCGTCGACCCCGGGCGGCTGCACGCCACGGTGTTCGGCGGCGACGACCGCACCGGTCCCGACACCGCCTCCCTGGAGCTGTGGGAGAAGCACGGGGTTCCGGTGGAGCTCACGGTGGAGGACAACTGGTGGTCCAACGGGCCCACCGGTCCGTGCGGCCCCGACTCGGAGATCTTCATGTGGACCGGGGACACCCCACCGCGCTCCACGCCCACGGGCGACGACCGATGGGTGGAGGTCTGGAACCACGTCATGATGCGCCACCGCCGGCTCGGGGACGGCTCGCTCGTGCCGCTCCCCCAGCGCAACGTCGACACCGGCCTCGGCCTGGAGCGGCTGGCCTCGCTCCTGCAGGGCCGGACGTCGGTCTTCGAGTGCGACGCCCTCACCCCCTGGCGGCGCCTCGTACCGCCCCTGTGGCCGCTGGACGAACCGTCGCTGCGCCTGGTCAGCGACCATCTGCGCTCGGCCGTGGTGGTCATCGGGGACGGGGTGCGCCCGGCCAACACCGGTCGCGGCTACGTGCTGCGGCGGCTGGTGCGGCGGGTCCTCACCACCCTGTGGCGGGACGATCCCTCCCGCGGCCTCGGGGACCTGCCGCAGGAGCTGGTCCGGCACACCCTGGACCACTTCCACCAGACCGTGGACCCGGACGAGCCGCGCCGGGTGCTGCTGGAGGAGGAGCGCCGGTTCCGGCGGCTCCTGGAGCGCGGCCGTCAGGTACTGGCCCGCCCCCGGTTCCGGGGTCCGCTGGGCGAGGAGGACTTCCACTACCTCCACGACACCCATGGCCTGCCGCGCGACCTCGTACTGAGCCTGCGGCCGCGGTGACGGCGGACGGTCCCGCAGGGTCCCCCGGGCGCCCGCCGCCGGCCGGCGCCCGGGGTCCCCGCACCACGCGGTCACGCACAGTGGCCCCAGGAATCCCCCGGATCCCCCTCGACGCTAATCGCTCAGATGTTCTATTCTCGGAAGGAGAGCAACGAAGGAGGCGGCATGAGGTGGGACAACCTGAGCCGCGACACGGCGGCGACCACACCCGCGCTCTTCGGCGTGGACGCCGTGACCCGTACGTTCGACACCCCCGAGTTCCGCGGGATCACCTTCCACGAGGTGCGCGCCCGCACGATCGTCAACCGCGTGCCGGGCGCGTCCCGGATGCCGTTCGAGTGGACGATCAACCCCTACCGCGGCTGCAGCCACGCCTGTGTGTACTGCTTCGCACGCAAGACGCACGCCTATCTGGACCTCGACAGCGGCCTGGACTTCGACTCCCAGATCGTCGTGAAGGTCAACGCACCCGAACTGCTCCGCCGTGAGCTCGCCTCGCCCCGCTGGCACGGCGAGCACATCGCCATGGGCACCAACGTCGACTGCTACCAGCGCGCGGAGGGCCGCTACCGGCTCATGCCGGGCATCCTGGCCGCGCTGCGCGACCGCGCCAACCCCTTCTCGATCCTCACCAAGGGGTCGCTGATCCTGCGCGACCTGGACCTCCTGGTGCAGGCCTCCGAGGTCACCGACGTGTCGACCGCGGTCTCGGTCGGCTTCGTCGACCGGGACCTGTGGCGCACCGTGGAACCCGGTACGCCGTCGCCCGCGAAACGGCTGGAGGTCTGCCGCACGCTCAATGAGCACGGCATACCCTCGGGCGTCCTGATGGCACCCGTACTGCCGTACCTCGGCGACTCCCCGGAGCAGTTGCGCGAGACGGTCCGCGCGATCGCCGGGACGGGCGCCACGTCCGTCACGCCGCTGGTGCTGCACCTGCGCCCCGGGGCGAGGGAGTGGTTCATGGCCTGGCTCTCCGTGCACCACCCCCGGCTGATCTCCCGCTACAAGGCGCTCTACGCGGACGGCGCCTACGCGCCCACCTGGTACCAGCGGCGCATCACCCGCCAAGTGCACGAATTCGCGACCGAGTTCGGGATCGGGCCCGGCCGCTCCGGGGCCGCGCGCCGGATCGCCGCACCCGAGGACGAAACCCCCGGTCCGCCCGCCGCACCCGATCCGGCCCGGCCGACCCAGCTGACCCTGATCTGAACTCGCGAAAAACGGGTGCCGGCCGGGCTCCACCCCACTTAACGTCGCGGCCATGACGGTTGTGAGAGTGATGACCCGCGACGACATCGACGCCGTGTCGGCGGTCCGCGTCCGGGGATGGCGGACGGCCTACGCGGGGATCGTGCCGCAGTCGTACCTCGACGCGATGGACGCCGGGGCGGACGCGGAGCGCCGTAAGGAGTGGTTCGACGAGGGCGGGGACCGGGTGGACAACCTGGTGGCCACGGACGGCGGCGAGGTGACGGGGTGGGCGGCGCTCGGCCCCTACCGTGGCGAGCCGGACGGCGGCGAGGTCGGCGAGCTGTACGCGATCTACGTACACCCCGACCGGATCGGCCGGGGAGCGGGGCGCGCGCTCATGGACGCCGTACGCGCCCGCGCCCGCGAACGCGGCTTCCGGAGCCTGCGCCTGTGGGTGCTCGCGGACAACGAGCGGGCACTGCGCTTCTACGACCGGTGCGGATTCGCGCCCGACGGCACCGACCAGATCGAGACGTACGACGGCGTGCCGCTCAAGGAGTTGCGGTACGTGGCGGATCCGGCCTGAAGCGCCCCGCGAGACGCCGCGTCGCGGCGCTCGGCGCCCCGTCCCGCACCGCGGCCAGTACCGGTGCGGCCACCGGGTCGCCCGACCGCACCAGGGCCCGCACGATCCGCCGGGGGTACGGGGGCGCGCAGGACTCCGCGAGGGCGGCGGTCGCCCGGGGTTCGTCCTCGTAGCGGGCCAGCCCGCGCGCCGCGGCGCCGCGCACGTCCGGGTCCTCGTCCGACGCGGCCTCAAGCAGCGTCCCGAGCACCTCGGGACCCCCGATCCGGCCGAGGGAGTCCACGGCCGCCGCGCGCAGGCGGGGATCCCCGGCCGCCCGGGTCAGAACGGGTACGGCGCGCGCGTCGCCGAGCCGCCCCAGTTCCCCGACGCAGCCGGCGGCGGCCTGGCAGGCCGTGCGGTCCTCGTCCAGCAGCCAGGTCAGGGTCGACGTCAGCGCCGGCAGCGACTCCGGCGCCCGCATGCGTCCCAGCAGGCGCACGGCGGCCAGTGCGTAGGCGATCCGCAGCCGGTTCGTGGCGAGCGTGGCGGCGGCACGCGCGGTCCGCGGGTCGCCGAGCCGGGCGAGGGCTTCGGCCGCCGAGGCGTTGCGGTGGGCGTCGCGATGGTTGAGGAGCAGGACCAGCGTCTCGAACGCCCTCCGGTCGCCGGCCCGGCCGAGCATCACGGCGGCGATCTCCCGATCCCCCAGAGAGCGCGACGGCTCGGTCAGCACATCGGCCAGTGCGTCCCTCGCCGCCGGATGGTCCAGCCTGCCGAGCGTCACAAAGGCCGCCTGGCGCGTGTCCGCGTCAAGGTCGCCTGCGGCGGCCGTGAACACGCCGAGATGTTCCGGATCCGCGGCCGGCCCCAGCAAGGTGAGGGCGAGCGCCCTGACCCTGGGCACCTGGTGGCCGCAGTGGCGGAGCAGAACGGGCACGCTCTCGGGCACGGGCGGCGTCCCCCGGTGGCCGGGGAACCGCCACCAGGGTTGGAGTCCGCTGCCCGTGACGAGGCGGCTGATGTGGTTCCGCACCCCGTCGTCCCACCCGAACTCGCGATCCCAGTGGTCCTGGTCGGGCTCCGGCCCGGCCAGGCTCTCGAAGAGCGGTCCGACCGCCTCCAGGTGACGTCGCGCGACGAGGGCCTCCCGGGCGTAGACGCGGCGCGCCCGGTCGTCGTGGCCCACGTCGCCGAGCAGCGCGGGCACCCCCGGCGCGCGGTCGGCGGCGACATCGAGCACCGCCCGTTCCGTGGTCCCCAGCCAGGGCCGCACCATGGCGGCGGCGTCCGGCGAGGCGGCGAGCCTGCGCAGATAGGCGCCGCGTTCCTCGCGCCGGCCCTGGGTGGCGAATTCCAGCAGCCCCAGGACCCGGCGCGGCTCCCCGCGCCCGCGCAGCCGCGCGACGTCCGCCTCCCCCGCCCGCACGGCCCCGTACAGCTCGGCCGCGCGCCGCGCCGCATGACCGGCGCCCCCCTGCACCTGTTCCACGCTCTCCCCCTGTCCCGCTGCGCTCACCCTAATGGCGCGCTCATCTGTAGGCGGTGTAAATCACATGGGCGGAGGGCTGGCGCCGAGGTTACTCGCCGGTTACCCTCTAACCAACGCACACAGCGGCCTGGTGACGCAGCCGCCGTGTGCCGCCGTCGTCGGTTCGGCACCATCGTGGCGCAGCCCCGGGACAGGGCTCGCCGGATCTCACGCGGGTACGCACACACACGCGTACGCACCCCCGCGGCTCCTCGACTCTCCCGCCCCCGCGCCTGCGCAGCAGAGACGCACGGCGCGGACCCTCAGCATTCGGAGTTCCGCGATGGACCGTCCACGTCCCTTCCCCACCGTCGCCATCATCGGTCTCGGCACCATGGGCACCGGCATCGCCGAGGTCGTCGCCCGGGCCGGCCGCGAAGTCGTCGGCATAGAGATCGACGACGCGGCCGCGCAACGCGCCGTCGCCGCCCTGGAAAGCTCCACCGCCCGCGCCGTGCAGCGCGAACGGATCACCGAGTCCGAGCGCGGCGACATCCTGGCCCGATTCCGCACCTTCCCCGACCTGCAGGCGGCGGCCGACGCCGATCTGGTGATCGAGGTCGTCACCGAGCACTTCGAGATCAAGCGCGAGGTCCTCACGGCCCTCGACGCCATCGTGAAACCCGGCGCCGTCCTGGCGACCGGCACCAACGCGCTGTCGGTGACCGAGCTGGCCTCGCACACCTCGCGCCCGGACCGCGTCCTCGGCCTGCACTTCTTCGCCCCCGCCCCGGCCATGAAGCTGGTCGAGGTGGTCTCCACCGTGCTGACCTCCCCCGAGACCACCGACGCCGTGACCGAGCTGGTCCGCTCGTTCGGCAAGCAGCCGGTGGCGGTCGGCGACCGCCCGGGTTTCATAGCCGACGGACTGCTCTTCGGCTACCTCAACCAGGCCGCGGCCATGTACGAGGCCCGGTACGCCACCCGTGAGGACATCGACGCGGCGATGCGGCTGGGCTGCGGCCTGCCCATGGGCCCGCTCGCCCTGCTGGACCTGATCGGCATCGACACGGCGCAGACCGTCCTGGAGGCGATGTACCAGGCCTCGCGCGACCGGCTGCACGCCCCCGCGCCCGTCCTGAAGCAGCTCACCGCCGCCGGCCTCAAGGGCCGCAAGGCCGGGCGCGGTTTCTACACCTACGAGGCCCCCGGCAGCGCGACGGTCGTCCCGGACGCCGAGACCCCGGCCGAGGCCGCCGGTGCCGGCGGCGGGCGCCCCGTGCGCAGCGTGGGCGTCGCCGGCTCGGGCACGATGGCCACCGGCATCGCGGAGGTCTTCGCCAAGGCCGGGTACGAGGTCGTGCTGGCCGCCCGCGGCCAGGAGAAGGCCGACAAGGCGGTCGCGGCACTGGCCAAGTCGCTGGACCGGTCGGTCGCGAGGGGCCGGCTCGGCCAGGAGCAGCGCGACGCCGCCGTGGCACGGGTGACCGCGGCCGGCTCGCTGGACGCCTTCGCCGACGTGGACCTGGCCGTCGAGGCGGTCGCCGAGGACCTGCCCGTCAAGCAGCAGCTCTTCGCGACCCTGGACAAGGTCTGCAAGCCGGGCGCGGTGCTGGCCACGACGACGTCCTCGCTGCCCGTGGTGGCCGTCGCGACGGCCACCACGCGCCCGCGGGACGTCATCGGCATGCACTTCTTCAATCCGGCGCCCGCCATGAAGCTGGTGGAAGTGGTGTGCACCGTGCTGACCGCCGAGGACGTGCGCGCGACGGTCCACGAGGTCTGCGGCCGGATCAGGAAGCACGCCGTGGACTGCGGCGACCGTGCGGGCTTCATCGTCAACGCGCTCCTGTTCCCCTACCTCAACAACGCCGTGAAGATGGTGCAGGAGCACTACGCGACGGTCGAGGACATCGACTCGGCGATGAAGCTCGGCGGCGGCTACCCCATGGGGCCCTTCGAACTGCTCGACGTGGTCGGGCTGGACGTCTCGCTCGCGATCGAGCAGGTGCTGCACAAGGAGTTCCGCGACCCGGGCCTGGCACCGGCGCCGCTGCTCGAGCACCTGGTGTCCGCGGGCTGCCTCGGCCGCAAGACGGGCCGCGGCTTCCGCGAGTATGCCCGCCGCTGACCACGCGGGCGCCTGGGACGGCCGGGACGATCCCGGCGGCTGGGGCGGTCTGCTGGGACCGCCCCACCGCCTCCGCACACCGGGGTCGGTCCACGCCTCGGCGGGAATGCAGTACGTTCGCGGTATGCCCCAGCCCGTGAAGCCCGCCCGTGCGTCCTCCAGCACCGCCCAGCGCCATCGTGTCCGCCAGGAACTGGCCGCCGCGGCGATGCACCTCTTCGCGACCCAGGGGTACGAGGCGACCACGGTCGACGAGATCGCGGCGGCCGCCGGGGTCGCGCGCAGGACGTTCTTCCGGCACTTCCGCTCCAAGGAAGAGGCGATCTTCCCCGACCACGACGACACCCTGGTGCGTGTGGGGCAGGTGCTGGACTCCGCCGAGCCGCACGAGCACCCGCTCGACACGGTGTGCCGCGGCATCACCGAGGTGCTGCGCATGTACGCCGAGGCTCCCGAGGTCTCGGTGGAGCGTTACCGCCTGACCCGCGAGATCCCGATCCTGCGGGAGCGCGAGATCGCCTCGGTGGCCCGCTACGAGCGGCTGTTCACCCGCTACCTGCTGGGCCACTTCGACGAGGGCGCCCACCACGACGGGGACGACGACCCGCTGCTGGCGGAGGTCGCCGCGTCCGCCGTCGTCGCCGCCCACAACCATGTGCTGCGGCGCTGGCTGCGCGCGGGCGGCAAGGGGGACGTCGAGTCGCAGCTGGACCACGCCTTCGAGGTGATCAAGCAGACCTTCGGCACCGGCATCGGCCGGCGCCCCTCCCCCACCCCGGTGCTCGCCTCCCAGCAGGGCGAGGTCGTCGTCGCCGTGGCCCGCACCGACGCCTCGCCGGCCGAGGTCATGCGGACGATCGAAAAAGCCCTGAAGGGCGCGTAGCCGCCCCTTCGCGCCCCCGGCGCCCTCCCGTACTCCCGCCACCCCACCGGCGCCCCCAGGCCTTCGTGCCGGGGGCGCCTGCCTGTGTTGCTCAAACGTGAAGTCGTGGTGCCATCTGAGAAAAATTGTTGGCACCCAGTGTCTTGCAGGGTGGCACGCGGTGCCATAACGTAAGAGCTGTCCGGGCGGGCGGCGTACTGGGATCCGTCGTACGCCGTCTGTCCCCAAGGCCCGGGCGCCTGCGTCACAGGCATTCACCGCGCCACCACGCGCTCCGCTCCATCCGTGCGACCGCCACGGACAGCCGGCACCACCGCCGAACCGACGGCACCACCCCCAGCAAACCCCCGACGTTCCCTCAAGCGTCCCTACGTCGCGCTTCGCCGGAGGCATCACCGTGAAGGACATCCTCGACGCAATCATGGCGTCCGAAAGCACGGCCGCGGACTTCGCCGCACTGCCGCTGCCCGAGTCGTACCGCGCCATCACCGTCCACAAGGACGAGGCCGGCATGTTCGAGGGCGTGGACAGCCGCGCGAAGGACCCGCGCAAGTCGCTGCACCTGGACGAGGTGCCCGTGCCCGAGCTCGGCCCGGGCGAGGCCCTGGTGGCCGTCATGGCCAGCTCGGTCAACTACAACTCGGTGTGGACCTCGATCTTCGAGCCGGTCTCGACGTTCGGTTTCCTCGAGCGGTACGGCAGGCTCTCCCCGCTGACCAAGCGGCACGACCTGCCCTACCACGTGATCGGCTCCGACCTGGCCGGCGTCGTGCTGCGCACCGGACCCGGCGTGAACCTGTGGAAGCCGGGCGACGAGGTCGTCGCGCACTGCCTGTCCGTCGAACTGGAGTCCGCGGACGGCCACGACGACACGATGCTCGACCCCGAGCAGCGCATCTGGGGCTTCGAGACCAACTTCGGCGGCCTCGCCGAGATAGCGCTGGTCAAGTCCAACCAGCTGATGCCCAAGCCCAGGCACCTCAGCTGGGAGGAGGCCGCGGCCCCGGGGCTGGTGAACTCCACGGCCTACCGCCAGCTGGTCTCCCGCAACGGCGCCGGCATGAAGCAGGGCGACAACGTACTGATCTGGGGCGCCAGCGGCGGCCTGGGCAGCTACGCCACCCAGTTCGCGCTGGCCGGCGGCGCCAACCCGATCTGCGTGGTCTCCTCGCCGCAGAAGGCCGAGATCTGCCGCCGCATGGGCGCCGAGGCCATCATCGACCGCACCGCCGAGAACTACCGCTTCTGGAAGGACGAGCACACCCAGGACCCGAAGGAGTGGAAGCGCCTGGGCAAGCGCATCCGCGAGCTGACCGACGGCGAGGACGTCGACATCGTCTTCGAGCACCCGGGCCGCGAGACCTTCGGAGCCTCGGTCTACGTCACCCGCAAGGGCGGCACGATCGTCACCTGCGCGTCGACCTCGGGCTACAACCACGAGTACGACAACCGCTACCTGTGGATGTCGCTCAAGCGCATCGTCGGCTCCCACTTCGCGAACTACCGCGAGGCGTGGGAGGCCAACCGCCTCATCGCCAAGGGCAAGATCCACCCCACGCTGTCGAAGACGTACCGCCTGGAGGAGACCGGCCAGGCCGCCCACGACGTGCACCGCAACGCGCACCAGGGCAAGGTCGGCGTGCTGGCGCTCGCCCCCGAGGAGGGCCTCGGCGTCCGCGACGCGGAGTTGCGGGCCCGGCACATCGACGCCATCAACCGCTTCCGGAACGTCTGAGACCGGGAGGGAGCATGAACGAGCGTCAGAAGGATCGTCCGTGGCTGATGCGGACGTACGCGGGGCACTCCACCGCCGAGGCGTCCAACGCCCTGTACCGCCGCAACCTCGCCAAGGGCCAGACCGGCCTGTCGGTCGCGTTCGACCTCCCGACGCAGACCGGGTACGACCCCGACCACATCCTGGCCCGCGGCGAGGTGGGCCGGGTCGGGGTCCCGGTCGCCCACCTCGGCGACATGCGCCGGCTCTTCCAGGACATCCCCCTGGAGGAGATGAACACCTCGATGACCATCAACGCCAGCGCCATGTGGCTGCTCGCGCTCTACCAGGTGGTCGCCGAGGAGCAGGGCGCCGACGTCACCAGGCTCCAGGGGACGACGCAGAACGACATCGTCAAGGAGTACCTGTCGCGCGGGACGTACGTCTTCCCGCCCGGCCCGTCGCTCCGGCTGACGACGGACATGATCGCGTACACGGTCAACCACCTCCCCAAGTGGAACCCGATCAACATCTGCAGCTACCACCTGCAGGAGGCCGGGGCCACGCCGGTGCAGGAGATCGCGTACGCGATGTCCACCGCGATCGCCGTCCTGGACGCCGTCCGCGACTCCGGACAGGTTCCGCAGGAGCGGATGGGCGACGTCGTCGCGCGCATCTCCTTCTTCGTCAACGCGGGTGTCCGCTTCGTCGAGGAGATGTGCAAGATGCGGGCCTTCACCCGCATCTGGGACAAGGTCACCCGTGAGCGCTACGGGATCGAGGACCCCCGCCAGCGCCGCTTCCGCTACGGGGTGCAGGTCAACTCGCTGGGCCTGACTGAGGCCCAGCCGGAGAACAACGTCCAGCGCATCGTGCTGGAGATGCTGGCCGTGACGCTCTCCAAGGACGCCCGGGCACGCGCAGTGCAGCTGCCGGCCTGGAACGAGGCGCTGGGCCTGCCGCGCCCCTGGGACCAGCAGTGGTCCCTGCGCATCCAGCAGGTTCTGGCCCACGAGAGCGACCTGCTGGAGTACGGCGACATCTTCGACGGCAGCCACGTGGTCGAGGCGAAGGTCGCCGAGCTGGTCGAGCGGTCCCTCGCCGAGATCGGGCACATCCAGGAGATGGGCGGCGCCATGGCCGCCGTGGAGTCCGGCTACCTGAAGTCGCAGCTGGTCTCCTCGCACGCCGAGCGCCGGGCGCGGATCGAGTCCGGCGAGGAGAAGATCATCGGCGTGAACTGCTACGAGGGCACCGAGCCCAGCCCCCTCACCTCGGATCTGGACGGCGCCATCATGACCGTCGACCCGGAGAACGAGGGGCGGGTCGTCACCGCCCTCCACGCGTGGCGCGACAACCGGGACGAGGTGCGGGCGCAGCGGTCGCTGGAGGCCCTCAAGGCCGCGGCGGCCGGCACCGGCAACCTCATGGAGGCCACCTTGGAGTGCGCCCGGGCGGGCGTCACGACGGGCGAGTGGTCCTGGGCGCTGCGCGACGTCTTCGGCGAGTTCCGCGCCCCGACGGGCGTGAGCGACGCCCCGGTCGCGGTCACCGCCGAGCCGGGCACGCCGCTGGCCGAGGTACGCCGCAAGGTGGCGCTGACCGCCGGGGAGCTGGGCACCGGCAGGCTGCGGCTGCTGGTGGGCAAGCCGGGCCTGGACGGTCACTCCAACGGCGCCGAGCAGATAGCCGTGCGGGCGCGCGACGCCGGCTTCGAGGTGGTCTACCAGGGCATCCGGCTGACACCCGAGCAGATCGTCTCGGCCGCGGTCGCCGAGGACGTCCACTGCGTGGGCCTGTCGATCCTCTCCGGCTCGCACGCCGAGCTGGTGCCGGACGTGCTGGACCGGCTCCGCAGGGCCGGCGTGGACGACGTGCCGGTCATCGCGGGCGGCATCATCCCGCCGGCGGACGCGGCCAAGCTGGTCGAGTCCGGGGTCGCGGCCGTGTTCACGCCGAAGGACTTCGGGATCACCGAGATCATCGGCAGGATCGTGGACGAGATCCGCAGGGCCAACAAGCTGGACCCGCTGGAGGTCGCCGCGTGACCACCGCGACGAACACCTGTACGAACACGTTCGACACCCCGGAGGCGCAGGAGAGATGCAGTTCGGCCGTACGTATGAAGAGTTCGAGGTCGGCGCCGTCTACAAGCACTGGCCCGGGAAGACGGTCACTGAGTACGACGACCACCTCTTCTGCCTCCTGACCATGAATCACCACCCGCTCCACATGGACGCCAACTACGCCGAGAAGACCACCGACTTCGGGAAGAACGTGGTCGTGGGGAACTACGTCTACTCCCTGCTGCTCGGCATGTCGGTGCCGGACGTCTCCGGCAAGGCGATCGCCAACCTGGAGGTCGAGTCGCTCAAGCACGTGGCACCGACCTTCCACGGCGACACCATCTACGGCGAGACGACCGTGCTGGACAAGTGGGCGTCGAAGTCGAAGGACGACCGCGGGATCGTCCACGTGGAGACCAAGGGGTACAAGCAGGACGGCACCCTGGTGTGCGTCTTCCGCCGCAAGGTGATGGTCCCCACCGCCACCTACATCAAGGAGCGCGGCGGCGAGCAGCCCGGCCGCCCCGAGCTGAACGCCTAGGAGACCGCAGACATGAGCCGCCTCGCGCAGACCGACGGGCTGACCGACATCCAGCAGGAGATCCTCTCCACCGTCCACAGCTTCGTCGACAAGGAGATCATCCCGGTCGCCAACGAGCTGGAGCACAAGGACGAGTACCCCACCGACATCGTCGAGGGCCTCAAGGAACTCGGCATCTTCGGGCTGATGATCCCCGAGGAGTACGGCGGCCTCGGCGAGTCCCTGCTCACCTACGCCCTGACCGTCGAGGAGATCGCCCGCGGCTGGATGAGCGTGTCGGGCATCATCAACACGCACTTCATCGTCGCCTACATGCTCAAGCAGCACGGCACCGAGGAGCAGAAGGAGTACTTCCTGCCCCGCATGGCCACGGGTGAGGTGCGCGGCGCCTTCTCCATGTCCGAGCCGGGCCTCGGCTCCGACGTCTCGGCGATCCGCACCAAGGCGGTCCGGGACGGCGACGACTACGTCATCAACGGCCAGAAGATGTGGCTGACCAACGGCGGCACGTCCAACCTCGTCGCGGTGCTGTGCCGGACCGACGAGGGCCAGCCGGAGGGCGCGGCCCCGCACAAGTCCATGACGACCTTCCTCATCGAGAAGGAACCGGGCTTCGGACCGAACCCGAAGGTGAAGGGCCTCACCGTGCCCGGCAAGATCGAGAAGATGGGGTACAAGGGCGTCGACACGACCGAACTCATCCTCGAGGACGTGAAGATTCCGTCAAATCGCGTCCTGGGCGGACGGAGCGGCCGCGGGTTTTACCAAATGATGGACGGTGTCGAGGTCGGCCGGGTCAACGTGGCGGCCCGGGGCTGCGGCGTCGCACAGCGGGCCTTCGAACTGGGGATCGCGTACGCCCAGCAGCGGCAGACCTTCGGCAAGCCGATCGCGCAGCACCAGGCGATCCAGTTCAAGCTCTCGGAGATGGCCACCAAGGTCGAGGCGGCCCACGCGCTGATGGTGAACGCGGCCCGCAAGAAGGATTCCGGCCAGCGCAACGACCTCGAGGCCGGCATGGCGAAGTACCTGGCCTCGGAGTACTGCAAAGAGGTCGTGGAGGACGCCTTCCGCATCCACGGCGGCTACGGCTTCTCCAAGGAGTACGAGATCGAGCGCCTGTACCGCGAGGCACCGATGCTGCTCATCGGCGAGGGCACCGCCGAGATCCAGAAAATGATCATCGGCCGCCGGCTGCTCGAGGAGTACCGGATCCAGGGGTGAATGTCTGGGTTGTGACACTTTGTGCGAGCCAAAGGTCACAACCAGTCATCAAATACCGGCCACTGACTCGACTGCTGGCTTGCCCAGTTGCCGGGGACTCCCGATACCATTCACGGAAAGCCGCCGTCCCCTGCACCATCATTGCGGCACCCTCCGCTACGAAGGTCTTCCATGCCCCACAGCCATTCCTCTGCACAACGCGACAGCCGGGCCGGCGTACGCCTCGCGCGCGGAGCGTCGCCGTGGCTCCTCCCGACCGTCGCCACCGCGGCGGTCAGCCTCGTCCGCGCCCGCCGCTCCGGGCGCTGGGCGGCCGTGGCCGTCCCCACCACCGCCCTCGCGGCGGGCATGCTGTGGTTCTTCCGCGACCCCGAGCGCGAGATCGCCCAGGGCCGCGTCATCTCGCCGGCCGACGGCGTGGTGCAGAGCATCATGCCGTGGAAGGACGGGCGCACCCGCGTCGCGATCTTCATGAGCCCGCTGAACGTCCATGTGAACCGCGCGCCGCTCGCCGGCACGGTCACGTCCGTGGAGCACATCCCCGGCGGATTCGTTCCCGCGTTCAACAAGGAGAGCGAGAACAACGAGCGCGTCGTCTGGCACTTCGACACCGAGCTCGGCGACATCGAGATGGTGCAGATCGCCGGAGCCGTGGCGCGCCGCATCGTCCCTTACGTGCCGCAGGGCACCAAGGTGGAGCAGGGCGAGCGCATCGGCCTGATCCGTTTCGGCTCCCGTGTGGACATCTACCTGCCGGAGGGCGTCGAGCCCGCCGTCGAGGTCGGCCAGACCACCGTGGCTGGGGTGACGCGCCTTGACCGTGATTGATCCCGACACCCAGGCACCATGGGTCGCCTCGGTGGACGAGGACGACGACGATGACATGCCGCTGTCGACGCGCCTGTCGATAGCGGACGGCCTGACCCTCGGCAACGCGATCTGCGGATTCATGGCGGTGTACTTCACCACCACCGGGGTGCTCGTGCCGCACCTGATGGGCAACACCGACGGCGGCATGACGCGGCACAGCGCCGCCACCGCCGTGCTGCTGATGCTCATGGCCTCGGTCTTCGACCTCTTCGACGGGCTCGTGGCGCGCAAGCTGCGCAGCTCGGCGATGGGCGCGGAACTGGACAACCTGTCCGACCTGATCAGCTTCGGCCTGGCCCCCGCCTACTTCGTGGTCGTGTGGGGCCTGATCTCGGACGACGCCTACGGCAAGGTGTCGGCGGTGGCGGCGGTCGTGGTGCTGCTCGCGGTCGTCCTGCGCCTGGCCCGCTTCTCCTGCACGACGGTGCGGGAGGGGATCTTCCAGGGCATGCCGAGCCCCTTCGGGGCGATGACGGTCATCTCCGTCGTGCTGCTGGATCTGCCCTTCATCCCGACGGTGCTGGCCATCGTCGGTGTGGCGTGGCTGATGGTCAGCCGGGTCGAGTACCCGAAGCCGCGTGGCCGGCTCGCGACGATCACGCTCGCCTGGATCGTGCTGAGCATGGGCTGCCTGGTCTGCTGGGCGTTCGCCGTCCCCGGCGGCGACGTGCTGCTGCAGACGGGCGCGGCCCTGCAGATCTGCGCCGCGGCGGTGATCCCGCTCTTCGCGACGACCCGCCGGGTCAACACGATCCGCAACAACCGGCGTGAGGCGCGTACGGCACAGCTTCCGTAGCCGTACAGCCTCACAGCCTGGGAAGTACGTGCCAGGGGCCCCGAGCCGGGAAGGCTCGGGGCCCCTGGCGTTCCCGGGTCAGGCCGGGAGGTCGCGCGCGATGTCCCCGGCGAGGCGCTCCAGCAGCGGCCCGGCCTCGGCCATGCAGCGCGCCGGGTCCGGCTCGAGGTCGGTCAGCGCGTACGCCCGCCGGATGCCGGCCGCGCCCAGGGCCGGTCCGGACAGCGTGAGACGGCCGCAGACGGCGACGACGTCCACGCCCCGGGCACGGGCGGCGGCCGCGACACCGGCCGGGGCCTTGCCGTGCAGGGTCTGCTCGTCCAGCGAGCCCTCGCCGGTGATGACCAGGTCGGCGCGCTCCAGGGCTTCCGCGAAGCCGAGCATGTCCAGGAGCACCTGGACGCCGGGCCGGAAGGAGGCGCCCAGACCCACCAGCGCCCCGAACCCGACGCCGCCCGCCGCGCCCGCACCCGGCGACTCCGCGGCCGCACCGGCCCCCAGCACCTCCGCGTAGCGGGCGAGCGCGGCGTCCAGCGTCGCGACGTCCTCCCGCGAGGCGCCCTTCTGGGGGCCGTAGACGGCCGCGGCACCCTTGGGGCCGAGCAGCGGGTTGTCGACGTCGCTGGCGAGGACGACCTCGGTGCCGGCGAGCCGCTGGTCGAGACCGGACAGGTCCGCCGAGGCCAGCCCGGCGAGCGCCGCACCGCCCGGGCCGACCGGTTCGCCCCGGTCGTCCAGCAGCCGGGCGCCGAGCGCGACGAGCATGCCCGCGCCGCCGTCGTTGGTGGCGCTGCCGCCGACGCCGAGCACGACGGACCGCGCCCCCGCGTCGAGCACCGCCCGCAGCAGCTCACCGGTGCCGCGGGTGGTCGCCGTCAGCGGCGCGAAGACTCCCGGCGGCAGATGCCGCAGCCCCGAGGCCTCGGCCATCTCCACCACGGCGGTGCCGTCGCGCAGCGCGTACGCGGCGGTGACCGGCTCCCCGAGCGGCCCGCTGACCTCCACCAGCCGCCGTTCGAACCCCGCGGCGACGGCGGCGTCCACCGTGCCGTCCCCACCGTCGGCCACCGGCACGGACTCGACGACGAGACCGGGAGCGGCCCGCCGCAGTCCCGCCCCGAGCCGCTCCGCCACCTCGACGGCGGTGAGCGAACCCTTGAACTTGTCCGCTGCTATGAGCACCCGCACAGGCCGTGCGTCCGTCACTTTGATCTCCCTTACGGCAGGTCGCGCCGCTTGGACCCTATCCCGGGGCGCCCGGGCGGTACACCGTATGCATGGCCCTCACCGCCCTCTCCCTCGAAGACCGCGTCCTCGGCGGCTGGCTCGGCCGGATCGCCGGCAACATGCTCGGCAAGCCCGTCGAGCGCGGCGACCACTGGACCCGCGAGCGCATCGACCGCTACCTGCGCCTGGCCGGGGCGCTCCCGCTGACCGACTACATCCCGGCGCTCGACCCGCCGCCTGACCCGGCCGAGTTCGCGCTGCGCCCGGAGTGGCCGCAGTGCACCCGCGGCAACATCCACGGCAGCGCGCGGGACGACGACGTCGACTACGCGATCCTCGGACTCGACCTGCTGGAGACGTACGGCCCGGACTTCACCACCGAGCAGGTCGGCGAACTGTGGCTGCTGCGCCTCCCCTACCTGCAGACCTTCACCGCCGAGCGAGCGGCGTACCGCAACCTCGCCAACGGGCTGAAGCCGCCGCTGACGGCCACGGCGGACAACCCGTACCAGGAGTGGATCGGGGCGCTGATCCGCGCCGACATCCACGGCTGGACCTCCCCCGGCGATCCGCGGCGGGCCGCCTCCCTCGCCCGCCGGGACGCGGTGCTGTCGCACACGGGCAACGGGGTGTACGGCGCGATGTGGGCGGCGGCGCTGATCGCGGCGGCGTTCACGGCGCCCGACGCCCGGGCCGCGCTGGAGTCGGCGCTGCGGCACGTCCCGCCGGGCTGCAGGCTGGCACGTACCGTGCGGCGGACCATGGCGCTGCACGAGGCGGGGCTCGACTGGGCCGCCACGATGGCGGAACTGGACGAGGAGACCCGCGGGCTGCACTGGATCCACACCGTCCCCAACGCCGCACTCGTCACCGCCGGACTGCTCTACGGCGCGGGCGACTTCACCGCGACCATCACGCTGACCGTACGCGGCGGCCTGGACACGGACTCGGGCGGCGCGACGGCGGGTTCGGTCGCCGGGGTGCTCTGCGGCGCGGCCGCGATCCCCTCGCAGTGGACCGACCCGCTGGAGGACCGGGTGCGCAGCGCCGTGTTCGGCTTCGACGGGGTGGCCGTCAGCGAACTGGCCCGTCGCACGGTTCTCCTGGTGCCGTAGGGTCTCACGTGTGCGATACATCGTTGTGGGAGCGGGCGCGGTCGGCGCGACGATCGGCGGACGGCTGCACGAGAGCGGTCACGAGGTCGTCCTGGTCGCGCGGGGAGCGCACCTGGAGGCGCTGCGCGATCGCGGGCTCACGCTGCGGACGCCGGACGGGACGCTGAAGCTGCGCGTCCCGGTCGCCGCCGGTCCGCGGGAGCTGTCCCTCCGGACGGACGATGTCCTGGTGCTGGCGGTCAAGACGCAGGACACGCAGGCCGCGCTCGACGCCTGGGCCCCGGTCGCGGACCGTCTGCCAGTCGTCTGCGCCCAGAACGGCGTGGCCAACGAACGCATGGCACTGCGCCGTTTCCGCGACGTGTACGGGATGTGCGTGTGGCTGCCGTCGACCCACCTCGAGCCCGGTGAGGTGGTCGCCCCCTGCGGGCCGCTGACCGGGATCCTCCACCTGGGCCGCTACCCGCACGGGACGGACGACCTGGCGCGGGCCGTCTCCGCGGACCTGGAGAAGTCCTCCTTCGCGGCCCCGGTCGTGCCCGACGTGATGCGCTGGAAGTACGCCAAGCTGCTGTCGAACCTCGGCAACGCCGTCGAGGCCCTGTGCGGCGGCTGGGACGAGACGGCCGCCGGACTCCTCGACCGGGCGAAGGCGGAGGGCACCGCGGTGCTCGACGCCGCCGGCATCCCGTACGCGGGCGTCGAGGAGCAGGCGGCGGTGCGCGGGGACCTGGTGAGCCTGCGGCCGGTCGACGGCTTCGCCCGGGGCGGCGGCTCGTCCTGGCAGAGCCTGACCCGGGGCACCGGGAGCGTCGAGGCGGACTGGCTCAACGGCGAGATCGTGCTCCTCGGACGGCTCCACGGGATACCCGTGCCGGTCAACGAGACGCTGCGGCGGCTCGCGAACCGCGCGGCACGCGACCGCCGCGCCCCCGGAGGCCTGGAGCCGGCGCAGGTGGCCGCCGCGGTCGAGGGCCGCGACCCCGTAGGTTGGGGCGCGTGACCACCACCGATTTCTCCGCGTACATCGACAGCCTGCCCAAGGTCCTCGCCGGGGCCAGCACGCTCTTCCGCGACGCCGGGGGCCGCATCCTGATCGCCGAGACCACCTACCGCGAGGACGGCAAGTGGGTGCTGCCCGGCGGCACCATCGAGTCGGCCGACGGGGAGACGCCCCGCGAGGCGGCGCGCCGGGAGACCCTGGAGGAGGTCGGACTGGACGTCGAGCCGGGCGTCCTGCTCACCGTCGACTGGGTGCAGGGGCCGGGGCGGCCGCCGCTGACCTCGTACATGTACGACGGCGGGGTGCTCGACGAGGCCGCGCTCGGCGCGATCGTACTGCAGGAGGAGGAGCTGTCCGCCTGGCGGATGGCGACGCCCGAGGAGGCCGAGGAGTACCTCTCCCCCGGCCTGTACCGGCGGGTCCGTGCCGCTCTGGCCGCGCTGGAGGACGGCGCCTGCCCCGTCGAGCTGGTCAACGGCCGTCCTCCCGCCATCGGTCAGCGGCCCACCGCGTAGCCCTGCATCCCGCGGGGGTTGGCGGCGGAGGACAGCACACCGGTCTCCGGGTCGCGTGCCACGGCGCACAGCCTGCCCTCGGACCAGGGGGCGGAGACGGTGACGTCGTGACCGCGGCCGCGCAGCCCGGCGATGACGGACTCCTCGAAGCGGCTCTCCACGGTGAGGCTGCCCGGCCGCATCTCCCGCGGGTGGAAGGAGCTCGGGAAGCTGTCGTTGTGCCAGTTGGGCGCGTCGATGGCGCCCTGGAGGTCGAGGCCGCCCCGGACGGGGGCGCGCAGGGCGACACCCAGGAAGAAGTGCAGCGACCACTGGTCCTGCTGGTCTCCGCCCGGCGTGCCGAAGGCCATCACGGGCACGCCGTGGCGCAGCGCGAGCGAGGGGGTGAGCGTGGTGCGCGGACGGCGGCCCGGGGTCAGGGAGTTCGGCAGGCCGGGCTCCAGCCAGGTCATCTGCAGGCGGGTGCCGAGCGGGAAGCCGAGCCCGGGCACCACCGGGTTGGACTGCAGCCACCCGCCGCTGGGGGTGGCGGCGACCATGTTGCCCCAGCGGTCGACGACGTCGAGGTGGCAGGTGTCGCCGCGGGTCGCGCCGTTGTGGGCGACGGTCGGCTCTCCTACCCCCATGGCGTCGAAGTCGGGTGCCGCTGCCGGGTCGTGGAGCGGGAAGCGGGGCAGCCGCGGTGTGCGGCCGCCCGGGCTGCCGGGGCGCAGCTCGTGGGAGGCCTTGGCCGGGTCGACCAGGGCGCGCCGCGCGTCGTTGTAGGCGGGGGAGAGCAGTTCGGCGAGGGGGACGTCGTCCTCGGCGTCGCCGTACCAGGCCTCGCGGTCGGCCATCGCGAGCTTGGTGCCCTCGACCAGGGTGTGCACGTAGTCGGCGGTGCCGTACTCCAGGTCGGCGGGGTCCGGCAGCAGGGCCAGTTGCTGCAGGAAGGCCGGGCCCTGGCTCCAGGCTCCGGCCTTGCAGACCGTCCAGCCGTTCCAGTCGAAGGTCACCGGGTCCTCGTGGCGGGCCTCGTACGCGACGAGGTCGTCCCCGGTCAGGGTGGAGGCGTGGCGCTCGCCGGTGGTGTCCATCGCGGGACGGGCGGCGAAGGCGGCCAGCGCCTCGCCGATGAAGCCCTCGCGCCACACCCTGCGGGCCGCCTCGATCTGCGCCTCCCGGCCGCTGCCTGCGGCCTCCGCCTCCCGCAGCAACCGCCGCCAGGTGGCGGCCAGACCGGGGTTGCGCAGCAGGGCGCCCGGACGGGGCGGACGGCCGTCGGCCAGGTACAGCTCGGCCGAGGTGGTCCATTCCGTCTCGAACAGCGCCTGCACGGAACCGACGGTGGCGCCGACCGCCTCCACCGCGGGATGGCCCTGCTCGGCGTAGCCGATGGCGTAGGAGAGCACGTCCGCGAGCGGCTTGGTGCCGTGGTCGCGCAGCAGCACCATCCACGCGTCGAAGGCACCGGGCACGGCGGCCGCGAGCGGACCGGTGCCGGGGACGAACTCCAGGCCCAGCGCGCGGTAGTGGTCCACGCTCGCCCCGGCCGGGGCGGGGCCCTGGCCGCTGAGCACGCGCACGGGACCGCCGGCGGGCGCGACGATGATCGGCACCTCGCCCGCGGGTCCGTTGAGGTGCGGCTCGACCACGTGCAGGACGAATCCGGCGGCCACCGCCGCGTCGTAGGCGTTGCCGCCGCTCTCCAGCACGGCCATCGCCGACTGCGAGGCGAGCCAGTGCGTGGAGGAGGCCATGCCGAAGGTGCCCTGGAGGGTGGGCCGGGTCGTGAACAATTCGGTGCTCCTCGCGCGGGGGGTACTCCTACACTCGCACGGTGCCCCCCGAGTCTGAACACGTACCCCCTGTCTCCTCCATGGCGCGGGCTCTCGCCCGGGTCCCCGGTGTCGTCGCGGTGATGCTCGGCGGCAGCCGGGCGCGCGGTACGCACCGCCCCGACTCCGACTGGGACCTCGGCGTGTACTACCGCGGGGAACCGGACCTGGACGCGCTCGCCGCGCTCGCCGCCGAGGCGACGGGCGGGCCGGTGGAGATCGCCGGCCCCGGCGGCTGGGGGCCCTGGGTGAACGGCGGGGCGTGGCTGCGCGTCGACGGCCTGCAGGTCGACTGGATCCTGCGGGACCTGGACCGGGTGCGGCGGGTGTGGGACGACTGCCGCGCCGGCCGCTACGAGGTGGGCGTCCAGGCCGGCCATCCGCTGGGCTTCTGGTCCCCGGTGTACGCCGGCGAGGTGGCCCTGGGCCGTGTCCTGGCCGATCCGGCGGGCGAGCTGGCCGCGCTGCGCGAGGGCACGCTGGTCTACCCGGAGCCGCTGCGCGAGGCGCTCGTCGGGGCCTCCTGGGAGGCGGACTTCCTCGTGGTGAACGCCCGCAAGTCCGCGGGTTCCGGGGACGTCCTGCACGCGGCGCTGTGCCTGTCGCGGGCGGTGGGGGTGCTCACGCAGTCGCTCCACGCCCACCACCGCGTGTGGTGCCTGAACGAGAAGGGGGCCCTCGCCGCCGCGGGCGCCCTCCCGGACACCCCGCCCGGCTTCCGGTCCCGCGCCGAGGCGGTGCTGGCGGGCCTCGGCGACCCGGTGGCGGCGGTGGAGGACGCGTCGGCGCTGGTCGCGCAGGTCCGGGCGGCGCTGGGCTGACCCCGGGCCGGAATCCCGGGAGGAGCCCCGCGCGGCGGCCGGACAGCCGCCCACGGCCCGCTGCGGCCCCGGGAGGACGCGGAACCGGTGACTCCATCCCCGCGGACCCTTCTCGCGCGCGGCGAGGACGGTCACCCGAAAATCGCAGCTGACCGCACGTGCGGCGAGGGCCGGCGGGGACGGGCGGCGCGTGACGCGCGGCGCGATATCCGTTCGCTCCGGGGCCTGCGGGCGTCCTACTCTCGGCTCATGTCCAGGCCTCTCGTAGCCATTCTCAGTGGCGCAGGTATCTCGACCGATTCCGGCATCCCGGACTACCGCGGTCCGAACGGGCTGTGGCGGCGAGACCCGGAGGCCGAGAAGCTCGTGACGTACGAGCACTACATGGCCGACCCCGACGTACGCCGCAGGTCGTGGCGGATGCGCATGGACAGCGCGGCGCTGGAGGCGCGGCCCAATGCCGCGCACGAGGCGATCGTCCGGCTGGAGCGGTCGGGGGTGCCGCTGCGCGTGATCACGCAGAACATCGACGGTCTGCACCAGATGGCGGGGCTGCCCGAGCGCAAGGTGCTGGAACTGCACGGCACGGCCCGTGCCGTGGTGTGCACGCGGTGCCACGACCGTTCGTCCATGGACGAGGCCCTGGCGCGGGTCCGGGCGGGCGAGCCGGATCCCGCGTGCGGGAAGTGCGGCGGGATCCTGAAGTCGGCGACCGTGATGTTCGGTCAGCGGCTGGATCCGGTGGTCCTGGGCAACGCGATGGCCATCGCCAAGGGGTGCACGGTCCTCGTCGCGGTCGGCACCAGCCTGCAGGTGCAGCCCGCCGCGTCGCTCGCCGGGATGGCGGCGGAGCACGGCGCGCGGCTGGTGATCGTCAACGCCGAGCCGACGCCGTACGACGAGATCGCGGACGAGTTGGTGCGCGAGCCGATCGGGAGCTCACTGCCCGCGCTCCTGGACGGGATCGCCCGGCAGGCCGCGACCGGCTGACGCGGGTGCCCCCGGACGGCATCGCCCGGGGGCACGGCTCACGGCAGGTCCTGCGCCGCGACTACCAGCGGTGGTGGACCTGGGCGCGGATGCTCCGGTCGTACAGGTCGCGGACGGCGTCCAGCGTGCTCTGCGGCAGCGGCGGCAGGGCGGCGGCCTCGGCGTTGGCACGGGCCTGCTCGACGGAGCGGGCGCCGGGGATCACCGTGGTGACGCCGGGCTGCTGGATGATCCAGCGCAGCGCGGTCTGGGCCGGGGTCGCGCCCTCCGGGGTGAGGGCGGCGAACTCGGCGGCGGCCTCCAGGCCGGTCGCGTAGTCGACGCCGGAGAAGGTCTCGCCCTGGTCGAAGGCCTCGCCGTGCCGGTTGTAGGTGCGGTGGTCGTCGGCCGGGAAGACCGTGTCCTTGGTGTAGCGGCCGGACAGCAGACCGGAGGCGAGGGGGACGCGGGCGATGATGCCCACGCCGGCCTCGGCGGCGGCCGGCAGGACCTGCTCCAGGGGCTTGAGCCGCAAGGCGTTGAGGATGATCTGCACGCTGGCGACGCCCGGGCGGGCGATCGCGGTCAGCGCCTCCTCGCAGGTCTCGACGCTGACCGCGTAGGCCGCGATGCGCTGCTCCTCGACGAGGGTGTCGAGGGCGTCGAAGACGGCGTCCGAGGAGTAGACGGCGGTCGGCGGGCAGTGCAGCTGCACGAGGTCGAGGGTGTCGACGCCCAGGTTGGCCCTGGAACGATCGTTCCAGGCACGGAAGTTGTCCAGGACGTAGTTCTCGGGGACCTGGGCGACCCGGCGGCCCATCTTCGTGGCGACGAAGATCCCGGCGTCCGGGCGCTCCCGCAGGTAGCGGCCGATCAGCTGCTCGCTGCGTCCGTCGCCGTAGACGTCCGCCGTGTCGAAGAGGGTCACGCCCTCCGCCACGGCCGCGTCGAGGACGGCGAGTGCGTCCTCCTCGCGGACCTCGCCCCAGTCGGCGCCCAGCTGCCAGGTGCCGAGACCCACGACGGACACCTTGCGGCCCGTCCTGCCCAATACGCGCTGCTCCATGCCTTCGATGCTAGTCGCTGCCCCGTCGGCCCCGGCCGACGGGGCAGCGGGGCAGCGGCTAGCGGCGGCCGGCCCCTGCCAGGTGGCGGCGGACGGCGCGGGCCGCGTGGTGGCCCGACATTCCGTGGACGCCCGGGCCGGGCGGGCTGGCGGAGGAGCACAGGAAGACCCCGGGGCGCGAGGTGGCGTACGGGTTCCACTTCACCTTGGGGCGGAAGGCCGTCTGCAGGCCGGCGAAGGCACCGCTGCCGATGTCGCCGCCGACGTAGTTCTCGTTGCGGGCGGCGAGGTCGGCCGGCCCGCTGACCGCCCGGGCGAGGACGAGATCCCGGAAACCGGGGGCGAAGCGCTCGATCTGCCGCTCGACGGCCTCGGTGGCGTCGCCGCGCCAGCCGTTGGGCACGTGTCCGTACACCCAGAAGACGTGCTTGCCCTCGGGGGCGCGTCCCGGGTCGACGACCGTGGGCTGGGCGGTGATGAGGAACGGGGTCTGCGGCGGGCGGCCGCGCGCCGCCCGGTTCAGGGCGTCGCCGATCTCCGCGAAGGTCGGCCCGATGTGCACGGTGCCGGCCCGCCGGGGCTCGGTGGCGGTCCAGGGCACGGGGCCGTCGAGGGCGTAGTCGATCTTCCAGACCGCGGGTCCGTAGCGGTAGTTCCGGTACGCGTCGCCGAGCCCGGCGATGCGCGCCAGAGCGGTCGGCGAGGTGTCGAAGACGTACGCGCGGGCCGGCGGCAGCTCGTCGAGCTTGCGGACCAGGACGCCGGTGTGGATGGTGCCGCCGAGCTGCCGCAGGTAGGAGGCGAGGGCGTCGGCGAGCGACTGGGAGCCGCCGCGCGGGACCGGCCAGCCCACCTCGTGGCCGGAGACGGCGAACATCAGCGCCGTCGCGCCGGTGAGCGGGCTGGTCAGCGGTGCGATGGCATGGGCGGCGAGACCGGCCAGCAGGCCGCGCGCCTTCTCGTCGCGGAACAGCCGGGCGAGCACGGCCACCGGCGGCAGCCCGGTGAGCCCGAAGCTCGCGAAGCGCAGCGGGTCGCGCGGCAGTCCCCTCCACTGGGGGCGCAGGAAGTCGTGGGCGAGGGTGTCCCAGCGGCCGACGTAGGGGGCCAGGAGCCGGCGGTAGGTGCCCGCGTCGCGCGGTCCAAGCGAGGCGGCGGTCGCGCCGACGGTGCGGTCCAGGACCGCCGCGGTGCCGTCGTCGAAGGGGTGCGCGAGCGGCAGCTCCGGGTGGAGCCACCGCAGTCCGTGCTCGGCGAGCGGCATCGCGTTGAACGCGGGCGAGCCCGCGCCGAACGGGTGCACGGCGGAGCAGGGGTCGTGGCGGAAGCCCGGCAGGGTCAGTTCCTCGGTGCGCGCGCCGCCGCCGACGTGGTCGGCGGCCTCGAAGAGCTCCACGGAGTAACCGGCGCGGGCGAGTTCGACCGCGGCGGTCAGGCCGTTGGGTCCGCCGCCGACGACGATGACGTCCGTGACGTGTGCCCTGCTCATCGGCCACCCGCCATGAGGTCGACGACCCGTCGCGCGGTCGCCTCGTCGCGCGCCACGGAGAACGGGAAGGCGTTGCCGCCGCCGATCCGGAAGGGCACGCCCTCGGCGGTGACGCTGGCCCCGCCCGCCTCGGCGACCAGCAGCAGGCCGGCCGCGTGGTCCCAGGGCGACTCCCAGGTGAAGGCGACGGCGTCGATGGCGCCCCGGGCGACCTCCAGGTAGTCCAGCCCGGCGCAGGTGCACTGGCGGGTCTCGAGGCCGTCGGTGCCGAGGCCCTCGAAGCGGCGCCGCTCCTGTTCGTCGAGGAAGGCGAACTGCGAGGTGGCCACCTTGAGCGCGGACCCGTCGGCGTCGCGCGCGGTGCGGATCGGCTCGCCGTTGAGGAGCGCTCCGCCGCCCAGCCGGGCCGTGGCCATCAGGCCCAGGCGCGGCACGTACGTCCAGGAGGCGTGGACCTCGCCGCCGCGGGCGAGGGCGACGAGCGTGGCGAACTCGGGCCTGCCGGCGACGAAGTTGGCGGTGCCGTCCACGGGGTCGACGATCCACACCGGGTCGTCGCCGCCGATGCGGCGCAGGATGCCCGGGTCCGCGTGCACGGCCTCCTCCCCCACCACGACGGATCCCGGCAGCAGCGCCGGAAGCTCCTCGGCGAGCCGCAGTTCCGCCTCGCGGTCGGCGACGGTGACCAGGTCCCCCGGTCCGGTCTTGTGGCTGATGTCGGCGGCGCTCAGCTGACGCCAGCGCGGCACGACCTCCGCCTCGGCGGCCGCGCGCACGGTGTCCCCGACCGCCTTGAAGAGTGCGTCATCGATCACTCCTCCATCAGACCAGATCGGCCGCGGCGCCGCGCACCCGCCGTGGCTTTGGCGGGTTCACGCCGTCCGCGCGGCGGGTCCCGTCTTCCGCATCAGGGCGGTGTACAGCACGAACGAGGTGACCAGGCCCACCGCCCAGCCGTAGTCCGCGAGGGGCTTCAGCAGCGGGATCAGCCCGTCGACGGGGAACGGCCCCTGCTTGCGGCCCTCGGCGTCGACGGTGGAGTACGAGCCGCCGACCGCCAGCAGACCACCCACGAAGAGGGCGAGCACCGCCCGCCAGTTCCAGCCACGGCGGTACCAGTAGCGCCCGGCACCCGCCTCGTACAGCTCCGGCAGCGCCAAGTGCGTGCGCCGCACGACCCAGTAGTCGGCGATGAGGACGCCGGCCACGGTGCCGAGGACGCCGCCCACCACACCCAGCCAGGTGAAGATGTACAGCTCGGGGGTGGAGGTCAGTTTCCAGGGGAAGATCAGCACCCCGACGACGCCGGTGATCAGGGCGCCGGTGCGGAAGTCGACGTGCCGGGGCGCGAGGTTGGACAGGTCGTACGCCGGGGAGACCACGTTGGCCGCGATGTTGACGCTGAGGGTGGCCACCAGCACCGTGACCAGGGCGTAGAGCAGCCCGAGGACGTTGTCGGCCTTGCCGGCCAGTTCGACCGGGTCCCAGATGGCCTCGCCGTAGACCGCCTGGGAGCCGGAGGTGACGAGCACCGACAGGACGGCGAAGAGGGTCATCGTGGTCGGCAGGCCGAGCGTCTGGCCCCACACCTGGGCACGCTGCCCGGCCCCGAAGCGGGTGAAGTCGGGGATGTTGAGGGAGAGCGTCGACCAGAAGCCGATCATGCCCATGAGGGCGGGGAAGAAGACCTTCCAGAAGTCCCCGCCCCAGCCCAGTTCCGAGGGCTGGTCCAGCAGGTGGCCGAGGCCGCCCGCCTTGTTCGTCATCCAGACCAGCAGCACGACGGCCCCGACGATGACGAAGGGCGCGGCCCAGTTCTCGAAGCGGCGCAGCGTCTCCATGCCCCGGTAGATGATGGCGAGTTCCAGCGCCCAGAAGGCGAGGAAGCAGACCCACAGCGTCCACGGGTAGCCCGCCACGTGCGCGGCGCCCGCCCAGCCGCCCCAGATCTTCCCCAGCAGGACGAAGATGCCCTGGCCGCCGATCCAGGTCTGGATGCCGAACCAGGCGCAGGCCACGGCGGCGCGCAGCAGCGCCGGGAGGTTCGCGCCGCGCACCCCGAACGAGGAACGCGCCAGCACCGGGAAGGGGATGCCGTATTTGGGGCCCGCGTGGCCGGTGAGCAGCATCGGCACCAGCACGATGACGTTGGCGAGGGCGATGGTGAGCACCGCCTGCTTCCAGTCCATGCCGAGGGCGACCAGCCCGGAAGCGAGGGTCCAGGACGGGATGTTGTGCGCCATCCCGACCCACAGCGCGGTGAAGTTGTAGGTGGTCCAGTGCCGTTTGGCGATGGGGATCGGCAGCAGGTCCTGGTTGGCGAACGGGCCGTGCGGGACGGCCGCGTCGAGGCGGAGCTCGACGCGGCCGTCGGGGTGCGTGATCTGGGCGGGCGGCGTGGGGGCCGGCATGGGCGCGGTGCTCCCCCTCAGCCGCGGAGTACGGGGATGACGCTGGAGCCGTAGGCGTCGATGGTGGACTCCTTGGCGTCGTGCATGTCGTAGACCGCGAACTGGTCGACGCCGAGGGCCTCCAGAGCGCGCAGCTTCTCGACGTGGCGCTCGGGGGTGCCCAGGAGGCAGAAGCGGTCGACGATCTCGTCGGGGACGAACGCGGTGTCGGGGTTCCCCGACCGGCCGTGGTGCGAGTAGTCGTANCCCTNGCGGGCCNTGATGTANTCNGTGAGNNCNTNGGGNACNGNGNCNGANNNCTCNCCGTACNTGGANACNAGGTCGGCGACGTGGTTGCCGACCATGCCGCCGAACCAGCGGCACTGCTCGCGGGCGTGGGCNAGCGCCTGCGGGGAGTCGTCCTCGGTGACGTACGCCGGAGCNGCCACGCACACCTTCACCTCGGCCGGGTCACGTCCGGCGGCGACCGCGGCCTCCCTGACCGCCTTGACCATCCACTCCGTCAGATAGACGTCGGCGAGCTGCAGGATGAACCCGTCCGCCTTCGCCCCGGCGATCGCCAGCGCCCTCGGCCCGTACGCCGCCATCCACACCGGCAGTTCGGCACCGGGCCGCACCCACGGGAACTTCACCACCGCCCCGCTGCCGAGGTCGGCCTCGCGGCCCTCGGCGAGTTCCCGGATGACGTGCATCGCCTCCTCGATGCGCGCGAGGGTGTTGGGCTTGCGTCCGGCCACACGCATCGCCGAGTCGCCCCGGCCGATGCCGCAGATCGTCCGGTTGCCGAACATCTCGTTGAGCGTGGCGAAGGTGGAGGCGGTCACCTCCCAGGTACGGGTGCCCGGATTGGTGACCATCGGGCCGACGACCATCCGTTCGGTGTTCGCCAGGATCTGGCTGTAGATGACGAACGGCTCCTGCCACAGCACGGTCGAGTCGAACGTCCAGCCGTGGGTGAAGCCGTTGCGCTCGGCACGCCGCATCAGCTCCACGACCCCCGCGGCGGGCGGGTCCGTCTGCAGGACGAGACCAAAATCCATGGCTGCGCTCCCTGGGGTGGCTAGACGAGGTACTGGCATGTCTCGCGGGTCTGGTAGCGGCCGTGACCGGCCCTGCCCAGGTAGCGGTCCTGGTCGACGACGACGGTGCCGCGCGAGATCACGGTGCGGGCCTTGCCGCGCAGGTGCTTGCCCTCGTAGGCCGAGTAGTCGACGTTCATGTGGTGGGTGGCGGCGGACACGACCTGCTCCGCGTCCGGGTCGTAGACCACGATGTCGGCGTCCGCACCCGGCGCGATGGTGCCCTTGCGCGGATAGAGACCGAACATCCGCGCCGGCGTCGCACAGGCGATCTCGATCCACCGGCGGCGGCTGATGTGACCGTCCACCACGGCCTGGTGCAACAGGTCCATCCGGTTCTCCACCCCCGGCAGACCGTTCGGGATCTTCGAGAAGTCACCCCGCCCCAGCTCCTTCTGACCCACGAAGCAGAACGGGCAGTGGTCCGTCGACACCACCTGCAGGTCGTTGGTCCGCAGGGCCCGCCACAGCGCCGCCTGGTGCTCCTTCGGCCGCAACGGCGTGGAGCACACGTACTTGGCCCCCTCGAAGTCCGGCTCCGCNAGATTGTCCGTGGACAGGAACAGATACTGCGGACACGTCTCGCCGAAGACGTTCAGCCCCTCGTCCCTGGCGAGGGTGATCTGCTCGACCGCCTGCCGGGCGGAGACGTGGACGACGTAGAGCGGGGAGCCCGCGACCTGGGCGAGCCGGATGGCGCGGTGGGTCGCCTCGGCCTCCAGCAGCTCG
>NZ_KB892111.1:0-102310 GCF_000373665.1 Streptomyces sp. BoleA5
GCAAGGGGGGCCTGTCCGGCTACCCCTCGCGCGCCGAGTCCGAGCACGACGTCATCGAGAACAGCCACGCCTCCACGGTGCTCGGCTGGGCCGACGGCCTGGCCAAGGCCAACCAGGTGCTCGGCCGGCAGGACCACGTCGTCGCCGTCATCGGCGACGGCGCACTGACCGGCGGCATGGCCTGGGAGGCGCTGAACAACATCGCCGCCGCCAAGGACCGCCCGCTGATCATCGTCGTCAACGACAACGAGCGCTCCTACGCTCCCACCATCGGCGGCCTCGCCAACCACCTCGCCACCCTGCGCACCACGGACGGCTACGAGCGCTTCCTTGCCTGGGGCAAGCAGGTGCTGCAGCGGACACCGGTCGTCGGCAAGCCGCTGTACGAATCCCTGCACGGTGCCAAGAAGGGCTTCAAGGACGCCTTCGCGCCGCAGGGCATGTTCGAGGACCTGGGCCTGAAGTACCTCGGCCCGATCGACGGGCACGACGTCGCCGCGGTCGAGTCCGCGCTGCGCCGGGCCCGGCGCTTCCACGGTCCCGTCCTCGTCCACTGCCTCACCGAGAAGGGCCGCGGCTACGCCTTCGCCGAGCGCGACGAGGCGGACCGCTTCCACGCGGTGGGCGCCATGGACCCGCTCACCTGTGAACCGCTCACCCCGTCGAGCGGCCCGAAGTGGACCTCGGTCTTCGGCAACGAGATGGTCCGGATCGGCGCCGAGCGCCCCGAGGTCGTGGCGATCACGGCGGCCATGCTGCAGCCGGTCGGGCTGGAGAAGTTCGCCAAGGCCTTCCCGCGCCGCGTGTACGACGTCGGGATCGCCGAGCAGCACGCGGCGGTCTCGGCGGCGGGTCTGGCGACCGGCGGCCTGCACCCGGTGGTCGCGGTCTACGCGACCTTCCTCAACCGCGCCTTCGACCAGGTGCTGATGGACGTCGCGCTCCACAAATGCGGTGTGACCTTCGTGCTGGACCGGGCCGGCGTCACCGGCGACGACGGCGCCTCGCACAACGGCATGTGGGACATGTCGATCCTGCAGGTCGTCCCCGGCCTGCGGATCGCCGCCCCGCGCGACGCCGACCAACTGCGCGCCCAGCTCCGCGAGGCGATCGACGTCGACGACGCGCCCACCGTCGTCCGCTTCCCGAAGGAGACCGTCGGCGAGGCACTGCCGGCCATCGACCGGGTCGGCGGCATGGACGTGCTGCACCGCGGCGACCGGCCCGACGTGCTGATGGTCTCCGTCGGTGCCCTCGGCTCGGTCTCCCTGGCCGCGGCCGCCCTGCTGCGCGAACGCGGCGTCGGCGTCACGGTCGTCGACCCGCGCTGGGTGAAGCCGCTCGACGCGGAGCTGCCCGCGCTCGCCGCCCGGCACCGCATGGTGGCCGTCGTCGAGGACAACGGCCGCGCCGGGGGCGTCGGCTCGGCCGTGGCGCAGGCCCTGCGCGACGCGGAGACCGATGTGCCGGTCCGCGACTTCGGCATCCCGCAGCAGTTCCTGGCGCACGCCAAGCGGGGCGAGGTGCTCGCCGACATCGGGCTCACCCCCGCGGAGATCGCCGGCCGGATCGGGGCCACCCTGGCCCGACTGACTGCGGACGAGCAGCACCCGAACGAGAGGCGTCTGAGCGATGACACCGCCCGATCCTGAGCCCAAGGGGTTCGACCTGGCGACCCTGCTGGCCGAGCGCGGGGCCGAGCGCTACGACCTGCACGCCAAGTACCTCAACCACCAGTTGCCGCGCATGCTGCACACCATCGGCTTCGACAAGGTCTACGAGCGGGCCGAGGGCGCGTACTTCTGGGACGACGAGGGCCGGGACCACCTCGACATGCTCGCCGGCTTCGGGGTGATGGGCCTGGGCCGCCACCACCCCGTCGTCCGCAAGGCCCTGCACGACGTCCTGGACGCCGGGCTGGCGGACCTCACCCGCTTCGACTGCCAGCCGCTGCCGGGCCTGCTCGCGGAGAAGCTGCTGTCGTACGCGCCGGGCCTGGACCGGGTGTTCTTCGGCAACAGCGGCACCGAGGCGGTCGAGACGGCCCTGAAGTTCGCCCGCTACGCCACGGGCCGGCCCCGCGTGCTCTACTGCGACCACGCCTTCCACGGGCTGACCACCGGCTCGCTGTCCGTCAACGGCGAGGGCGGCTTCCGGGAGGGCTTCGACCCGCTGCTCCCCGACACCGCCGTGCCCCTGGGCGACCTCGCGGCCCTGGAGCGCGAGCTGTCCAAGGGCGACGTGGCCGCGCTGATCGTCGAGCCGATCCAGGGCAAGGGCGTGCACCCCGCGCCGCCCGGTTACCTGTGGGCGGCGCAGGAGCTGCTGCACCGGCACAGGGCACTGCTCATCGCCGACGAGGTGCAGACCGGTCTCGGCCGCACCGGCGACTTCTTCGCCTACCAGCACGAAGAGGGCGTCGAGCCGGACCTGGTGTGCGTGGCCAAGGCACTGTCGGGGGGCTACGTGCCGGTGGGCGCCACCCTCGGCAAGGACTGGATCTTCAAGAAGGTCTACTCGTCCATGGACCGGGTGCTGGTGCACTCGGCGAGCTTCGGCTCCAACGCCCAGGCCATGGCGGCGGGCCTGGCCACGCTCGCGGTGATGGAGGACGAGAAGGTCGTGGCCAACGCGCGGGCCACCGGGGACCTGCTCCGCGCCCGCCTCGAGGCCCTCGTCGACCGCTACGAGCTGCTGTACGAGGTCCGCGGCAGGGGCCTGATGATCGGCATCGAGTTCGGCCGGCCGAAGTCGCTGGGGCTGCGCAGCCGCTGGACGATGCTGCAGGCGGCCCGCAAGGGGCTCTTCGCGCAGATGGTGGTCGTGCCGCTGCTGCAGCGGCACCGTATCCTCACCCAGGTGTCCGGGGACCACCTGGAGGTGATCAAGCTGATCCCTCCGCTGGTCATCGGCGAGCGGGAGGTGGACCGCTTCGTGGACGCCTTCACGGCCGTGATGGACGACGCACACGGCGGCGGTGGCCTGATGTGGGAGTTCGGCCGGACACTGGTGAAGCAGGCGGTCGCCCACCGCTGACCCGGCCGTCGCCCGGCCGACGGTTCTTGCCTCTGAGGCAAAAGTTTTGCCTCAGAGGCGAACCATGTCTATACCTGAGGTATGACCTCACCATCCGCGGACGAGGCGCCCCTGCCGGACGTCGCCCCCCAGCTGCGCGCGCTGCGCCGCCGGGGCGGGCTGACGCTGGAGGCGGCCGCCGCCCGCGCCGGGCTCTCGCCCGCGCACCTGTCCCGGCTGGAGACCGGCCAGCGGCAGCCCTCGCTCCCCATGCTGCTGGCGCTCGCGCGCACCTACGGCACCACGGTCTCCGACCTGCTGGGCGAGACCGCCCCGGAGCGCGAGCCGGTCGTCCGCGGCGGCTCCGTGCCGCCCGCGGAGGCAGGCGGCTGGACGTACTGGCCGGCTGGGAACCCCGGGCGGGCCATGCAGGCCCTGCGGCTCCACGTGCCCCCCGGCCCCCAGGAGGGCCTGGTCCGCGTCCACGTCGGCGAGGAATGGCTGTACGTCCTCCAGGGCGAACTGCGGCTCACCCTCGGCGAGGCCGTGCACCGGCTGGCGCCCGGCGACAGCGCCCACTTCGACTCGCTCACCCCGCACCGCATCGCCGCTGCTTCGCCGAACGGTGTCGATCTGCTGTTCGTCCACACACTGCTGCGGAGTTCCGTCGCCGAGCTGTGCCTGGGCGACAGCCGTTCCCCGCGCCCCCACGGCGCATGACGAGAGGACTGACCATGTCCGCAGACTCCCGCGACAAGGCCCCCATGGGCTTCAAGGTGCGCGCCTTCATCTACCTGGTGGGGGTCCACGTCATCGCCGCGTTCTTCTTCCTGATCTTCCACCTGGCCGGGGCCAAGTAGGGCGGCCCCGGCAGCCCGGGTCAGGCCGGCTGCGCGCCGTCCAGGAAGAGCGCGCGCAGCCGCTCGCGGCGCGCGGGCGTGAGGCCGAGCCCCTCCTCCAGGTAGCGGTCCGCCGAGCCCCAGTGCTCCTCGATGGTGCCGAAGGCGGTCTCCAGGTACTCCTTGCGCGCGTCGAAGAGGGGCCCGAGCAGCTCCATGACCTCCGGGGTGCTCGCCGGCTCCGCGTCGTCGCCGCGCCTGATGCGGTAACGGCGGTGGGCCTCGTTGCTCTTGAGGTAGTCCTCCACGATCGCGTCGCGCTCCACCCCGAGGGCGAGCAGGATGACGGCGATCGAGGTGCCGGCCCGGTCCTTGCCCGCGGCGCAGTGCAGCAGCGCCGGCACCGACTCGTCCTCGGCGAGCAGCTCCAGCATGCGGGCGTGTTCGGCGATGCGGTCCAGGACGATGCGGCGGTACGCCTCCACCATGCGCGCGGCGGCGCGGCCCTCGCCGAGGATCTCGCGCAGCGCGGCGATGTCGCCGTCGCGGACCGTGGTCCAGAACTCGGCGCCCTGCGCGGGGTCGCTCAGCGGCATGTTCACGTTGCGCACGCCGGGCAGCTCGACGTCGGGGCCCTCCAGCCTCATGTCGGAGGCGTTGCGGAAGTCGAAGACCGTGTGCAGTCCGAGGGAGGAGAGGAATCCGGCGTCCTCCGCGGTGGCGTGCGCCAGGTGGCCGCTGCGGAAGAGCCGTCCGTACCGCAGGCGGCGGCCGTCGGTCGTCGGGAGGCCGCCCACGTCGCGGAAGTTGCGCACCCCGGACAGCTCGGGTTCCGACGGGGCGGTCTGCGGCGTCTGCTCGGTCACCGGCGCTCCTTCGCTCAGGGCCGGGCGGTGCGGGTCACCGGCGGCCGGACCACTCCCGACCCTACGGCACCCCGGCCGGGCCCGTACCGCGCGGTATGTGATCGCGGAGGAGGGCTGTTTTGACGCCGGCGGAAGGCCGTCTTATTCCGTTTCCGGTGGGTCCGGCCGGGTGGGATAGATCACCCCCCGTCAACCCCTGGTTACGGTGGCGTAGGCCACTTGAGGAGGTGAAGTATGTGCTGACGTGCCAGACGATTCGAGAACAGACAACAGCGACGCCATCGGGTCGTACGCAGCCGTGGGGGACAGCTTCACGGAAGGTGTGGGCGATCCGGGTCCCGACGGGACGTTCATCGGCTGGGCCGACCGGCTGGCGGTCCTCCTCTCCGACCGCCGCCCCGAGCACGACTTCCGGTACGCGAACCTCGCCGTGCGCGGCCGCCTCCTCGACCAGATCGTCGAGGAGCAGGTGCCGCGGGCCGTGGAACTCGCGCCCGACCTCGTGACCTTCTGTGCGGGCGGCAACGACATCCTCCGTCCCGGCAGCGACCCGGACGACGTCGCCGAGCGCTACGAGGCGGCGGTCGCCCGCCTCACCGGGACGGTCGGCACCGTCGTGCTGTGCACGGGCTTCGACACCCGGGGTATTCCCGTGCTGCGGCATCTGCGCGGCAAGATCGCCACCTACACGGCCCATGTGCGCGCCATCGCCGACCGCTACGACTCCCCGGTGCTGGACCTGTGGTCGCTGCGTTCGGTCCAGGACCGCAGGGCCTGGGACGCCGACCGCCTCCACCTGTCGCCCGAGGGGCACACCAGGGTCGCCCTGCGCGCCGCGCAGGTGCTGGGCCTGGAGGTGCCGGCCGATCCCGACCAGGCGTGGCCGCCGGAGAGGTTCCGCGCGCCCGCCGAGATCCGGCGGGACAACATCCAGTGGGCCCGCGAGTACCTCGTGCCGTGGATCGGCCGGCGGCTGCGCGGGGAGTCCTCCGGCGACAACGTGGAACCCAAGCGTCCGGACCTGCTGCCCCTGTAGGGGGCGGCAGGCGGGGGCCGCGGGGGCGGCGTCAGAAGGACGGAGCCCCGGGGCCGAGTTCGGCCCACACGACACGGCCGCCGCCGTCGTCGGTGGGCCGGACGCCCCAGGCCTGCGAGAGCGCGCCCACCAGCAGCAGACCGCGTCCGCCCTCCTCGTCCACGCCCGCCGCCCGCGGCCGGGGCGCAGTCGGCGCGCGCCCCTGGTCGCTGACTTCGAGCCGCAGCCGGGTGCCGTCGTACCCCATCCCGCAGGTGATGAACTCACTGCCGGTGTGCATGACGGCGTTGGTGAAGAGCTCGGAAACGATCATCTCGGCGTCGTCGCGCAGTCCCTCGTCCGTCTCCCATTCCCGCAGCCGCGCCCGCACGCGATGGCGTGCGTCGGCGACCGAGGACCCGTGGGCGGGCAAACGGAACAGATCCCGGCAGCGACGGGCGTCGGGGGTGCCACGGCGCTCTAACCGCAGAGCGTCTGGTGAGGAGGCCACGTCGACAACTATGCGGTCCCGTTCGAACCGTTGGCAAGATGCGATCTGTAATTTACAGAACGGCCGGTGCGCACTGTCGGTTTTCGATGACGGCATGACACACTGCCTACAGCAGAGGGGAGTTGGGGAAGTTGGTCGTGACGGACGCACGGTCGGCCGGTGCTCCCACCGTCCTCCGGGTGGTGCTCGGCAAACGGCTCCAGGATCTGCGCGAGAAGGCGGGGCTCTCCTTCGAGGAGGCCGGCCTGGCCCTCGACGTCACCCACGCCACGATCCGCCGCATGGAGAAGGCCGAGGTCGGCCTGAAGATCCCCTACGTCGAGAAGCTCCTGCGCACCTACGGGGTCACCGGCCCGGCGGAGCTGGAGGAGTTCCTCGCACTGGCCCGGGAGGCCAACCAGCCCGGCTGGTGGCACCGCTACCGCGACGTCCTGCCCGACTGGTTCAGCGCCTTCGTGAGCCTGGAGGGCGAGGCCGGCGTCATCCGCGCCTACGAACCGCACTACGTCCCCGGACTGCTGCAGACCGAGGACTACGCGCGCGAGGTGCTGCGGGCGGGGAACCCGGGCGCCGGGGACGCGGAGGTCGAACGCGGGGTCGCGCTGCGGATGGAGCGCCAGGCACTGCTCACCCGGGAGGACGCGCCGCTGGTCTGGATCGTCATGGACGAGACGGTCCTGCGAAGACCCATCGGCCGACCGGCGGTCATGCGGGCCCAGATCGCCAGGCTCATCGACTCCTGCGCCCTGCCCAACGTACGACTGCAGATCATGCCGTTCACGGCCGGACCGCACCCCGCCATGTACGGCCCGTTCCACATCTTCCGGTTCCAGACGCACGACCTCCCGGACGTCGTCTACTCCGAAAGCCTGGTCGGGGCCGTCTACTTCGACGACCGCGACGACGTCTCGACCTTCCTGGAGGCCCTGGACCGGATGTGCGCACAAGCCGCGCCGACCCAGAGCACCGAGCGGATCCTCGGTGGCATCCACAAGGAGACATGACCATGGAGCGGATCTACAACGGCATGCCCGCCGGGGAACTCGCCGACGAGGGCTGGCGCAAGCCGTGGAGCGGGGGCAACGGCGGCTCGTGCGTCGAAGCCCTCAGGATGGACGACGGCCGGGTGGCGTTACGGCAGTCCGACGACCCGGACGGGCCCTGCCTGATCTACACCGGCAGCGAGATGATGTCGTTCATCCAGGGCGCCAAGGCCGGCCAGGCCGACTTCCTGCTGCCGTGAGCGGCGGGACGGAACGGAAGACCACCGACCGCACCGACCCGGACCCGCAAGGGCCACCGGAATCCGAACGGAGCAGGCGTTGACCGACAAGGGCTTCCCCGCTGAGGAGATCGACACCAGCCGGCCGCACCCGGCCCGGATGTACGACTACTACCTCGGAGGCAAGGACAACTACGAGGCCGACCGCGAGGCGGCCGAGATGGTGATCCACATGACCCCCGACGCGCGCCCGAGCGCGCGCGCCAACCGGGACTTCATGCAGCGCGCGGTGCGTTACGCGGCGGGACAGGGCATCCGGCAGTTCGTCGACATCGGCACCGGCATCCCCACCTCGCCCAACACCCACGAGGTCGCCCGCTCCGTCGTCCCCGAGGCCCGGGTCGCCTACGTCGACAACGACCCCATCGTCGCCGCCCACGCCGGCGCGCGGCTCACCAACACCGGCAACGCCGGCTTCTTCCTCGGCGACGTCCGCGAGCCCGAGACCATCCTGGAACACGCCACGATCCGGGAGCTGATCGACTTCGACCAGCCCGTCGCCCTGATGCTCGTCGCGCTCCTGCACTTCGTCCGCGACGACGAGGACCCGGCCGGGATCGTGCGCACCCTCACCAAGAACCTCCCGGCCGGCAGCCTGCTGATCCTCAGCCACGGCACCACCGACTTCCACCGCGACGTCGACGCCGACGCCGGCGAGGCGTACAAGAACGCCACCTCCACCCTCACCCTGCGCGGCAAGCCGGAGATCGAGCCCTTCTTCGAAGGGTTCTCCCTCGTCGAGCCGGGCCTGGTGCAGGTACCGCTGTGGCGCCCGGACGGCCCGCCGGTGCAGGAGGGCGAGAACGTCCGCATCGCCTTCTGGGGAGGAGTCGGCCGCAAGGGCTGACACCCGCCGGGCCCGGGCCCAGTGCGCTGGGGCCTGGCGTGCTGGGTCCGGGCGTGCTGGGTCCCGGCGCGCCCGGCCGCCCCGCTATGAGGAGGCCGGCGTCAGGAGCCGCAGCGGTGTCCGCCCGGGCGGTGCCGCGGCGGGGATCCGTTCCAGGACCCCGCCCGCGAACACGTCGTACAACGGCAGCGTCTCCAGGTGGACATAGCCGATGTGGCAGTCGCAGACGGCCAGCGGGCACGCGCGCGGGCGCAGCGCCGCGCGGTAGGAGCCGTCGTAGAGGTTGCCCAGCTCCTCGCGGACGAAGTGGCAGCGGCGTACAGTGCCCTCGCCGTCCACCGAGACGACCGACTCGCCCGTGCGGCACGGCAGGCCCGCGCTGCGGTGCGGATGCCGGCTGTACGGGAAGAGCGGGTCGAGCGCGGTCCACCGCGCCGCCTCGGCGTCGGTGTACGTGTGGCCCTCGGCGGCGTTGACCCACAGGTAGACGTGGTCCGGGAGATCGTCACGCAGCCGGCGGGCCTGCTCCAGGTGCTCCGGCAGGCCGACGACGCCCACGCTGTGGCGGACCCCGCGCTCCGCCAGGTCCCGGCACGTGGCCAGGAAGCGGTCGTAGGGCGTCTGGCCGGGGTGGAAGGTGCACCACAGGGCGATCGTGTCCCGGTCGGCGTCGTCCAGCCACTGTGTGCGGCCGCTCAGGTTGGTCTGGATCGCCACCCTGCGGACGTGCGGCAGTCGGCTCAGGTCCGCCAGGGCGCGCCGGTACCAGGAGCGGACCAGGCCTTCGCCCCACGGGGTGAACAGCAGGGAGAGTCGGTCCCCGGTCTGTTCGCCCGCCCAGCCGGCGAAGCGCTCCAGGGCGGAGCGGTCGGCGGTCAGCTGGGCGCGGCTGTCGCGGCGCTTGGCGAACGGGCAGTACGGGCAGTCGTAGTCGCACGAGGCGAGCGGGCCGCGATAGAGGATCGTCAGGTCCATGGCGTGGGTGCTCACTTGGGCTCGTAGGCGGCCATACGGCGGCGGACGGCGGTGGAGAACAGCTCGGGACCGGCCGCGTCGGAGTGGGCCAGGCCCTCGGGCGACAGCCGCAGCACGTCCGGCCCCGCGGACGTGTCCAGCCAGCCCCGGTCCGCGAAGCGCTCCAGCTCCTCGGCGAAGTCCTCCCCGGGCGCCGAGCCGAACCGGGCCCGGTACTCCGCGACGGACAGGCCCTCGGCCTGCAGCAGCGACTGCAGCAGATGACGGCGGCGGGCCTCCTCGTCGTCCATCGTCCAGCCGTAGTCGGCGTGACCGAACTCCCGCGTGGTGCGCGCGGTGTAGGCGTCGATGATGCCGCGGATGCGGTGCATGTCGACGGCGTAGTCGAAGGAGTAGTGCAGCGTGGAGGTGTACGAGCGGGCCCCACAGCCGAGGCCGACCATGCCGTCGGTCTGGCAGGCGTAGTCCCCGCCGCCGGTGGTCGGCGCGTCCGCACGGCGGAACATGCGCATCGACACCTGCTCGTAGCCGCGTGCCAGCAGATGGTCGCGGCCGTGGCGGTAAAGCCGCAGCCGCTGCTCGTCCCACGCCTGCTCGCCCCGCTCGGTGCCGGCGGTGTGCCGGCCGAGCCCGGTGAGCGGACGGACGTACAGGGGGTACAGATACAGCTCCTCGGGGCGCCAGGCGAGCGCGGCGTCGAGGGATTCCGTCCAGGACAGCTCGGTCTGGCCGTCGATGCCGTAGATCAGGTCGATGTTGAGGACGGGGATGCCAGCCTCCCGGATCCTGCCCAGCGCCGCCTCGACGTCGCCCCGCCGCTGGGGGCGGACGGCGGCGCGCGCCTCGGCCTCGACGAAGCTCTGCACCCCCAGGCTCAGCCGGGTCGTGCCGCGCTCCGCCAGCACCGACAGCCGGTCGGCGGTCGCGGTGGCCGGGGAGGCCTCCACGGACAGCGGTATCGCCCGCAGGTCGGCCCCCAGGCCGTGTTCGGCGAGCTCGCAGAGCCGCTCCAGCTCGGCGGCCTCCAGATACGTCGGAGTGCCGCCGCCGAAGGCCGCGTTGGCGAACCGCGCGCCCTCGCCCAGCGCCTCCCGCACCGCCGCGGCCTGGCGCTCGAGAGCGTCCAGGTAGGCGGTGGCCAGGCCGCCGGGCGCCCCGATCCTGGTGAAGAGGTTGCAGAAGCCGCAGCGGACCTCGCAGAACGGGATGTGGAAGTAGAGGGACAGCGCGTCCTTCGGCTCGTCCGCCCACAGGTCGCGCAGCCCGGCGCGCTCGCGGGGCAGCGCGCGGTAGGCCGTCTTGTGCGGATACGCGTACACGTAGTGCCGGTACGGGCGCACGGCGGCCGTGGCCGGGGGCGTCGTGGAGAGCGTCACGTCGGTGAGGGTCATCGGGCGGCCCCGTCGAGGAGGAAGTGGGCGTAGGGCACCGTCCACACGACCTCGTGGCCGATGCGGTGGCCGGTGTGACCGTCCTCGCCGTACGCCGTGCCGTGGTCCGAGCAGACGACGGCCAGGCACGGGCGGCGGCTCGAGGCGGCGGCGAAGAGCCTGCCGATGTGGCGGTCGACGTACTCCAGGGCGGCGGCGTGCGTGGCGCGCGAGTCGCCCGACTCCCGGGTGGCGCCCGGCAGGTGGAACCAGTTGGGCTGGTGCAGTGCGGACACGTTCACGAAGAGGAACAGCCGCTGCTCCGGCGGCAGCGCGGCGACGACCTCCTCGGCGCGGGTCACCTGCGCCTCGAAGGAGGTGGGCGAGGGCACGCCGAACTCCGGCTCCCAGTGGCTCTCCTGGAAGAGCCCGGGCAGCACCGAGCCCAGCGGCGCCTGCTTGTTGAAGAAGCCGACACCGCCGATGCACACCGTGCGGTATCCGGCCGCGGCCAGGCCCGACACCAGGTCGGGGGTGTCGAACACGAAGGTGCCGTCCGCGGTGCTCTCGCTGCCCGCGAAGCGCGCCGCGAAGAGCCGGGGGTGAGGGCCGGGCGCGGTGGGCGTGGGCAGGAAGCCCGCGAAGATCGCCTGGTGGGAGGCGTAGGTGAAGCTGCCGGGCGCGTGCCGGCGCTCCCAGCGGCCGCCGGGCAGATGGCGGGCCAGATGGGGGATGCGGCCGGCCGCGGCCAGCTCCTCGGCCACGTCGTGGCGGAGGGTGTCCAGCGTGACCAGCAGGATGTCGTGGCTGCCCACGATCTGGTTCATGTCAAGCAGTGGCGTCATGGTGGTGCTCCTCGCGTCGCGCGCGTTCCATCGCGGCCGGTACGGCGGCGACCTGGGCGGCGTAGGTGTCCAGGCCCTCGGCGCCGCCGCCCGGGATGCCGGTGAGCCCGGGCAGCAGATCGCCGAAGGCGTTGACCTCACCGACGGCGAAGCGGCGCCAGCCCGTCGTGGGCAGCACGTCCACGCCGACGCAGAGCGTGCCGGGGAAGCAGGCGGCCGCCCGTTCCGCGGTCGCCAGCACATCGCCGAAGTCGCCGCCCGCGGCGCGGATCGCCGCGCGGGCCGCGTCCAGGTCGCCGCGGACGCCGCCGAGGTGCAGGTTCGTCATCGGGTGCCGGCTGGTGCGGACGACGGCGTGCGTGGCGCGGCCGGCGACCACCACCACCCGCAGGTCGGCCGCCCGGCCGTGCAGCGACGCCTTGGGCAGCCAGCGCTCGACGTGCAGCCCGTCCGGGGCCAGCGCGTCGACGAGGGCGGCGACCTCCTGCTCCGTGCGGTACTCGCGGACCCGCAGCGAGTTGAACAGGCGCCCGTCGGCGGTGGTCTCCACCGAGGTCGTGGCCTTGACCCGTCCCGGGCCCGTCGCCAGCGCCACCACCCCGGAGGCGGAGGAGCCGTGCGCGGGTTTGAGGAAGGCCCTGGGCATCCGGGCGGCGCGCAGGCGGTCCTTGAGCTCGTCCCAGCCGCGCACCGGCGGCCCGTCGGGTGCGGGCGGCACCGGGACGCCCTCGGCGGCGAGCCGGGCGTGGCAGCGCCGCTTGTCGAACAGGACGGCGATCTCCCCGGCGTCCGCCGACGGCACCGCGCCGGCCCGGCGGGCCGCTCGCGTCACCTCGCGCACCGCGGCGGTGAAACGGCGGTGCCACAGCGCGGTGCCCTCGACCCGGGCCGGGTCGTCGGCGCCCCGCAGCAGCCGGTCGACCTCGGCGTCCTCACCGGGGGAGTCGACGCGCACGAACTCGCCGGGCGCGAAGGCGTACCGTCCGCGCAGCACGTCGCGCCACGCCAGCACGCGGGGCGCGGGATGCCCCGCGGCGCGCACCGCGTCGGCGAACAGCCCCGTCCTGCGGTTGCCGGGGTTGCCGACCACGGTGATCCGCGGCGCACCCCCGGTGCGGCTATTCGGAGACGGCGACATAGCGCCACTCCTCGCCCCGCCGGCGGCGCGACGCGAGCTGCTCCGACAGGTCGACCTCGGTGCCCGCCGAGCCCACCGCCGCGCGCAGCCGCTCGGCCACGGCCTCGCTCAGGAAGTGGTGGTGCAGGTCCAGGCGCTTGAGGTGGGTGAGGGGCTGGCCGCCCAGCAGCGCCTCGGCGCCGGTGTCGCCGAGCGTTCCCATGGACAGGCTCAGCGTCTCCAGCTGGGCGACGACGGGCGCCGAGGCGATGGCCGCCGCGATCTCGTCCTGCAGTTCGCTGTCCTGCAGGCCGAGGTGGCGCAGGGCGGGGAAGCGGCCGCCCGCGAGGATGGGCGCGAGGTCGGCGACCGTCGCGTCGCCCCCGTACTCCTCCACGCCGAGCCACAGCTCCAGCCGCTCCAGTGCGGGCAGTTCGCAGGCTGCGACGGCCCGCACCACGGCGCCGGGCAGCCCGCCGGACTCGAAGCGCAGCACGCGCAGCGCGTCGTGGCGGACGGGCCGCAGGGACAGCGGCTCCTCGCCCAGGCCCTGAGAGTCGCCGCCGCGGACGCCGAACTCCTCCAGCAGCGGCAAGCGTTCGAGTACGGGTGTGACGTCGGTCAGCTGAAGCCAGGAGACCTCGCACTCCTCGTAGGTGACGTCGGCGAGGAAGAGGGCGCGCAGGGCTGGGAAGCGCTCCGCGTCCGCCAGGACCAGTTCCAGCGCGGGACGCAGTTCCGCGTACTCGTCGTCCCACCAGGGCCCGAGGACGAGGGCGCGCACCCGTGTGGTGTCGACCGCGGTGGTGAAGTGGCCCCACACCTCGGGGAAGGGGATCTCGCCGGCCTCGAAGCAGTCCAGCCGCCAGGCCACGGTGTCGGGCTCGGGCAGCTCGGCCGTCCCGGCCTCGGGCAGCGTGTGCACGCGCAGCCCGTGGAAGGTCTCCAGATGCTGTGTGACGGTCATGACGGCATCACTCCGCGACGGCGGTGTAGCGGTGGATCTCACCGTCCCACTCGTCCTCGTCACCGGGGTCCGAGAGGTCGACCTCGACGCCGGAGGGTTCGAGGGCGGCCCGCACGCGTTCGGCGACCGGCTCGGTGACGAAGTTGTGGTGGAGGTCGAGCCAGTTCAGGTGGGTCAGCGGCTGGCCGGCGAGCAGGGCGGTCACGCCCTCGTCGGTGAGCACGCCCAGGGACAGGTCGAGCGAGGAGAGCTGGGCGACGACTGGGGCCGCTGCGACGGCGGCGGCGATCTCGTCCTGGATCTCGCTGTTGCGCAGGCCGAGGTGGCGCAGGGCGGGGAAGCGGCCGCCGGCCAGGACCGGTGCGAGGTCGGCGACCGTCGCGTCCCCGCCGTACTCCTCCACGCCGAGCCACAGCTCCAAGTGCTCCAGCGCGGGGAGTTCGCTGGCGGCGACACCGCGGACGGCCTCGCCGGGAAGACCGCCCGCCTCGAAGCGGAGCGTGCGCAGCCGCTGGTGGCGGGTCGCGGGGAAGCGCAGCCCCGAGCCGCCGCGGACGCCCAGCACCTCCAGCCGCGGGTAGGCCTCGAGCACCGGTGTCACGTCGGACTGCTCGATCCAGGAGATCTCGGCCTCCTCCGTCTCCAGGTCGCCGATGAACACGGCCTCCAGGGCGGTCAGCCGCTCCCGGGCGTCCACGAGCCGCCCCACGACGGCACCGGAGTCGTTGTCGTACGGCTCGCCCCACTGCCCCACGACCAGGGCCCGCACCCCGCCGGGCTCCACCGTCTCCAGGAAGCGGTCCCACAGCTGAGCGAAGGTCTCCTTCGCCTTGTCCTCCCAGGGGTTGACGGCCAGCCGCCACGCGACCGCGCCGGCCGCCGGGAGCTCCTGCCGCGCATCGGGCGCGGGGAAGTCGAAGGCCGGCAGGCCGTTCAGTTCCTGCAGATGTTCGACGTAGGACATCGGTGGTCTCCCGAGGTGGACGGACGCGGTGCTGTGGGTGGTGCCTTGGATGCGGTGCCGCTGTGGAGCCGGTGGTGCCGTGAGCCGGTGGTGCGGTGGTGTGTCGAGCCGGTGGTGGCGGGCCCGCGAAGAGTTCTACCAAGTCGCTCCGACAGCGGCTGCCGCGGGCTGTGCACAGGCCGTCCGGGGGCGTTGTCACACCCCCCGCGTAGCGTCGTGGACATCGGGTCGGCGGGTGCCGACGGCGAAGGGAGACACGCATGTACCGGCAGGGGGACGTCCTGATCGTGCCCGTAGCGGAGGCGGCTGTGCCGCCGGGCACGGACCGGCTGCCGCGCCGGCCGAGGGACGTGCGGGGGAGGCTCGTGCTGGCCCTCGGCGAGGTGACGGGGCACGCCCACGCGGTGGTCGGTCCGGGGACGCTGGTGCGCGAGGCCGGGCCGTTCGGGGCGGCGTACCTCCATCTGCCCGACGGCGGGCGGGTGGTGCACGAGGAGCACGCCGCGATACCGCTGCCCAAGGGCTGGTACCGGGTGGTGCGGCAGCGCGAGTACGCGCCCGGCGCGGTGCGCGTCGTGGCGGACTGACGAGGACGGGGGAGCGGAGCGATGACGACGGTGGCGAACACGGGCACGGGCACGGGCACGTCGGCGGAGCCGGCAGCGGACCTGGCGGCGCTGTGGCGCGAGGTCGTGGCGGCGACGGGACCGGCGGACCGGGCGGCCGCGGAGGACGGGGTACGCCTGGCCTACCGGCTGGCCGGACTCGCGGAGCCGGAACGGATCGTGTGGGCGGCCTCACCGCTGGAGGCGGTGGCCCTGGCCATGCGCCTGACGGCGGGCGGCACCTCGGGCGGCAGCGTGCGCGATGCGGTGCGCACGCGACCGTGGGCCGTTGCACGGGAGCGGGTCGCCGACCGGCTCGGCCCGGCCGGCTGGGCGGATCACTGGGCCGTCACGGGCGCGCAGTTGTGGGACACGACGGTTTCGCTGACCGAGCGGATACGGACGGCCGTGGCCGACGCCGCGTCCGGGGTGCCCGGGGGCGGGCAGGCCGTGCGGCTCGCGCTGCTCGACGCCGTGCTCGGGCAGCACGACGCGCCGTGGCTGGCCGCCTTCGACGGCGAGGAGGGCACGGGGGAGCTGGCCGGGATCGCCGCGGTCGCGCGGAACGCCGGCTGGTGGTGGCCGTACGAGCGGACGGCGGTCGTCGCCGAACGCCCCCTGGAGCTGCACCGGGACGAGGCGGGCCGGCTGGACCGCGGCGACGGCCCCGCGCTGGCCTTCGCGGACGGCTTCGCGCTGCACGCCTGGCGGGGCATGCCGGTCCCCGCCGAGTTCCTCGACGGGCTCGCCAGGCTCACCCCCGGCCGTATACGCCAGGAGGAGAACGCCGAGCTGCGCCGGGTGATGCTGGAGCACTACGGCTACGAGCGCTACCTGGAGGAGTCCGGCGCCGAGCCCGTGCAGCGGGACGCGGCCGGGGTGCTGTGGCGGATCGAACTGGAGGGGGACGAGCCGCTGGTGATGGTCGAGGTCGTCAACTCCACGCCGGAGCCGGACGGCACCCACCGTACCTACTGGCTGCGGGTGCCGCCGCGGACCCGGACCGCCCGCGAGGGCGTCGCCTGGACCTTCGGACTGGAGGAGGCCGACTACGTGCCGGAGAGGGAGACCTGAGCGGACTCCAGCGTCGCGGCGTCGATGAGCGCCAGGTTGCCGCCCGCCGTGCAGGTGTACGCACCCGCGCTCGCGCCGAGGCGGGCGCAGGACACGAAGTCCAGCCCGCGCATGCGCCCGTGGAGGAAGCCGCAGAGGAAGGCGTCGCCCGCCCCGTTGGAGTCCACCACCGGGCCGGGCGGGGTGACGGCCGGGATGTGCCGGGGCGTGCTGCCCCCGTCGCGCGCGAGCAGATAGGCGCCGCCCGCGCCGGCGGTGGCGATCACGGCCTGGGCGCGGCCGTCGCGCAGGATTTCGCGCATCACGTCCGCGATGCGCTCGCCCGCTCCCGCCGCGCTGAGGAAGACCAGGTCGGAGCGGCGGGCGAACTCCCGCTGGTGCTCGGCCAGTCCGTCCCAGTCGTGCAGGTCGGTCGAGACGGGCAGGCCGAGTTCCTCGATGTCGTCGTAGAGGAAGCGGGTGAAGTGCGAGATCGACAGGTGCACGTGCCGGGCTCGGCGCAGGTGCGGCAGATAGAACTCGCGCGGCATCCGCAGGTCCGCGGGGTCACGTCCGTCGTAGAAGGACATCCGGTGACCCGTCGCGTCCACGAGGTTCACGGCCCGCCGGGTCCCGGCGGGGGAGATCAGCGGCTCGAAGTCGACATCGCCCTTGGCCAGGCGCTCCCGGAGCATGGTGCCGACCCAGTCCTCGCCGACGAAGTCGAGGAACTTCACGCTCATGCCGAGCGCGCGGCAGCCGAGTGCCACGTTGCCGCCCGTCTGGCCGGGCCACTCCCGGACCGGCTCCACCCCCAGGGAGTCCACGAGCGGTACGGGCAGGCTGTCCACCCGCACCACGGTGTCCACCCCGGAACCGCCGACGACGAGTACGTCGTACGGTGACTCATCCGTGGTCATGCGCACCTCCAGTCACCACCCCGGCGCCATGTTACGGCCGGGCGGTGTCCCGCGATGCGCGATCACCGATGTGCTCCGCCGCCCAGGCGGCCCACTCCTGCTGCATCCTGGTGAAGCGCAGACCCCACTCCAGGGTCAGCCGGCCGTAGAACGCGAGGTCACCGCCTTCGTCCCAGTCAACGGAGCGTTCGACCTCCGGCAGGGCCTCGTGGTGCTCCGCGGCCTGCGCACCCTCCCGCTCCACGTAGGCGCGGGCCTGCCCGGGGCCGACGTGGTTGAGGAAGAAGACCCGCAGCAGCGCGTCGCTGCGGCGGTTGCGCTGCGGCTCGACCTCGACGAGCCAGTGGAGCAGCTCCGCGCGGCCGGCCTCGGTGACGGTGTACTCCTTGCGCCCGCGCGGCCCCTCGGCGGCGACCGTCACCAGCCCGGCCTCGGCGAGCCGGTTCAGCTCCGTGTAGAGCTGGCTCTGGGTGGCGGGCCAGACGTTTGCGAGGGACGTCGTCCGCGGTTTCGCCCTACCCATGGTCTTCACGACGCGCTACAGCCGTGCCGTGGCCGCCCGCGCGAAGGCCGCCGCCTCCGCCGCGGTGACCGCCCCCCTGCCGGCCGCCGTCGTGGGCGTCACGGCGCCGAGCCGGTGACCAGTTCCGTCCACGCCGCGCGGACCGTGTCCAGCCCGAAGGTCTCGCGCAGCCGGTCGCGGGCCTGCTCGCCCGCTTCCTCCCAGCCGTCGGCCGCGAGCGCCGCGATGGCGTCCGCCATGGCCTCGGGCGAGTCGTGGATCCAGCGGCGCTCGTAGATCGCGTCGGCGCCCGGCCAGGGCAGCAGGGCGGGTACCGCGCCGGAGGCCATGCCCTCGGCGGGGGCGAGGTGGAAGCTCTCGTCGTCGCTGGTGGAGAGCACAAAGCCGATGCGCCGCAGCCAGCTCGCCACGTCGGGTCCGAAGTCGTCGAAGACCACGGCGTCCTCCAGCGGGCCGGACTGCACCCGCCTCAGCACGGCGTCGTAGTGCGCCCGCTCCTCCGGCTTGTTCCAGATCCACCAGTAGTCCCAGGGCATCTTGGACTTCACCGACAGTCGCCACCGAGGGTCCCTGGACCGCAGGGCCTCGAGCACGTCCAGTCCCAGGTCGAGGCGCTTGCGCGAGGGCGCGATGCCGATCATGCCGAGGCGGTGCCGGGCGTCGGGGACCTTGGGGCGGTCCAGCTGCCGGTCGTCGACCCAGTTGGGGATGGTGACGAGCTTCTCCTGGGGCCAGCCGGTGCGTTCCCGGGTGAGCCGGTTGTAGTGCGGGCTGACGCACACGACGCGGTCGACGGCGTCGATGTCCACCTGCGAGGGGTAGCCGGCGTACAGCTCGAAGCGGTGCAGGCGCACCAGCAGCCGCGAGCCGCGCCGCTTGTGACGGCTGTACCAGACGGCCGCGGGCCCGCACCACTCGACGACGACGACGTCGGCCCAGGCGGCGAGGTCGCGGCTGGCGGCCGCGTCGTGCCGGGCCAGCGCCTCCCAGGCGTCGACCCGCACCTCGACCCCGGGCAGGGCCTGGAGGTGGTCCAGCAGCCGCGTGAAGAACTTCAGGTCGTGCCCGGCGACGCCGACCCGCAGGGGCCGGCCGCGTCCGGCGAGCCCGGCCGGTACGGGGGGCAGCGCCCGTTCGATCAGTCCCCGCAGCCGCTCGGCGGCCCGGTCCAGTGAGAAGCGGCCGGCGGCCTCGCGGCAGCGCAGAGCGGCCGCACGGTAGGCCTCGGGGGAGCCGACGGCGGTGGCGACCGCCTCCGCCGCGTCGTCGAGGGTGCCCCGGCCGGGGACGAACAGCGGGTAGTCGGCGCCGAGCAGCGCCTCGTGCGCGGGGGTGCGGTTGAGCACGACGGGCAGTCCGAGCGTCGCGAACTCCAGCACCTTGGTGGACAGTTCCAGGCTCGCGTCCAGTTCCGGCCGGCGCCAGCCCAGCCCCAGGTCGCAGCCCGCGGCGATCCGCATGGCCTCCTGGCGCGGCGTGCCGCCGTGGTGCACCACACCGTTCGCGGTGCGCAGCGCGCGTTCCATGGCCGCGTGGAAGCCGGGGTGCCCGGGGTCGTCGTGGATCTTGTCGCCGACGGTGTGCAGTTCGGCCCTGATCCCCCGGGCCGCCAGCGCGTCCGGCAGCTCCGTCATCTCCAGGGTGTTCCAGCGCGGTGCGAACTTCCCCGTGTACACCATGCGCACCGGGTCGCCCGCCGCGTCGTGCTCCGGCACCGCGAAGTCCGGAGCGGGCACGCTCGGCGGACACAGCACGCACCTGCCGCACGCTGCCGGTACCCAGGCCTCGATGAAGCAGCGCAACTCCTCGGTCTGGCACAGCAGATAGCGCGAGGCCTCGGCGATCCGGGTCAGCTCGTCCACGGCCTCCTCCGTCATGAGCGCCGCGGACTGCGGGATGTCGGTGAGGTACGCCCAGATCCGCCCGTCGAAGGCGCCGTCGGCGACGACCTGCGCCACCAGCCGCCGTCCGCGCAGCACCAGCAGGTCGCACGGCTCCTGCTCGTCCCGTTCGCGCAGCACCCGGGAGGCCTGGACGGGGGACAGGACGTGCCCGGACGGTACGACGGACACCCCCGGCAGCTCCGCCAGCGGATCGACCAGCCGCCCGGTGCGCAACGGTGCCTTCAGCACCAGCCGCGTCGCGCAGCCGGCCCGGGCCAGCGCCTGCACCGTCGACTGGGCCCACACCGCGGAACCGTCGATGAGGTTGAGGTCGACGTCCCCGTAGACCATGGCCCTGACCGTGCGCGTGCCCGTCATCGGACCTCCTCCGGGCGGATCGTGAACAACCGCCCCGCCCCGGGGGACGGCCAGAGCGTCCTGCGCACCAGCGCCGGGCGGAAGCCGTTGACGTGCGGCACGAAGCCCGCGGTGTGCGCGCTGAAAGCCACCGCGTCGGCCCCGGAGCACTCCTGGGCGCACATCAGGTCCAGCAGGTGGACCGCCGACCGCTCCTCCGCGAGGTCCGACCAGTCCGCGATCCAGGGCGCTCCCGGCCCGTCCGCCGCGGCCCGCACGGTGACCCCGCCCGCGGTGAGCTCCGCGTAGGCCGGCCCCGGTGCGGGCACCAGCACCTCGGCGGGACGGTGCCGCTGCGCCATGACCTGCGCGACCAGGCGCGAGATCTCGGCGTCGTCCCGCGGGGCGGACAGCACGGCCACCCGCCGGGCGTCCAGCGGGTCCGGCGCCCCGGGGATCCTGGCGAGCTCCGACAGCCGGACCCGGGTGGCCCGGGAGACGAAGATCTCCCGCAGGCCCGCGCGGTCCACCGTCGCCGGGTCCAGCCGGGCCGGCTGCACCCCGGTGTCCCCGTCGAGCACGGCGTCCCAGGGGAAGGGGGCCAGGCCCGGGGCGGCGGAGGCGGGGGCGTCCCGCCACAGCACGGCGGTGCGGCCGAGCGCGTGGGCGGCGGCGAGGAGTTCGGCCAGCCGCCGGTCCAGGTCGGGGGCGGCACCCGTGCCGGTGTGCGCCCACGGGCCGGACAGGCAGGCGCTGAGCTGCACGACGAGCACGTCCGGGTCGGTGCGCTCGGCGACCTGCCGGGCGTCGTGCGGCAGCGCACGGTTGACGACGGCGTCGTGGCCGAAGTCGGCGGCGGTCGCGGCGTCCAGCACGCCGGCGACGACCAGCCGGTCGCGCGGGCCGGCCGTGAACGCCCGGTGGGCCAGGTGCAGGTGCCCGTCGGCCGCCGGGTCGGCCGCCGGCGCGGCGGCACCGGCCGGTGGGGCCGACGGACGGCCGCCCTTGCCGCGGCCGCGCCACATCCCGTACAGCTCGCCGGGCAGCCGCTTCGAACCGCGCACCGGGGACCGGGCGGCCGAGACCAGCGCCTGGCCCACCCTCAGTGACGTCGAGCCCTGCAGCATGGCGATGCGGGCCTCCAGCACCCCGATGCGCTCCCGGGCGCGCCGCAACTCCGCCGCGAGCCGGTCGCGCTCGCGGGTGACGGCCCCCGTCCGCTCACCGTCCGTGCCGTCCCGCAGCGCCTCCAGGGCGCGGCCGTCCTCCTCGTGCCGCCGCTCCAGCTCCAGCAGCCGGGCCCGTTCGGCGCGCGACACGAACTCCGCCAGGACGTACTCGCCGGCCAGCCGAAGCGCCGTGGCGCCCCCGTCCGGCACGGGCCGCCCGGCCGGGTCGAGGAGCGGCAGCAGGGCCTCGGTGCAGGTGAACACCGCGCCGCCGTGCAGGTGCAGATAGTCGAGAGCGGCCGCCCGCAGCACCTGGCAGCGCTGCGCCACCAGGGAGTCGAGCAGCCGGTGGTACGGCAGTTCGGCGCCGGGGTGGCCGAACACGATCAGGCCCTTGCCGCCGGGCCGCATGCGACGCAGCGCCGCCAGGCACGCGGCCTCGTCGCCGTGCCGGGCGGGGTCGGGGCCGTAACTGAGCAGGGCCAGCCGTCCCCCGCCGACCGGTTCGCCGTCGCCGGGCGGGGAGGGGCACAGCCGCACGCCCTCGGGAAGGTGCAGGTAAGGGCCGAGCGGGAGGCCGCCGCCGGTCGCGTCGACGACCTCGGTCACCCCGTCCAGGTGCGGGTGGAGCAGATCGAGAAGGCGCATCAGGAGGTCCTCGTGAAGACGTGGAAACCGACCCGGCTCTCCCGGAAACCGTACGGCGTGAAGCCGCCGTAGCGCAGACCGAGCGGTTCGACGGCGGCGCGGTACTCGGCCGCCGGGCGGTGCAGGACGCGGTCGCCGCGCGCCACGCGCCCGGGCGCGTCCTCGTCCGTGACGACCAGTCGGCCGGTCAGCCGGACGAGGGAGGCGAGGTTGACCAGCGCGGCCCGCCAGGCGGCGTCGTCGAGTACGCGGAACAGCACGTCCACCGCGAGCACCACGTCGTATAGCCACGGGCTGCGCCACTGCGACATCTCCGCCACCGCGTAGCGGGGGCCGCCGCCGAGCGCGCGGCAGCGGTCCACCGCCGAGGGGCGGGCGTCGATCGCGTCGACGAGGTGGCCGCAGCGGGCCAGGGCCCGCGTGAGGCGGCCCTCTGCGCAGCTCGCGTCGAGCACGAGCGGCCGGTCGGCGGCGCCCTCGCCGTCGCCGGCGATGCGCAGCACCTGCGCGACCCGCAGGGCGTCGAAGATCTCGTTCCCCGGCCGGTCGAGGTCGGTGGGGCCGCCGCGGGCGAGGTCCCCGTGCCCGCGGGGGTGGTCGTCGCCGTACGCGAGCGGGTCGAGCGGGCGCGGCTCAGACATGGTGGTCCAGCCACTCGGTGATGACGCGGGCGATGCGGGGGCCCGAGCGGCCGTCCCACAGCGGGGGGCCTTCGGGGACGGGGGCGTCGCCGTCCAGTGCCTTGCGCAGGGCCGGGGCCAGCCCGTCGGCGCTCACGAGGCGGTTCGTGCCGTGGGTGACCGTCACCGGCCGCTCGGTGTTCGGACGCAGCGTCAGGCAGGGCACACCCAGGACGGTGGTCTCCTCCTGCACCCCGCCCGAGTCGGTGACCACCGCGGCGGCGCCCCGCAGCAACCCCATGAACTCCAGGTAGCCGAGCGGCTCCAGGATCCGGATGCCGGGCGTGTCGCCGAGCCCCGCCGCCTCCAGCGCGGCCCGGCCGCGCGGGTGCAGCGGGACCGCCAGCTCCAGGTGCCGCGCCGCCTCCCGCAGCGCCGCCACGGCGGCGGCCGCGGCGGCCGGGTCGTCGACGTTGGCGGGCCGGTGCAGCGTCACGACGCCGTAGCGCCCGGGCAGACCGTGGGCGGCGCGTGCGGCCCGCGGGTCGAAGCGCGGCAGATGGGCCAGGAGAGTGTCGATCATCGGGTTGCCGACGAAGTGCACCCGGGCGGTGTCCACGCCCTCGTGCGCCAGATGGCCCACCGCCTCCGGGCTGGTGGCGAAGAGGAGGTCCGAGAGCTGGTCGGTCAGCCGGCGATTGACCTCCTCGGGCATCGTCGTGTCGAAGCTGCGCAGGCCCGCCTCCACGTGCGCCACGGGCAGTCCCAGCTTGGCGGCGACCAGCGCGGCGGCGAGCGTGGAGTTGACGTCCCCGTAGACCGTGACCAGGGCGGGGGCGCGGGCCGCCAGCTCGTCCTCCAGCGCGGTCAGCAGGGCGGCGGTCTGCCGGGCGTGGCTGCCGGAACCGACGCCGAGGTCCACGTCCGGCTCGGGCAGGCCGAGCTCCCGGAAGAAGACGTGCGACATGCGCTCGTCGTAGTGCTGTCCGGTGTGCACCACCGACTGCGGCTGCCCGGCCGCGCGCAGCGCTGCGACGACCGGGGCGGCCTTGACGAAGTTGGGCCGGGCGCCGACCACGTGGACCACCGAGCCGAGCACGGTGCCTCCCGTTCACTGGACGTGCTTAGGGTGGGAATGTGCGTCGTCGTACTCTTCGTGCCCTGATTCTCGCCGCCTCGGTGGCGGTACGTCATCTGCGGGACGACCCGCTGCGCGCCGCGTCCCTGGCCCTGCGGGTCGCCCCGGGGCCGGCGCGGCGGCCCGCCCGGCGGGCGCTGGCGTGGCTCCCCGAGCGCGATCCGCACCGCGGGCGCGGCGGCGCCCGCCGGTACGGGCCGCGCGGCGTGCCCGCCCCGGCCGGGGTCCCGGGGACGGCGGTGCCGGGGCGGGTGCTGCACCTGGTCACCAACTCCCTGCCGTACCGCGACGCCGGTTACACCGTCAGGACGCACGCCATCGCACGCGCCCAGCGGCAGGCGGGCCTGGACCCGCAGATCGTCACCCGGCTCGGCTTCCCCGTGGCCCAGGGGGTCTGGGACGGACGGCCCGCGCAGGTCGTGGACGGCGTGCCCTACCACCGCCTGCTGCCCCTGCGGATGCCGGGGACGCCGGAGGCCGCCCTCGCCCGCAACGCCGAACTCGCCGCCCGGCTCGTCGAACGGCTCCGCCCCGCGGTGCTGCACGCGGCCACCGATCACCCGAATGGCCGAGTGGCCCTCGCGCTGCGCGAATCGTTCGGCCTGCCGGTGGTCTACGAGGTGCGCGGCTTCCTGGAGGAGACCTGGCTGACCCAGGGGCCGGGACGCGGCCGTGACAGCGTGTCCTACCGGGAGCGGCGCGCCCTGGAGACGCACTGCATGAAGGCCGCCGACCTGGTGCTCACCCTCGGCGAGGCCATGAAGGAGGAGATCGTCTCCCGGGGCGTGCCCGAGGAACGGGTGCGGGTCGTGCCCAACGCCGTGGACGACGTGTTCCTCCAGCCCCTGCCCGACGCCGGTGACCTGCGCACCCGCCTCGGCATCGGCCCCGGTGAGGTGGTCGTGGGCACGGTCTCCACGCTCACGCCCCACGAGGGCGTCGGCACCCTGCTGCGCGCCGGGGCCGAACTGCGCCGACGGGGGGTGCCGCTGCGCCTGCTGATCGTGGGGGACGGCCCGCTGCGGCCCGCGCTGCAGCGGCAGGCGGCCGGGCTGGGCCTGGGGGACGCCGCCTTGTTCACGGGGCGTGTGCCGTACGCCGGGGTGCGGGCCCACCACGCCGTGCTGGACGTGTTCGCGGTGCCCCGGACGGGGGCGCGGGTGTGCCGGCTCGTCACGCCTCTCAAGCCGGTGGAGGCCATGGCCAGTGGTCTTCCCGTCGCCGCGAGCGACGTCACGGCGATGGGTGAACTGGTCGAGGACCAGGTGAACGGAAGGTTGATTCCGCCAGGAGACGTACAAGCCTGGGCGGATGCGCTCGAAATATTGCTCTATAGTCCGAATCGACGGCGGATGATGGGTGACGCCGCCCGCGCACGAGTGGCCCGCGACCGTACGTGGGCGCACATCGCGGGGCGGACGCGCGACGCCTACCGCGGTCTGGGGGCCGTATAGCGCTCTGGATGGTGCGGCATGACGGTGCAACTCGCAGTCGTAGGCCTCGGGTACGTCGGTCTGCCCCTCGCCAGGGAAGCCGCGGCGGTGGGACTGAGCGTCGTCGGACACGATCTGGACCCCCTGGTGGTGGACGCCCTCAACTCCGGGCGCTCGCACGTGGACGACGTCTCCGACGCCGATCTGCGGCACATGCTGGCCGCCGGGTTCACCGCCACCACCGGCCAGGAGTGCCTGGGGGAGGCGCAGACCGTCGTCATCTGCGTCCCCACCCCGCTGTCCGCGGACGGCGGACCCGACCTCACCGCGGTCACCGGGGCCGTCGGGGCGGTCGCCGCGCGGCTGCGTCCCGGCGTCCTGGTCGTGCTGGAGTCGACGACCTACCCCGGCACCACCGACGAGGTCGTCCGGCCCATCCTCGAGGAGGGCTCGGGACTGCGCGCCGGGACGGACTTCGCCCTCGCCTTCTCACCTGAGCGCATCGACCCGGGCAACCACACGCACAGCCTCCGCGACACCCCGAAGATCGTCGGCGGCCACACCCCCGGCTGCGCGGCGCGCGCCGTCGCGTTCTACGGCAAGCTCGTCGACACCGTCGTCCGGGCCAAGGGCACCCGCGAGGCCGAGATGGCCAAGCTGCTGGAGAACACCTACCGCCACGTCAACATCGCGCTCGTCAACGAACTGGCCGTGCTCTGCCGCGAACTGGGCGTGGACATCTGGAACGCCATCGACTGCGCCGCCACCAAGCCCTTCGGCTTCCAGGCCTTCCGGCCCGGTGCCGGCGTGGGCGGCCACTGCATCCCGATCGACCCCAACTACCTGTCGTACAAGGTCCGCACGCTCGGCCACGAGTTCCGCTTCGTCGAACTCGCCCGGGAGATCAACCACCGGATGCCGGAGTACGTGGTGCGCCGGGCGCAGGACCTGCTCAACACGGCAGGGAAGGCGCTGCACGGCTCGCGGGTGCTGCTGCTCGGCGTCACCTACAAGCCCGACGTCGCCGACCGGCGCGAGAGCCCCGCGGTCCCCGTGGCGCGGCTGCTGCGCAGGCTGGGCACCGGGATCTCCTTCCACGACCCCTTCGTGGACGTCTGGGAGGTCGACGGCGAGCCCGTCACCAGGGCGGGCGACCTGGCCGCGGCCCTGCGCGAGTACGACCTGACGATCCTCCTGCAGGACCACAGCGGGTACGACCTGCAGATGGTGGCGGACCGGGCCCGCCTGCTGTTCGACACGCGCGGGCGGATCTTCCGGCCGGACGTCGAGGTGCTGTGATGCACGTACTGGTCGTCACCGTCGTGCACCACCCCGAGGACGCGCGCATCCTGCACCGGCAGATAGCCGCCCTCATCGCCCACGGGCACACCGTCACCTACGCCGCGCCCTTCACCGCCCGGGCGACCCCGCCCCGCCCCGGGGTCGAGGGCGTCGACCTGCCCCGGGCCACCGGACGCGACCGGCGGGCGGCCGTCCGCGAGGCCCGGCGCCTGCTGGCGCTGCGCGGGCCGACCGTCGACGCCGTGGTGCTCCACGACCCCGAACTCCTGCTCACCCTGCCGCGCACCCTGCGGCACTGGCACCGCACGGGTGCCCGGCGGCCCGCCGTGGTGTGGGACGTCCACGAGGACACCGCCGCCGCCCTCGCCATGAAGGGCTGGGTGCCGCGGCCGCTGCGCCCGCCGCTGCGCCTCGTCGTGCGTGCGGCGGAACTCGCCGCCGAGCAGCATCTGCACCTGCTGCTCGCCGAGCACGCCTACCAGCGCCGGTTCCGCCGTACGCACCCCGTGGTGCCCAACCTGGTCACCGTCCCCGAGGACCCCCCGCCCGCGGGCGACGAGCGGGTCGTCTACCTCGGGCAGATGTCCCGGGCGCGCGGCGCGGAGGAACTGGTGGCCATGGCACGGCTGCTGGCCCCGGACGTCCGCGTGGAGCTCATCGGCGCCGCCGACGGCGACGTCCGCGCAGTGCTGGCGGCGGCCGACCGCGACGGCGTGCTGCGCTGGCACGGCTTCCTGCCCAACGACGCGGCCCTGGACCGGCTGCGCGGCGCCCTCGCCGGGGTCTCGCTGCTGCGCGACGAGGCGAACTACCGACACTCGCGGCCCACCAAGGTGGTCGAGTACATGGCCTACGGCATCCCCGTCGTGAGCACCCCCAACCCCCTCGCCGCGGAACTGGTCCGCGGGCACGACTGCGGCCTCCTCGTCCCGTTCCAGGCCCCCGCGGCCGCCGCCGACGCCGTCCGCCGCCTGCGCGACGACCCGGAACTGCGCCGCGCGATGGGCGCCCGGGGCCATGCCGCCGCCCGGGGCGCGCTGCACTGGCCGGACTGCGCGGCGCGCTTCGTCACGAGCCTGGAAGGCTGGGCGGTGGCGGCCGCCACCGCCGCGGGCGAGCGCCCCCGGGCGGTGCGCCCGTCGTAGCCGGGCCGCGGCAGCCGGGCCCCGGGGCGCTGCCGCGAATCCGCGGCCGTCGGCGGGATCACCGGCCGCGGCTCCGGACCGAGTGTCACCGCACGGCCGTGGGGGTCCGTCCCCGCCGCGCTGGAGCTCCGGGGTATCGCGGTGACGACGCACTACTGCGAGGGCGGCCGGCACGAATGGACGTACTGGCGACGGGAGTTCGCCACGGCATGGCCGCTGCTCGCCCGTGCGCTCGGGCTGCCGGGGCCCACTGCCGCCGCACACCGATGAGACGACGAGCCGACGAAAGGGTGAGACGTTGAGCGCAAGGCCCCTATCGAGGGGGGCGCGCTCACTCGTTCCAGTGGCGCCGGCCGCCCAGGACGTACCACCGGCGCACGAGCCGCGTTGCACGGGGACATGGACAGCAGCACACCCACGACCCGTGGATGCCTTCTCCAGGACCACCCGGAGCACCACCACCGGACCTTCGCCGAACTCACCGGCGCCTACTGGATGGACCCGCCGATCTACACGGAACTCCTGGCCGACTGGCGGGCCCGCGGGCGCGCCGTCCCCGGGTCCGCGGCGGCGGACGTACCGCGCGCCGCGGGTCTCAGCGGCGGCACTCTGCCGCAACTGCCGCCTGGAACAGGGCAAGTTCCACCGAGGTAGGCGTGTGGAGGGTGCCCGTCCCGTCGGGGGGTACCAGCCACCGCAGGGCCCCCGCGGCCCGGTACGGGGGCGGTACGGCGATCCAGGCGCCCCGGCCGGCGTAGCGGATCCCGGTGCCCACCCATCTGCTGACGGGGTCCGGTGGGAGGAAGAAGCCGACCCGGTGGGAGGCCGTGTCGGCGAGGGTGGGCCCGGGCTCCGTGCGGGGGAGGCGCAGCAGCGCGTCGAGGGCCAGCAGGCCGAGGTCCTCGGGCACGACGAGCACGTCCCAGAAACGCCCGGCGGGCAGCAGGACGGTCCCGCTCTCGCCGTGTTCCCATTCCCGCTTGCACGCCCGCGGATCCGCCGCGGCGGCGGCCAGCCACTCCATTGCCTGTTTCGGTGCCGCATTTCTCATACGCTCAACCTTGGTAGATATTTCTAACCGGCGGAAGGGGTGGCGGGGGATGGCGTTTTGGAACGCGAAACGCCTGTTTTCCGTACGCCTGTACGGCGTTGCGGCGCGGGCCCGCCGTGCCCTGGGTGGCGGCCAACGGGACGGTGCCGCGCTTGACCGGCTGGTGAGGACCGCGGAACGGCTGGACTACGGCGGCGGCCCGCCCGTGGCGGCGGACGGGGAGACGCGGAGCCAGGGCTGAGGTATTCCGCCCGCCGGCGGAAGGCGGGCCCCGCCGGGAAATGCGCTCGGCCGGATGTGCGAAAAGCGCAAAGGTGTTTGAGTGTGTCCGCGGAATACGGCCCGCCGCCGGACCGTTCCCGGGCGTTCCCGCCGGGCCCCGGCGGGAACGCCCGGGAACGGGCCCGGTGCTCAGCCCGCCGGCGGGGCGCCCTCGTACGCCTTCGTCAGCAGCGCGCGCAGCTCGTCCGCGTCCGCCGGGCGAGGGTTGGCGTACGAGGCCGCGGCGACCAGGTCCACGACGCGGCCGATGCCGTCGGCCGGCAGACCGACCTCGGCCAGCGAGCGCGGCGCGCCGAGCCGTCCGCCCAGCTCCCACAGTCCGCGCGCCGGGTCCTCGGTGGCCAGCGCCCGGCGCAGTGCGGCCGTCGCGTCCGGAACCGCCGGGGCGTTGAAGGCGAGCACGTACGGCAGCAGCACCGTGTGGGTCGCGGAGTGCGGCAGGTCGAAGGCGCCGCCGAGCACATGGGCCAGCTTGTGGTGCAGCCCCATCGTGGTGGCCCCCAGGCACGCCCCGCACAGCCAGGCCCCGTACAGCGCCCGGCCGCGCGCGTCGAGGCCGCCCGGATCGGCGACGACACGGGGCAGCGCCTCCGCAAGGGCGCGCACCCCCTCCTCGGCCATCAGCGACACGACGGGGGTCGCGTCGGGGGCGTACAGCGCCTCGACCGCGTGGGCGAGGGCGTTGACGCCGCTGGTACCGGACAGCGCCGGCGGCATCGACAGGGTGAGCTCCGGGTCGTAGACGACGCTGCGTGGCAGCACACGGCGGTCGCGGCCGGTGCGCTTGACGCCGTCCTCCGTCAGGCCCCACATCGGGGTCATCTCGGAGCCCGAGTAGGTCGTCGGCACGGCCAGCAGCGGCAGCCCGGTGCGCAGCGCGACCGCCTTGCCGAGGCCGACGGCCGAACCGCCGCCGACGGCCACCAGCCCGTCGGCGTCCAGATCCCGGGCCACGGAGACGGCCTCGTCCGCCACCTTCACCGGCACGTGCATCACCGCGCCCGGGTGGACGCCCGCGCAGACGGCGCCGAGCGAGGCGGCGACCGAGCGCGCGGTGTCCTCGCCGTGGCGGCCGGAGAGGACCAGCACGCGGCGCAGACCGAGGCGCCCGGTCTCCCCGGCGACGGCCGTGGTGGCGGCACCGGCGCGGAAGACGACCCGCATCGGCAGCGCCTCGTGGACGAACTCCGGGCTCATGACCGCTGCAGCACGATGTCGAAGGTCGCGAGCCGGAAGGGGTTGGCCACCCCGTACCCGGCCGCCCGCTCCGGGTCGTCCACTTCGGTGAACTCCTGGACCAAACTCTTCTTCACCGCGAAGACCGCGTCCGACTCCAGGTAGGGGCTGTCCTGCACGAAGACGTGCGTGGTGACCGGCTGGTGGCCCTCGGCGGCCGCGATGAAGTGGATGTGCGCGGGCCGGTACGGGTGGCGCCCCGTGGCGTTCAGCAGCCCGCCGACCGGGCCGTCGGTCGGGATCGGGTAGTGCGCGGGGACGACGGTGCGGAACCGGAAGCGGCCCTCCCCGTCGGTCTCGAACAGCCCGCGCCCGTTGCCCTGGGGCTGCTCGCCCGGCTGCTGGACGTCGTAGAAGCCCTGGTCGTCGGCCTGCCACACGTCGACCTTCGCGCCGGGCAGCGGCGTGCCGTCCACGGAGACCACGCGCCCGGTGACCACGCAGGGCTCGCCGGAGCCGATCAGGTCGATGGCGTCGCCGAACTCACGCTCCGGGGAGTCGACCATGTGGAACGGGCCCAGCACGGTGGAGTCGGTCACGCCCTCGCCGGCCGACTTCCGCTGGTTGATCGTCTCGACCAGCATCGAGACGCCGAGCACGTCGGACAGCAGGATGAACTCCTGCCGCGTGTCGGTGGAGGCGTGCCCGGTGCGGGTGAGGAAGCCGATCGCCGCCTCCCACTCCTCCATGGTGGGCTCGATGTCCCGGACGAAGTCGTGGAGGTGCCGGGTCAGACTGCCGAGGATCTCCCGCAGCCGCGGGTCGGGCGTCCCGGCGAAGCTCTCCACCACGGCGGGGGTCGCGCTCAGTTCGTTGAAGTCCATGCTCTCTCCTCGTCAGTCCCGTCCCAGGATGCGCCGCAGCGCGGCGCCGAGCACGGCCCGCGCCTCGGCGTCGTCGGCGGCCCCGTCGGCGCGCCGGAAAGCGATGTAGAGGTCCGGCCGCACGAGCAGCGCGCCCGTGTCGCCGATGCCGCGCAGCCGCGCCCAGTCGCCGTACGGGTCCTCGTACTCGCGCCCGGGGCCGACCACCGCGGTCGCGATGTCCAGGCCCAGCTCGGCGCCGGCCGTACGGGCCGCCGCCACCCACGCCTCGCCGCCGATGCCGGTCAGCAGCGTGAAACGGCCCCCGCCGCCGAGGTCGAGGGTCGACAGCGTCCGGGTGCCCGCCGTCAGCCAGGCGTGCGGCAGCTTGGCGCCGGGGCGGCTGCTCGGCTGGTGGTACAGCTCGGGGTCGCGGTCGAAGCCCGGGTCGGCGGTGCCGTCCGGGACGACCGCCGCCGAGGCGTAGCGCTGGTTGAGCTCCACGCCGTGCGCGTTGAACTCGTACCGCTTGAAATCGATCGCCTCGCGCAGCCGGGCGCGCCGCTTCTCGCCGGCCGGGGTCGCCTCCTTGCGGGACTCCATGTTGGCGAGGAGCTGCTCGGGGCTCTGCGGGGTGAGCAGGTCCAGGGCGTCGAAGACCGGGGCGGTCTCGCCGATCGACTTGTTGGCGCGGGTGACGATCTGCCTGCCGACCGGCGCCCGCTCGTCGGTGTAGGTGTCCAGCAGTGAGGGCGCGGCCGCGCCGTCCAGGACGAGCTTCAGTTTCCAGGCCAGGTTGTAGGCGTCCTGGATGGAGGTGTTGGAGCCCAGCCCGTTGGACGGCGGGTGCCGGTGGGTGGCGTCGCCCGCGCAGAACACCCGGCCGTTCGAGTAGCTCTCCGCGTACATCTCGTTGACCGTCCAGGCCGAGGAGGAGCGGATGGTCACCGGGACGTCGTCGTCCCCGACGAGCTGCCGTACCACCGACAGGGCGTACTCCTCCGTGAGGTCCGGGGGCGCGCCCTCGACGTCGTAGCCCCACACGATGAGCCACTCGTTCCACGGCCGTACGCAGCGCACCAGGCCCGCGCCGATGCCGCCCACGGTCGCGCCGGGCGTGAGCACCCAGTACAGGGTGCTGGGGCGGTGCGCGACGTACCGGGACAGGTCGGCCTCGAAGACGATGTTGACGCTGCCCGCCACGCCCATCTTGCCGCCCATGGGCAGCCCGGCGTCCTCGGCGACCTTGCTGCGTCCGCCGTCGGCGCCGATCAGGTACTTGGCGCGGATCGCGTACTCGTCGCCGCGCAGGCGGTCCTCCACGACGACGGTCACGCCGTCGGCGTCCTGCTCGAAGGACTTGTAGACGGTGCTGTAGCGCAGCCGGGTGCCGCGCGCCACGGCCGCCTCGACCAGCACCGGCTCCATCCAGTTCTGCGGCATGTCGCACATGCGGCTGGGGCTCGCGAGGTCGTGCGCGGCCTGCACCAGCGGGTCGTTGCCCCAGGAGCGCAGGCGTCCCAGCTCCTCGCCCGCGAGGCTGGTGCAGAAGACGGTGTTCCCCATCAGGTGCTGGGGAGTGGCCCGGGCGACGACCTCCTGCTCGACGCCCAGGTCGCGCAGCACCTCCATGGTGCGCTGGTTGGTGATGTGGGCCCGTGGGGTGTCGGCCAGCCTGGCGTGGCGCGTGACCACGATGTTCGGCACCCCGTACGTGCTCAGCGCGAGTGCGGCGCTCGCCCCGGCGGGCCCACTGCCCACGATGAGCACATCGGTCTCGACGGTCTCCATCAATGCGGCTCCTTGACGGATAATTGAAATGGCAACGAACCGATCGTGGATCAGAGGGAGACCGCCGGCGTGTCTCAATCCGATACAACCCCCGAAGAGCTGCTGCTCGGCGCCTACCTGCGCGAGCGGCCGGGCGGCCGGGCGGTCGTCGCCGCCGACGGCAGGACCCGGATCGTGAGCGCGGAGGCCGCGCGGCGGCTGTCCGACGAGGCGCTGGCGCTGCTGGAGCGCCGCGCCGGCGGCATGGTGCGCGACGGCCGGACCGAGGCGTACGAGCTGCCCCTGCCGGACGGCGGCTGGCGTGCCCGGCTCCATCCGGTGCTGGACTCCGGCGAGGTCATCGGCGCCGTCGCCGTGCTGTCCGCCTCGGCGGACGGCGCCGGCACGCCGCCGGCGGTGCCCGAGCCGGTGCTGCCCGGGCTCGTGGGCGTCTCACTGTCCTGGCGCGCCGCGGTGGCCCGGGCGGTACGGCTGGGGGGCGAGCAGGGTCCCCTGCTGGTGTCCGGGGAGCCCGGCACCGGCAAGGCCACGCTGGCCCGCGCCGTCCGGGCGGGCGACCTGGAGCTCGACGCGGCGCAGGTCACCGGCGCGGCGGCCCGTGACTGGGTGCGGCGGACGGCCGTGCGCCCGGCGCCGGGACAGGTGCTCGTCCGCCACGTCGAGGCGCTGGACGCCGGTGCCGCGGCCGCGCTGGTGGCGCTCCTGGAGCAGCGTCCCGCCCTGCGGCTGACCGCCACCCGCACTCCCGGCGACCGTACGGACCCGTGCCTGGACCGTCTGATGGGCCGGCTGGCGGTGCGCTCGGTGTCCCTGCCGCCGCTGCGCGAGCGCCCCGAGGACCTCCCGGTGCTGCTGGCCGCCCTCAGCCCGCGCCCTGTCCCCGGTCATCCGCCGCTGACCTGGACCGTCGAGGCCCGGCGCACGCTGGAGCGGCACAGCTGGCCGGGCAACGTCGCCGAGCTGGCGACGGTCGTCAGGGCGCTCGCGGAGGAGCGCCGGCTGAGCGGTCCGGTGCGCCCGGAGGAACTGCCGGACGCCGTGCGCGGCGGGGCCGGCGGTCGACGGCTCGGCAGCCTGGAGCGGGCCGAGCGGGACGCGATCCTGGAGGCGCTGCGCACCCACGGGGGCAACAAGGCGCGGGCGGCGAAGGCGCTGGGCATCGCGCGGGCCACGGTCTACCGCAAGCTGCGGAGTTACGGCATCCAGGGAATATAGTTCGAGATTCAACATGTTAGGTTGGCTGACAGGCAGCACACCCCGCAGAAGGAGATCCCCGATGGCCACCCAGCTGGATGTCCGCCGCGCCGGCCAGCGGTTCCACACCCGCGCCGGCTGGCTCGACTCGCACCACTGCTTCTCCTTCAGCCACCACTACGACCCGAAGAACACCCACTTCGGGCTGCTGCTGGTGTCCAACGACGACGTCGTCGCCCCCGGCACCGGCTTCGACACCCACCCGCACCGGGACATGGAGATCGTGACCTGGGTGCTCGACGGCGGCCTGGTCCACCAGGACTCCGAGGGCCACAACGGCGTCATCTACCCGGGCCTCGCCCAGCGGATGAGCGCGGGCACCGGCATCCTGCACAGCGAGAAGAACGACAGCTGGAAGCTGACCGGCGCGCCCGAGCACAAGGACCCCGTGCACTTCGTGCAGATGTGGGTCTTCCCCGACGAGCAGGGCATCAAGCCGGGCTACGAGCAGCTCGACATCAACGACGAGCTCGCCCGCGGCGGCTGGGTCACCGTCGCCTCCGGGATGGACCGCGACCGCGACGAGCGCGCCATCTCCATCGCGCAGAAGCACGCCGCGCTCCAGGCCGCCCGCATGAGCCCGCAGCAGACCCTCGCCCTGCCCACCGCCCCCTTCGCGCACCTGTACGTCGCCAAGGGCGAGGTCGCCCTGGAAGGTGCCGGACTGCTCGCCAAGGGCGACGCCGTACGCGTCACCGGGGCCGAGGGCCAGCGGGTCACCGCCGGCGCCGAGGGCGCCGAGGTGCTGGTCTGGGAGATGGACGCCGCCGTCACCTTCGGGTGATGGCGTGGTAGACCTTGGGGCCATGACCCGTACCCTCGCGAGCGCGCCGATCATGGTCCTCAACGGTCCCAACCTGAACCTGCTCGGTCAGCGGCAGCCCGAGATCTACGGCTCCGAGACCCTCGCCGACGTCGCGGCGCTGTGCTCCGCGACGGCGGCGCGGCACGGCGGGACCGCCGACTGCCGGCAGAGCAACCACGAGGGACAGCTGATCGACTGGATCCACGAGGCCCGCGAACACCACGCGGGCATCGTGATCAATCCAGGCGCCTACTCCCACACCTCGGTGGCGATCCTGGACGCGCTCAACGCCTGCGACGGCCTGCCCGTCGTCGAGGTGCACATCTCGAACATCCACCGGCGCGAGGCCTTCCGCCACCACAGCCACGTCTCGGCGCGGGCCGACGCGGTGATCGCGGGCTGCGGCGTCCAGGGCTACGCCTTCGCCGTCGAGCGCATCGCCGCGCTGCTGGAGGCCGGCGCCCGTTGAACCGCGCGGGTACCTCCCCGGACCGCCGGGCTCAGGCCTCGCCCGGCTGCCAGTCCGGCCACTCGCCGGGGTGATCGGCCCAGTGCACCTGATCCGGGTCCGAGACGTCGATGCCCGGGAAGGCCCGGCGCACCCGCAGTTCGAACTCCTCGCGCTCCAGCTGCTCCCACCCCACACCGCGGATGTGCACCCGGCGGTAGCGGTGGTCGGACCCGAGCGGGGCCACGTCGACCTTGTGGGTTGTCTCCATGCCTCCAGGGTGCACCCCGGCCGTCGCCCCCGCAGATCCGCCGACCACCACCTCCGCGGGCCGCAGCAGGTGAGCGCCGACCCGGTAACCGGACCGGACGACCGCGCCGCAGACGAGGCGGTCCGCGCCGGCGGCGCACGAGGTGCCGACCGCCTCGTGACGGGCCGGGTCGAAGGGCTCGCCCGGCTCGCCGAAGGACCGCAGGCCCAGCTCCGCCAGCCGCGTCTCCAGCACCTCGACCACGGCCCGGAAGCCACCGGTCACCTCGCCCTGCTCCCGCGCACCGTCGACGGCGTCCAGCACCGGCAGCAGCCCGCGCAGCACGTTCGCGACGGCCACCTCCCGCACCGCCAGCCGGTCCCGGTGCACACGCTTGCGGTAGTTGTCGTACTCGGCCTTGAGCCGCTGCAGGTCCGCGGTGCGTTCGACGAGCCGCGCCCGCAGCTCGCCGCCCGGAGGCGGACCGGCACGGTTCACGTCGTGCCCCCCTCCCGCTTGTCGTCGTCGACGATCTCGGCGTCCACCACGTCCTCGTCGCCTTCCGGCGGCGCCGTGTGCGGTGCCCCGCCCTCGCCCGCCGCGGACCGTTCCGCCTGGGCCTGGGCGTACATCGCCGTACCGATCCTCTGGGCCGAGGCGGTCAGCCGCTCCGTCGCCTGGCGGATGCCGGCGGCGTCCTCGCCCTTCAACTGCTCCTTCAGCTCCGCCACCGCCGACTCGACCTCCGACTTCAGGTCGCCGGGGACCTTGTCGGGGTTGTCCCGCAGCAGTTTCTCGGTGGAGTAGACCAGGCTCTCCGCGTTGTTGCGGGTCTCGGCCTCCTCGCGGCGCCGGTGGTCCTCCTCCGCGTACTGCTCGGCCTCGCGCATCATGCGGTCGATGTCGCTCTTGGCCAGCCCGGAGCCGCCGGTCACGGTCATCTTCTGTTCCTTGCCGGTGCCGAGGTCCTTCGCCGCGACGTGCATGATGCCGTTGGCGTCGATGTCGAAGGAGACCTCGATCTGCGGGATGCCGCGTGGCGCCGGGGGCAGCCCGGTCAGCTCGAACACCCCGAGTTTCTTGTTGTACGCCGCGATCTCGCGCTCGCCCTGGAAGACCTGGATCTGCACCGACGGCTGGTTGTCCTCCGCCGTCGTGAAGATCTCCGAACGCCTCGTGGGGATGGTGGTGTTGCGCTCGATCAGCTTGGTCATGATGCCGCCCTTGGTCTCGATCCCCAGGGACAGCGGGGTGACGTCCAGCAGCAGGACGTCCTTGACCTCGCCCTTGAGCACACCCGCCTGGAGGCTGGCGCCGATCGCCACCACCTCGTCCGGGTTGACGCCCTTGTGCGGCTCCTTGCCGGTCAGCGACTTCACCAGATCCGTCACCGCCGGCATCCGGGTCGAACCGCCCACCAGGATGACGTGGTCGACGTCGGCGACGTTGATCCGCGCGTCCTTCACCGCCTGGTGGAAGGGGCCCTTGCAGCGCTCCAGCAGGTCCGCGGTCAGCTGCTCGAACTGCGCCCGGGTGAGCTTCTCGTCCAGGTGCAGCGGGCCCTCGGCGGAGGCCGTGATGTACGGCAGGTTGATCGTCGTCTCGGTGGACGAGGACAGTTCGATCTTCGCCCGCTCGGCCGCCTCGCGCAGCCGCTGCAGCGCCATCTTGTCCTTCGCCAGGTCCAGCCCGTACGCGTTCTTGAAGCGCTCCACGAGGTGGTCGACGACCCGCTGGTCCCAGTCGTCGCCACCCAGTTCCGTGTCGCCGTTGGTGGCCTTGACCTCCACCACGCCCTCGCCGATGTCCAGCAGGGACACGTCGAAGGTGCCGCCGCCCAGGTCGAAGACGAGGATCGTCTGGTCGTTCTCCTTGTCCAGGCCGTACGCCAGCGCGGCGGCCGTGGGCTCGTTGATGATCCGCAGCACCCGCAGGCCGGCGATCTCCCCGGCCTCCTTGGTCGCGGTGCGCTGGACGTCGTCGAAGTACGCGGGCACCGTGATCACCGCGTCCGTGACGTCCTCGCCGAGGTACGCCTCCGCGTCCCGCTTCAGTTTCTGCAGCACCCGGGCCGAGATCTCCTGGGCCGTGTAGCGCTTGCCGTCGATGGTGCCTGACTCGGGGAACCGCCAGTCGGGGTCGCCCATGTGCCGCTTGACCGAGCGGGCGGTCCGCTCGACGTTGGTCACGGCCTGGCGCTTGGCGATCTCGCCGACGAGGACCTCGCCGCCCTTGCTGAAGGCCACCACCGAAGGCGTGGTCCGCGCACCCTCCGTGTTGGTGATGACGGTGGGCTCACCGCCCTCCAGCGCGCAGACCACCGAATTGGTGGTACCGAGGTCAATACCGACCGGACGTGTCATGTCAGCTCGCCTCCTCCCCTCCAGGGTGCGACGCGAGAGGGCCGACCACCAGACGGCCGCGGCGGCGCGTACCTTCCGGACCGCCGTGCTCCGGTCCGGAATAATCGCGGGGCCCGCGCGGCGGGCGCTGCTAGCGTCGGCGGGATGTCCTCACTGCATGCGGGAGTGATCCTCTTCCACGACCGACGCCTCGCCGTGAACAGCGACTCGAACCTGCCGCAGGCCCCCGTCCCGCCGCGCGGCGACCCCGCCGGGACCGCCCGTGCGGCAGCCCGCGACATCCTCGGGGCCGACGTCCGCACCGACCCCCGGCCCTGCCTGGAGGTGCGCGCGACCGGCGGCACCCATCTGTACTACCGGGCCGCCGTACCGCCGCCCGGCCCCGCGCCCGCCCGGCTGCTCAGCCGCTCCGAGGCGCTGCACCTGCCGCTCGCGCCCTGGACGGCGTGGGAGGCCATCCTGCGCTCCTGGGACGGACCGCCCTGGTGGCGGGGCCGCCTCGTGCTGGAGGACCCGCTCGGCCGGCCGCCCAGGCGGACCCGGGCCGGCGCGGTGATCATCCGCGACGGGCACATGCTGCTGATCCGCTACCGCCACCGGCGCGGGGACTTCTACGAGATCCCCGGCGGCGGGGTCGAGCCGGGGGAGACCCCCGAGACGGCCGTCCTGCGCGAACTCGCGGAGGAGACCGGGCTCCACGGCACCGTCGGGCCGGAGATCGCTCGGGTGAACCGGGTGCACCGAGGCTCGCATCCCGGGCACTACTTCCTCGTCGAGGCGCACGGCGAGATAGGCCCCCGCTCCTCGCTGGACCTCGAGGAGACGGCCGCTCCCGTCTGGGTACCCGTCGAGGACCTGCGGCACCTGCCGCTGTGGCCCAAACGGCTGGGCTGGCGCATCGCGCACTGGCACCGCGAGGGCTGGCCGCAGCACCCCGCCGAGTTCTGCGACTCGCTGCTCGACCTGCGGGTGCCCTGCGACTGGTGACCAGGCGGGAACGGCCGGGCGGCCGGGCACCGGCGGTGGCAGGATCACGGTCATGCCACGCATCACCCTCGTCCGGGGCGACATCACGCAGCAATCCGTCGACGCCGTCGTCAACGCGGCCAACTCCTCGCTGCTCGGGGGCGGAGGCGTCGACGGCGCCATCCACCGCCGCGGCGGCCCGGAGATCCTCGAGGAGTGCCGTGCGCTGCGGGCCTCGCGGTACGGGCGCGGCCTGCCGACCGGGCAGGCCGTCGCCACCACGGCAGGCCGCCTCCCCGCACGCTGGGTGATCCACACCGTCGGCCCGGTGCACAGCGCCGGCGAGGACCGCTCCGCACTGCTCGCCTCCTGCCACCGGGAGGCCCTGCGCGTCGCCGACGAGCTCGGCGCCAGGACCGTCGCCTTCCCCGCGATCTCCACCGGCGTCTACCGCTGGCCCGTCGAGGACGCCGCACGCATCGCCGTCGGGACCGTCCAGGACACCGAGACGGGGGTCGAGGAGGTCCGCTTCGTCCTCTTCGACGAGGCGGCCTACGCCGCGTTCGCCGCGCGACTGCCCGAGGCAGGGCCGGGTGGGCGGTGAGAACCGGGGAGGACGGTGTGAGCCCCGCCGCTCAGTGTCGCAGCGCCAGCACCGCGTCCACGGTGTCCGCCTCGGCGGCCGTCTTGTCCTCGCGGTAGCGCAGGACGCGGGCGAAGCGGAGCGTGACACCCGCCGGGTAGCGGGTGGAGCGCTGCAGGCCGTCGAAGGCGATCTCCACGACGAGTTCCGGGCGGACCCGGACCACCCATCCGTCGTCACTGACCGCCAGTTCCCGCAGGCGCTCGGTCTGCCAGGCGAGCATGGCGTCGGTCAGGCCCTTGAACGTCTTGCCCAGCATCGCGAAGGTGCCGTCGGGGCGGCGCGCGCCGAGGTGGAGGTTGGACAGCTTGCCGGTGCGCCGGCCGTGGCCCCACTCGGCGGCGAGGACGACCAGGTCGAGGGTGTGCACCGGCTTCACCTTGAGCCAGGCCGCCCCGCGCCGCCCGGCGCTGTAGGGGGCGTCGAGCGCCTTGGCCACGATCCCCTCGTGTCCCCGCTCCAGCACCTCCCCGGCGAAGTCGCGGGCCGCCCGGCGGACGGCCGGGTCGCCGGGATCCGCGGCCACCAGCCGTCGCACCCGGCGCGGCGCGGGGGCGACCCGGGCCAGTTCCTCGTGGCGTTCGGCGGTGGACATCTCCAGCAGGTCGCGGCCGTCGACCGACAGCAGGTCGAAGAAGACCGGGGCCACGGGCAGCGACTCCCGGGCGGCCGCGACGTCCAGACGCGACCCCACCCGGGAGGAGGTCTCCTGGAACGCGCGGGGGCGGCCGTCCTCGCCGAAGGAGATGACCTCCCCGTCGAGCACGGCCTCGTCAACGGCCAACTCCCGCGCCGCGGAAACGACTTCCGGCAGCCTGTCGGTGATCTCGTCCAGCGTGCGGGTGTACACGCGGACGCCCTCGGCCTTGCGGTGCACCTGGACGCGGATGCCGTCCAGTTTCTCCTCCAGCGCGCACGGGCCCAGCCGGTCCAGGGCCTCGTCCACGTCCTTGGCGGTCTGCGCGAGCATCGGCTGCACCGGCCGGCCCACCTCCAGACGGAACGCCGCGAGCGCCTCCGGGCCCCCGGCCAGCAGCGCCCGTGCGACGGCGCCGAGCGAACCGCCCAGCATCACGGCGCGGCGCACCCCTTCCGGAGGCGCCCCCGCCGCCACGGCCAGCCCCTCGACCGCGAGCGCGTCCAGCGCCCCCTGCCGCAACTCCCCGCCGATCAGCCCGAGCAGGAACGCCTGCTCGTCCCGTGTGGCTGCGCCCATCAGCTCCGCCACCAGCCGTCTGCGTTCGGCCGCCGCCCCCTTGCCGGTGACCGCCGCGATCCGGTCCAGCGCCCCGTGGACCTCGCGCACGGTCAGCCGGGGCGCCGGCGCGGGCTCCACCCGCTTCCTCAGGGTGCTCCAGCCGACCCCGGTGCGCCGCTGGGGCAGCCGGCCCGCCAGGTACGTGACCACCACGGACGCCTCGTCGGGCTCCGCGGTACGCAGCAACCGGGCCAGCGCCGCCACCTTCTCCGACCGGGCGGACGTGGCCGCCACCTCCCGGGACGTCCGTGCGAGCTCCGCGAGCAACATGGCTCCATCGTGGACCGCCCGGGGCGTGCGCGCAGCCGTCGGACGGGTCAGACCGGGGGCCGTCCGCCCGTCAGGCGGCGGCGCTGGACGAGCCGGGAGATGTCGCCGCCGGTCACGATGCCGACCGGCCGCCCGCCGTCGACGACGACCACGCGGACACCGCCGGCGCCGGGACGGAGGCGGTCGAGGGCGTCGTTGACGAACTCCTCGGGGGTGCCGGTGGTGGTCTGCGACAGCGGTACGGCGACGTCGCGGACCCGTACCTCGGCCCGGCGATCGGCCGGGACGGACGTGAGCCGCCGCAACTGCACCACCCCGCTGAGGCGGCCGTCGAAGTCGACCAGGGGCAGGGTGGAATGGCGGGCGGCCACCGCGACCTCGTCGATGAAGCGGTCCACCGGCAGCCAGTCGGGGCCCGTCACGACGGGGGCGGACATGGCCTCCCCGAGCCGTACGCCGCGCAGGGCGGCGCTGATGACCGCGCTGCGGCGCTCGGCGCCCGCCGTGAGCGCCATGAAGAGCCCGACCAGGGCGAGCCACAGCCCACTGGGCACACCGCGCGCGAAGACCAGCCAGCCCACCACGACGAACACGAAGCCGAGGACCTGCCCACCACGCCCGGCGACCCGGTCGGCGCGGTCGCGGTCCCCGGTCCGCCACCACAGCAGCGCCTGCAGCACGCGCCCGCCGTCCAGGGGCGCGGCGGGCAGCAGGTTGAAGACGCCGAGCAGCAGGTTCGCCCAGCCCAGCCACGTCAGCAGTGCCCCCGGTACCGAGCGGTGGGCCGCCGCGTCCAGGCCGGCACCGGCGCCCAGCGCGGCGCCGGCGATGACCAGACTGGCGAGCGGGCCGCTGACCGCCACCAGGAAGGCCGCGCCCGCGGAGCCCGGCCGCCCCATGCGCGTCATACCGCCCATGGCCCACAAGGTGACGTCCTCGACCGACAGGTGCTCGCGCCGTGCCGTCGCCGCGTGGGCGACCTCGTGCGCGAGCAGGCTCGCCATCAGCAGGACCGCGCCGGCGGCCGCCGCGACGGTGTAGACGGTCGCCGACAGCCCCGGGACGCGGGCGGGCAACGTCTCGCGGCCGAGCCCGTAGGCGAGCAGCACGACGAGGACGGGGACACTCCAGTGCATCCGGAGCGGGACCCCGAACACGCGTCCGACCTGGACCGAACCGTTCATGACTCCTCTCTCCAGTGTCACTCGGCCCGGACCGCTCCGGCACGGTGCTCCTGGGGGCTCACCCCCCGCACCCGCTTGAAGGCGGCGCTCAGCGCGAACGGACTGCCGTAGCCGACCCGGCGGGCGACCGCGCCGAGCGTCGCGTCCGGCTCCAGCAGCAGATCGGCGGCGAGCGCCAGGCGCCAGCCGGTCAGGTACGCCATCGGCGGCTCGCCCACCAACTCGCCGAAGCACCGGGCCAGCGCCGCCCGGGACACGCCCGCCTCGGCGGCGAGCCCGGCCACCGTCCACGGGTGGGCCGGGTTGTTCTGCAGCAGCCGCACCGCCCGGCCCACCACCGGGTCGGCGAAGGCCCGGTACCAGGCGGGGGCGGCCTCGCCGCGCCGGGCGAACCACGTCCGCAGCACCGAGATCAGCAGCAGGTCCAGCAGCCGGTCCAGCACCGCCTCCTGCCCTGGCTCGTCCCTGACGATCTCCTCGGCCAGCAGCGGCAGCAGGGGGCCTCGCGCGCCGGGAGCACCAGCAGCGGGGGCAGCGCGTCCAGCAGCCGCCGGCCGACCGCGCCGTCCAGGAGGTAGGTGCCGACCAGCACGACGTCGCGGCCGTCCGGCCGGTCGCCCCACGTCCGCACCCCCAGCGCCATGGCGTCGGGCGGAGCGTGGCCGTCCGCGGTGCGGCACACCTCGCCGGGGAGGATCCACGCGTGCGGCGGGGTCGAGGGGGCGCACGGACCGCCCATCGGAAACCGCCTCTCCGGCGTGCCGGCCCACGGGGACGGCCGCACGGACCGTCGGCAGTCCCTCACGCCTACGGCCTGCGGAAACCCTTTGCTCTCACTATCGGCAAGGGGGCCATTCCGGGATAGAACAAAAGTGCCGATCTTGTTTCGCTCCGGTACTACGACGGTGGTCGGCACTGCCGGGCGGCGAGGAGGAAGTGCCGGATCCGATGGCCGCCAGGTCGCCCCTGGCCGCTCTGGTGTTCCCTCGAAATATCCGGCTACCGCCACGCGGTTGCCGTCGGTGAAAAGTCGGCCGCGTCTGAACGCTGCGTTCCCGTCGGCGTCGGCCGAAGCGAGATCTCGCCCGTTTCCGTGCCGCGTGGTGCCCTGGGCACCGTCGGTCCCCGCGACGCGACGGTACCGATGGGCCGCCGCATCACTTCCGAGAGCGGCCTGCCCCGAAGCAGTCAGGGGCGAAGAGCGCTTCGGGACCGACCGCGCTGGACCGGCGGCGATCGCCGGCCCGGTCCGCCCTCCCGGGCGGCCTGCCGGCCTGAATCGGGCAACTCGATCACGTGTGGCGCAGACGCGCCGACCCATGCGGGTCCCGGAGGGGGACGTGGGGCGCCCATGAGGTGGTCCAATGTGACGGTCGACGGAGTCCTTGGTGCCCGCACCTGCCGGTGCGTGACCATTGGACCCTCTCCAACGACCATCGACATGACATTGTCGTTTGATGGACGTCGCGCGGGTGTGGGCCACAAGCCGGGATCAGATGTCCGCTGACCTGCTCGAACATCGTCGATGTCGCGGCCGTGTCCGACCGGCCCCCACGGTCATCGGGAGGGCGCCGTCATGGGTCGTACCTTTCGAGTGTCACGCAAAGTAGCCGTCGGCTGACCGCGGGGCCCGGTCGGTGGTGCCGGTGAGCGGCGCTTCGGCCACGCCGTCGTGGGCGCGGCGGAGGCACGCGCTTCGCCGGCGGGATTGTGTGAGGTGCCGGTAGCGCGAAGGCAAACCGTTCGTGCGGCGCCCCGGCTCCGGGAGCGCACGTCACTCGTCCGGATGAGCGGCGAGGGTCAGACTCGGCGCAGCAGGGACGCGCACAGCTCCTCCATGGCGGCACGGGCAGGACACCTGCGCAGGCCGGCAAGCTGGTCCGCGGCCTGCGCCACCAGCCGGGCGAGCCGCGTCCGCGCCTCGGCCAGGGCCCGGTGGCCGCGCAGGAGCACCAGGGCCTCATCGACGAGGTCGTCGTTGTGCAGTCCCCCGGCGAGCAGCGCGCGCAGCAGTGTGTCGTTCCGGTCGTCGGGGTCGGGCGGCGTTGCGTGGAGGATGAGCAGGGGCAGGGTCTGTACGCCTCCGCGCAGGTCGGTGCCGGGAGTCTTGCCGAACTCCTCCGGGGCGCCGGTGATGTCGAGGATGTCGTCGGCGATCTGGAAGGCAGCGCCGATCCGCTCCCCGAACGACCCGATGGTCGCGACCGTCTCCCGGTCCGCGCCCGCGGCGAGGGCGCCGATCCGTCCGGCGCCGGCGACGAGCACGCCGGTCTTGTCGGCTATGACGTCGAAGTAGTGCTCCACGGGGTCTCGTTGGGCAGCCGGTCCGGCCAGTTCCAAGGCCTGTCCCCTGATCAGGCGGGGCAGGAGCTCGCGGTGCGCGTCCACCACGTCATCCCCCAGCCCGGCGATGATCCGAGCGGAACGGGCGAGGAGGAAGTTGCCTGATCTGATGGCCACCAGGTTGCCCCAGCGGGCGTTGACGCTCGGCACACCGCGGCGCAGCGCCGCCTCGTCGATGACGTCGTCGTGGTGCAAGGAGGCGAGATGGAGAAGTTCCACGGCCGCGGCCGCCTGTACGACCTCGGGTGCGTCCGGGTCGCCGAAATGGGCGGCCACGAGCGTCATGACGGGGCGGAACCCCTTTCCGCCCGCCGCGACCAGATGCTGTGCCGGAGCCTGGAGGCCGGGCACGTGGCTCTTCGTGGCGTCGTGCAGGACGGCCTGGACTTCCCGCAGTTTCGTGTCGATGCTCTTCCGGATTCCGGGGTGGCGGAGTACACCCCAGCGGGATGCGCGCGCAGACATGTCCTTCTTCGGTGTTCTCGGCCGTGTGAACACGGCGCGGATGGAGGTGCGCGGTGGAGCCGACGGGACGCCGGCTCCACCGCGATTCGCTTGCCTGTCGATCGGGCGTGCTGCCTCAGCCGCGCGCCATCGCGTAGACGTGCAGGATCGGACTGCCCTGAGCCGGCACCGAGGTGACGTCGGGCAATGTCACGCTGACCGGCGTCCGGCCGCTCTGGAGCGTCACGCCGACATAGTGGACATAGGTGACGTGCTGGTATCGTTGGTTGTTCAGTTTGTTCCCATACGCGGCGGTGACCGCCACGTCGCCACTGGTCTTGAACCAGTCCGGACCGGTCAGGGTGAACTGCTGGGCGGTGCCGTCGGAGTAGTGGATGGTGGCCGTACCCGAGGCCGCACCGTTGGCTCCCGCGACGAGGAAGCCGAGCGTGCCGCCGCGGGTTCCGCTGACGGCGACTGTCTGGCCGGCGGCCAGGGTGTTGTCGGGCTCGCCGTAGCTCGTCCCTGTCGACGTCCCCGCGTCCGTGACACCTGCGGTGGTGGGCCAGATGAAGGACAGCCCTCCGTGGGTGACGGTGCTTCCCGGCTTCGCTCCGCTCACGGCCAGTGCCTGCGCCGACATGCTGCTGCCCCAGCCGTCCATGTCGCCGTAGCCGGTGGCGGTGTCCTGGGTGACGCTGACGTTGCTGAAAGTGTCCGTCAGCTCAGGTGCCGCCGTGCCGATGGCCATGGCGAACACGTGCAGCCTCGGTGTGACGTCCGCCGTCAAGGGCTTGGCGCCCGGCAGTTCCACGCTGACCGGTGTCTTGCCCGGAATCAGGGTCACGCCGGTGTACCAGACGCCGGCCGGGGTGTTCTGCTTTGTGTTACCCGGTGCGTTGGTGTATGCCGAGGTGAGGGCGGGGCCGGCCGCTGTGCTGTGCCAGTCCGGGGTGGTGATCACGTAGCGCTGCGAGGTGCCGTCGGAGTAGTGGATCGTGCCCTTGCCGGAGAGGGGGGCGCCGGCAGAGATCCCGAGGCTGGAGGAGGCGAGGAAACCCAAGGTGTCGCCGGTGCCACTGACTGCGATGTTCTGTCCCTTGGCGACGACGTTGTCAGCCGCGCCGGTGCCTGATTGGGTCGGCCAGCGGAAGGCAATGCCTCCGCGGGTGATCGTGCTTCCCGGCGTGACGCCGGCCGTGGCGAGCGCCTGCGCGGACATGCTCAGGCCGTGCCCGTCCAGGTCGGCCTTGTCGGTGTTCGTGTCCTGGGAGACTGCCGTGTTGTCGAAGGCGGTCACCAAGGCCGCCGCCGGTCCGGGGACGGCCGGCGGGGTCGCCGCGACGACGGAGTCAAGGTACTCCTGGCCCTTCTGGACGGTCTGCCCGACGACGCTCTGGGCGTTGATGCGGGCGCGCTCGGTGGTGATGACCTCCACGAGGTGGTCGCCCGCAGCGCCCTGCGCCTTGGCCGCCGCGATCACACCGTCGGCGAAGGCGTTGGCGCTGTCGATCTGCTGCTGCGTCACGATGACGCGGTCGGCCTGATCGGTGCCCACCGCGTCCAGCACGGGCTGCCAGAGCTGAAGCGCCTGGGTGAACCTGTCCAGCAGATCTCCTTGCAACTTGATGACCGCGTTGAAGCCGTCCCGGTTGCTGAGGAAGAGATTGGAGTAGTAGACGACCGCGGCGTCCTGGGCAACCGTACTGAGGTTGTACAGGTGCACCAGAGAACCGGCGACCTCCGCCAGGGAAGCGCCGTCGGAGTCCAGCGCCGAAGCGTGGTCATACAGGGCGCCCAGAGTGGAACACGTGACGGTGCCCCCGCACCCGGACGGCACCGGGTTCGGCGTGAACGCGTTGACCCCCACCTCCTTCTGCCAGATGGAGTTGACCGTCGACGTGATGATGTCGTACGGGCCGTATATCTCTGCGGCCACCTCCATCAGCGCGGTGTACATGTCCTTGAAGGTCGAAGCCGGCGCCAGGTACTGCGTCAGCGCCGCGTAGACGAGCTGTTCGGTGGTCCCGTAGCCGAGCTTATAGACCATTCGGTAGAACGCATAGTTGGGAATACCGCTGTTGGTGTGTACACCGCCGTGGTCATTGCACCCCGCCACGTACTCGGACATGGTCTGCGGCTGGCCGAAGGCACGTGGATCGCTCATGTTGCGGAACGGGGCCATTCCCACCAGGTCCGAACCTAGGAGCCAGTCGTTGCGGCCCCTGACGTAACGCTCCGTCATCTCTCCGAAGAAATCGGAAAGACTCTCGTCCAGTGCGCCGGACTGAAAGGAGTACTGCAGACCCGCAGTGAATTCGGTGACGCCGTGGGCCATCTCATGGCCGGTGATGTCCTGCGACACCATGCCGTCACCGAATCCCATGGCGTGGGTGTTGGGGTTCCAGCTCGCATTCTGGACGTTGCTGGGGTCGTGAACCACGGACCGCAAGGCGAGGCCCTTGTTGTCGATGCTGTCCCTGCCGAACCAGGTCTTGTAGTAGCCGTACACGGCACCGGTCTGGTCGTACGCGCGGTCCGTGTCCCGGTCACCGGTCGCCGCTTGTCCCTCGACCCTCACTTTTGTGCCGGACTCGTACCTGTTGTAGATGGTCCGGTTCAGTGCCGTCTTGCTGAGCTGTTCGACGCCGACGAACCGGTCGCCCTTGACGGCGTCGACGAAGACGCGCTCGGCATTGCCTTCGTCGTCCCCGATGTCAACCTGCCAGGCGAGGTGGGCGGGGGCCCGGAGACCGGCATGCGCCGGTCCGGCGTAGATCGTCAGCACCGGGGTGTGCCAGCTGCGCCCGCCGGGCACCACCGGGGCGGCGACAGTGACGGCCTCCTCGGCGCTGATCCTCGCAGTGGTGGATGCCGGCGGGAGCAGGTCGGGGCGCAGCCCGTTGGTCACGGCCGTGACGGTCGTGCCGCTCTTGTCGAGATGCACGCCGACGCGGGCTCCGTACACCGGTATCTGGTCGATGACCTGGTCGTACCAGACGTGCAGGGCGCCGCTGGGGTCCTTCAGTTGCAGCCGCTGGGTGTCGCCCTTGAGGATGCCGCGGGTGCCTGCGACTCCGAAGACCCGGGCGTGGGAGTGCAACCAGCCCGGCACATCGTCGCCGCCCAGCTTGCTGCGCAACCCCACCAGCATCGACGGGGTCCCCGTCGCGTCGTTCTCCGCGTCCCGGTAGCTGACGCCTGGTACACGCTGCAGTTCCGCGACCGCCGCGTCCACACCTGGAGCCCGCCACTTGCCCTGGCCGTGTGCGACGCCCGTGACGGGCACGGCCGTCGCGACTCCCGCCGAAGCCAGGGACGCAACCAGCGCCGTCGCCGTCATCACCGCCACGCGCCCGATACTGCGGCGCCGGGCGCCCGCGACCGCGGTGGAGGACGCGCGTCCGGCCGTACGGCACGTCAGCGCCACGACCAACCCTCCGAACACCAGCGTCCACGCTCCCGCCATGGCGACGGCCGCGGACGATGACATCGTTATCTCGAACTCTGATCGCCCCGCGCCCCACTCGGTCACGACGCCCTGGATCGCGCCGCTCAGCGCTGTGTACGACGCGACGGCGGCCAGCAGCAGCGGCCACCGCGGCAGTCCGAGCCGGCTCGCCGCGAGCACGACACACAGCCCGAGCACAAGAGAGCCGGCCACCGGGCCGGCTCCGATCAGCAGCAGCTCCGACCGCTGGCCGAGGAGCCAGGTCGCCGAAATGTGGCCGCTAAAAGGGGTCATGTGCCATGTGACCGGCACGCCGCTGCCGGCGGCGAGGCCGGTCGCCGTTCCGGCGAAGTCCGGGGCGAGCATGCGCGCCACGAGGACGTCGAAGTACTTGTCGCTATTGGCGATCACGAACCTCAAGGCGGCCTGCACGACGAGGAGGGAGGTGGCCAGCGCCACCAGGCTCCCCGCCGTCGCGGACCAGGCCATGTGCCAGCCCCGGCCCGCCGACCGCGGTCTCGGATGATTCATCGTCCTCCTTTGTCCCGCCCGGCCGGGAGGCCGGGGAACTCATTCCGAAACCCCTCGCGCGGGCACGGCGACCGCCGGCCGCGACAGGAGGTAATTGCGATGGAAATCGCAGGTGATACCGCAGGCGTCTCGCACCGCGAAGCAAGATCCTAGGCCCGTTGAGGGAGCACGGGCGGAGAAAGCAAGGTAACTGACGCCACTATTCGATATCCTGGCGCGGAAATTCCACTTCCCCGGGCGGGCGAGGGGGTTTCGACGGACCTCGTTCAGGAGCAGCGCACGGCAATGGTCTTCATCCGAAATGGGGGCCGTCGTGGAGGCAGGCACCGTTGCGGATCGCGGTCAGGCAGGAGATCGGTGCTGCCCGAAAACGCGTCAATGGAGGTCTTCGCTCAGGAACCGCCGACACCGCATGTGTGCTGAAGGAGGCTCAGGGTGCGAAGCGTGACGAATCCGGCCGTGCGTCCGCCTGTCCGGTCCGAGACCGGACAGGCGGACGCACGGTCTTCCTGGATCCACCGGCAGCCAGCCCAGGTCGTCCGGGCGGTCCAGGGTCGGTGCGAGCAGCGGGGAGTCGTGGCGGTTGGCGCCGGCCAGGACACGACCCAGCGGAATGCCGTATCCATCCGTCATGCCCGAGCGTTTCAGGCTACCGGCGACGGCTCGGTGAGCGTCACGGAAGCCGGCCGCTGACCGCAACCGCCCGGCCCGTACCCTGTTTGCCACGGTCGACCGGTGAGCGCCCTGCGACCTCGCCGCCTCCGGGAGCCTTGGTGATGGAGCCGTCCACGGCGATCTGGTCGAGGACGAGACCGACGATCCGGTCGTAGGACTCCAACGCGATCTGCTTGAGCCGGACGAAGAGACCCTGCCGTATCCACTCGTCACGGCGGTTGCGGATCGTGGTGGCCGAGCACGTCGTGTCGGCGATCGCCTCGTAAGAACAGCCGAAGCGCAGCAGTTGCAGCATCTTGTCGAAGATGATCCGGTCGCTGATGCGTTGGCGGTGGCAGCCGAGCGGATGGTCCGGGTGGTACTCCGGCCGATCGGGCAGCAGGGCCGCGAATTGGTCCCAGAGCGGTTCGGTGAGCCATGATGGCAGCGCGGGCACAGGTCTCCTCAGTGATCACAGAGCGTCGCAACTCCATGATCACCAAGGCCTGTGCCCGTTCTGTTGCCGGGGTCCCCCACCGCGTCTATCTGCGCGACCTCTAAGGCACTTCCGCGTCCGGGATTACGGGGGTCGGTCACTCGTGCGGGGCACCGGGGGATTCTGCGCGTGAGTCGTGACGCATGGTGTCGTGTGCGCGGGCGGCGCGCGACGCCCGGTCGGGGGCCCGGCCCGGCCCCGTCGCACTAGGGGGCGGCGATGGCGTCGGCGACCCGCTCCGGCTCGTCGACCTGGACGTAGTGCCCGGCGCGCATCAGGAGGCGCAGTTCGCTGTGCGGGAAGATCACGGAGAACTGCCGGGCGACACGGGTGTTGAGCCAGCGGTCCAGGGTGCCGAACACCACCCGGACCGGCGGCTGGAACTCGCGCATCTCCGGAATCCGCCGGCGTCGGCTCAGCACCGCGTGCGGCAACTCGTCGTTGAGCGCCCAGAACGCCGGACGCGCCGCGGGGAACTGTGCGTAGAGCCGCTCCACGTACGCCTCGCGCACCTGGGGGTCGCGGATGAATCCGCCCACCTGCCAGACGTAGAGCCTGCGGTCCAGGTCGGGCAGGCGCCTGGCGACCGCGCGGGCCGCCGAGCGCAGCAGCGGGGTGGAGTAGAGGGCGATCGCCGGAGGGCGGCGCAGCGCGGGGGTCCAGTGGTAGTAGGTGTTGAGCAGCACCAGCCGGGCCACGCGTTCGGGGTGGTCCAGCGCCCAGTCGATGGCGGGCGGTCCCGAGGCGTCGTGCGCCACCAGGACCAGGCGCCTCGTGCGGCCCGCCGCGAGGGCGTCGGCGACCGCTGCGAGGTCGTCCACCTGCTGGGCGACGGTGTAGGCGTGGCCGGAGGGCTTGTCGGAGCGCCCCCACCCCAGGAAGTCGAAGCGCACCACCGGGAGTCTGCCCGCGAGGTGGGGGACGAGGCGGTCGTACAGGCGGCTGCTGTCGGGGAAGCCGTGCATCAGCACGGCGGGCGCCCCGGGGCCCGGGGTGATCTCGGCGTGCAGCCGGTACGGGCCGTGCGACACGGCCAGTGCCTCGGTGGCCGGGGCCATGGCGACCTCCCTCGGCCTGTGGGCCCCCGTGTGGTTCAGCCTAACGCGGTGTGCCGCGGGGGTTGTGGGAGCGCTCCCATGGGCGCATGATGCCCGCATGACCCCACGCGCCGTGATCCGCCCGTACCGCCCGGAGGACCGGGCGGCCGTCTACGACATCTGCGTGCGCACCGGCCACGAAGGCGGGGACGCGCGGCACCTCTACACCGACCACGATCTGCTGCCGGACATCTTCGCGGGGCCCTACGCGCACCTCGAACCCGAACTCGCCTTCGTCGTCGACGACGGCACACGCGCCGTCGGTTACATCGTCGGCACCGCGGACACCGCCGCCTTCGTGCGGCGCTTCCGCGCCGAGTGGCTTCCCCGGCTCGAACACCGCCATCCGAAGCCGTCCGGACCGCCTGCCACCCCGGACGAGGAGATGGCCGAACTCCTGCACCGCCCCGAGCACATGATCGTGCCCGAACTCGCCGGATACCCCGCGCACCTGCACATCGACCTGCTGCTGGAGTACCAACGACACGGCTACGGGCGGGAACTGATGGGACGTTTTCTCGCGGCTCTGGCCGGCCGGGGCGTCGAGGCCGTGTACCTCGCCATGGTGACCGCGAACACCCCGGCCCGTGCCTTCTACGACCGGATGGGCTTTTGTGAGCTCCCCGTCCCGGACCCGGGCCCCCTGACGTACCTGGGACGCGGGACGTCGGCAGGGGGCTGAGAGGTTCCGGGCGGCGCCCACGGTGGAGGGGGAGCGTCGCACGGAGATCGCCGGCCCCGGCGGACGCTGTCGTGGAATCCCCGCCCCCAAAGGGTCGTTGAGGCTGGCATGAGCGACAAAGACCTTCTCCGCCTGCTCGCCGACACCAACGGGGGCGTGCTCGTCACCCTCAAGCGCGACGGCCGCCCCCAGATGTCCAACGTCAACCACCACTACGACCCGGAGACCGCAGTCCTGCGGGTCTCCCTCACCGACGACCGGGCCAAGACCCGCAACCTGCGGCGCGACCCCCGGGCCAGCTACCACGTCACCACGGCCGACCGCTGGGCCTGGACCGTCGCGGAGGGCACGGCGGAACTCACCCCCGTCGCCGCGGAGCGGGACGATGCCACGGTCGAGGAGCTCGTCGACCTCTTCCGTGCCGTGCAGGGCGAGCACCCGGACTGGGACGACTACCGCCGGGCCATGGTGGAGGACAGGCGCCTCGTGCTGAAGCTGCACGTCGAGCGCGCCTACGGCCAGCCCCGACCCGCGTAGGGGCCCCTCCGGCGCGGTCCGCCGCTCGCACCCGGTGGGGCGGGCGGCACCCGGCCCGTGACGGTGGCACCATCAAAAGTGCGGGCGACGATCTCCCGCTCCGGCGAACAGCCTGGTCACCGTCGTGCCGCCGGTTGCGGGCGGGTGGGGGCGGGCTGCCGCCGGCCGATCCCGCAAAGGGGCGCGGAACCGGAATGACCGGTGTAGGAGTTGTCGCTGTACATACTGGTTCTGCCGGGGCCCGGACGGCTCACGGCACGTTCGTGACCGCCGACCAACGGGAGGTGCCGTGTCCGGCTCCAGTCCGAAGCGTTCCCTGCTCTCCAGCCTCATCCCCGCCTTCGGCGACAACCCCTACGGGGAGAGGATGGAGCGCATCCGGCGCTCGCCGAACTTCGCCGACGGGGTGTTCACCAACCCCGTCGGCGCACGTACGGCGCCCTCCGGATCGATGCTGCGGTTCGCCCGGACGTACTTCCGCAAGGAGGAGCGGATCCGCAGGGCCCCGGCCGGGGCCATCCCGCTGCACACCACGACCCTCGCCGATCTGGCCGCCCCGCCCGCTTCGGGCCTGCGACTCACCTGGATGGGTCACTCCACCGTCCTGGCCGAGATCGACGGGCGCCGCGTCCTGTTCGACCCGGTCTGGGGCGAGCGGTGCTCTCCCTTCTCCTTCGTCGGCCCCAAGCGCCTCCACCGGCCGCCGGCGGCGCTGAAGGAGCTGGGCGAGGCCGACGTGATCGTCATCTCGCACGACCACTACGACCACCTCGACATGCCCACGATCAAGGCGCTGGCCGGTACCGGCACCCGCTTCGTGGTGCCGCTGGGCGTCGGTGCGCACCTGGAACGCTGGGGCGTCCCCGCGGACCGGACGACCGAGCTGGACTGGCACGAGTCGACGCAGGTGGCCGGCCTCACCCTCACCGCGACCCCCGCGCGGCACTTCTGCGGCCGCGCGATCCGCAACACCCAGCACACCCTGTGGGCGTCCTGGGTCGTCGCGGGGCCGGAGCACCGCGTCTACCACAGCGGGGACACCGGCTACTTCCCCGGTTTCGCGGAGATCGGCGAGGCGTACGGGCCGTTCGACGCCACCATGGTGCAGATCGGCGCCTACAGCGACTTCTGGCCGGACATCCACATGACCCCCGAGGAAGGCGTCCGCGCCCATCAGGACCTGCGCGGCGCGATCATGCTCCCCATCCACTGGGGCACGTTCAATCTGGCCCCGCACCCGTGGGAGGAGCCCGCGGAGGGCACCGTCGCCGCGGCGCTGGCCGTGGGGGCCCGGGTCGCCGTACCGCGCCCCGGCGAGCCCTTCGAGCCCGCGGCCGGGCTCCCGCTCGACCCCTGGTGGCGGGCGATCGCGCACGGCGCCGCCGCCCGGACCTGGCCCGCCCTCACCGACGACGCGCGGCCGCCCGCCCCGCAGCCGGACAGCGCCCCGGCGTGAGCGACGAGGGGTGGGCGCCCACCCGCGCCCGCCCCTCCACTCCACCGCGGCACCCGGTGCCGCATCCGGTGCGGGCCGGCCTCCCGCCACAGCAGGCCGTGGTGCGGTTCGGACTGTCAGGGGGCGCCGAGGTCGTTGTCCGTCGGGGGGCGCCACACGTCCAGCCCGGGGCCGGCGGGGGCGAAGCCGTCGAGCAGCCGCAGTTCGCCGGTGGCCGCGTCGAAGGTGCCGGGCCCGAGCAGCACCACACCGCCCTCCGCGTGACGGGGGCGGTGCCGTGCCGCCGCCCGCGCCGACGGGTCCTCACGCCAGGGCGCCGGGCGGGAGGCGGACAAGCGCTTCGCGCACACCCCGCCGTGCGTCACAGCGCCGGGAACGGGCCGCCCGCGATCCGCAGCGCGAGCTGTACGACGTCCACCGGGCGGGTGGTGTCCACCCGGTGCACACTGCCCAGGCCCAGCGGTTCGGCCATCTCCGTCCAGAACCGCCACTCCTCCTCGGGGAACCGCGCGCCCTCCGTGTGCACCGGGTGCCGCGCCGCCGCCCGCTCCCGGAACCTGCGGCGCGCGGTGTCCGGCGGCACGGCGCACCACACCTCGTGCACCTCGGACGCGCCCGCCCGGGCCAGGCCCGCGGCCACGACGGGGCGCATGTGCGCCAGCCACGGGCTCTCCAGCACGGCCCCGACGGGCGCGTCCGCCAGCAGCGTCCACAACGTCTCGCCCGCCGCGGCCCCCAGGCTGCGGCTCCACTCCCGCGTGCCGCTCCCGGCGGGGCGCAGCGCGGCCAGCGCGTCGGCCAGGGTCTCCTTGACGGAGTCCTTGCTGAACAGCGGGAGTTCCAGTTCGCGGGCGAGCATCCGGGCGAGGGTCGTCTTCCCGGCGCCGGGCAGTCCGTTGACCAACACAGCTAACATGCCGCGACCTTAACCACGCCACGGGCGGGAGTGGAGGACGCCGCCCTTCCGTGCGCGCGGCACCTGGTGCCTCACGGCTGGGCCGCGGCCGCCTCCTCGGTGACGTCGATGCCCGTGAACCGGGCCCAGTTGCGCCCGATCTCGCCCCACGCCGTCACCGGCCCGCCGCCCAGCCGGCCGGTGAACAGCGGGCGCAGGTCGGTGTCGCGTTCCGCCCAGGCGGCGGAGAACTGGCTGCGGGTCACCCGCAGGCTGGTGTTGAGCTGGACGACGGCAGCCCGTGCGCAGTCCTCGCGCCACTCGTCGTCCGTCCAGGCGGCGGAGCCCGCAGGGGGCCGCGTGGCGAGCGCCAGGCTGAGGAAGCACGCCGCGTTGTAGTTGACGAGGTATCCGGCGGCGGCCCGGTTCGAACCGCGGTGCCGGGGCGCGGAACCGGAGATGCCCGCCCGGCTGTGGGTGTCCCCGCCGACGTGGTCGGCTCCCGAGTGGTGGTCGGCGTAGAGCAGCCTGCGCATCCCCCAGTCGGGGCCGCCCCACAGCCGGCCCCAGCGTGCCCAGCCACCGGTGACCTCCCGCGCCACGTCCCGGAACGCCGTGCGCAGTTCCCCGGGAGGGGGCGAGCCGTTCGCGCGCAGCACCTCGGCGGCGCTGGCGATCCGCACCGCCCCGCGGAAGGACCGGCGGCGGGTGCGCAGGGAGGGACGGGGCCGCTCCATGGCCCACCACTGCCGCCAGTAGCGGCGTTCCCCGAGGTTGCGGCGGCCGGGGAGCAGGGTGCGGGCGTACCGCCGCAGGATGGCGCGCCGCGACAGGCGCCCGAGCAGCAGGTCCAGGTGCTCCCGCGAACCGGGTTCGCGGCGGCTCGCCCGCTGGTCCCGGTGCGCCGGGTGGCGGCTCTCCTCGGCGCGGGCGATGGAGAGCCGGTAGGCCGTCTCGATGTGCTCGGGCCACAGCTGGACGCAGTACGTGTAGATCTCGACGGCCTGCCGGATGTGGTCACCGGGGTCGGTGACACCGGGGAACTGGCCCATCAGTTCCCGTACGCCCGCCTGGTGCAGCCGGACCGTGAGGTTGCCCGGCACCAGCGCCGCCGCCTCCTCGAAGTGCCTCAGGGCCCTTTCGTGCCCGGCCCGTTCGCCGCCCACGTCCCGGCGCTTGTTCGCCGCCAGCGCGTCCTCCTGAGCCTTGGTGCCCAGGCGGTAGAGGAGGTACGCGTCGGGGTCGTCGCCCCAGCTCTCCCAGCGGGGGATGCGGTCCTGCGAGCGCGGGTCGGCGAGGATCTTGACGGTGCAGTAGCAGGCGATGCGCTCGTACAGCTCCCGGTCGGCCTCGCGTCTGTCCCGGTCGGAGGCGCCGGGCTCGGCCTCGCGGCCCTCCATGAGGGTCGCCGCCACCACCGTGTTCTTCGGCATGTACAGGATCCGCACCGAGAAGCGGGCCGGCTGGTCGCCCGTCGACAGGCGGTGCAGCATCACGTGGTAGGCCCGGGGGCGGAAGAACGCGAGCCGCTTCATCACGTCCACCCAGCCGTGCGGGGAGGAGGCCGTCTCGGGCGCGGGATCGGGCCCGATGGTCGTGCCGCTGCCGGGGGTGAGGACGTTCGGGCCGAGCGCGTCGGCGGCCATGTGCTCCGTGATGTACGCGGCCAGTTCGGCGGTGGCCGCGCACTCGTGGCCGTGGTCGGGGACACCCGGCCGCCGCCGTTGCCGCGATGGCCGTTGCCGGGGCCGCCGAGCAGACCCCGGTCCTCGCACACCACCACGGGCAGCAGCCGGTTGCCGCGATGGCGCCGCAGCAGCCCCGAACCCAGCCGTACCAGACCGATGAACACGGCGACCGCGAAGATGCCGAGCACCCACACGGCGGTGCCCCCGGACTGCTGCCAGAACCCCTCGGGCCACGGGCCGCCGTCCCCGGCGGCCGCGGGCGCGGCGAAGACCGTCCCCACGGCACATCCCCCCGTCACATCCCCCTCGTGTACTCCTTGGTGATCCCCGCAACCGGAGATCACCAAGCCCGTGCGAGGGCGGCGAATCGCCTGCTGCCCTGCCGTCAGGGGCGTTGCGCGGCCTACGGTACGGATCGCGCCGCACGGGCCGTCAGGCCGGCGGTGCGACCAGCGTCGGTGCCTGCCCGGCCCGGCTCAGGGCGCGGGCGACGAAGCCGTCCGCCTTCAGTTCCTCGACGACCTCCCGGAGGAAGGCCACCGACTCCGGCAGCCGGTTCACCGTCGTGCCCACGGCCTGCCGGATCTGCATGAACGCGCCCTCGACGAGACGGACGCCGGGATGCCGCGCGACGTACTCGGCCATCGGCTGCCCGATCCCGGCCGCGACCTCCAGGCCCTCGGCGCGGAAGACGTCCACGCCCTCGTCCCCTCGGACGACGGTCGCGTGGCGCAGCGTGCGCGTCAGGAAGAGGTCGTAGGCGGAACCGCGCTTCACCCCGATCCTGACACCCGCACGGTCCACCTCGTCCGCCGTGGTGAACCCCGAGGTGACGGGCACCGCGAACACGCCCTCGATCAGCACGTACGGAGCGGTGAACGCGACCTCGGCCTCGCGGGCGGGCTCGATCGCCAGGAAGCAGACGTCGGCCCGGCCCGTCGCCATCGCCTCGTACGACGCGCGCGCCGCGTCGAAGCAGACGAGCTCCACCGGCACCTGCAGCCGGGCGCCCACCTCGCGCGCGATGTCGACGGTGACACCGCCGGGGGAGCGCGCGGTGCCGTGCGCCAGCACCGGGTTGCCCAGGTTGATCGACGCCCGCAGGACGCCCGTCGGCGCCAGGTCCCTCACGACGGCAGCAGTCACGGTCCTCACGGTGCGGAGTGTAGGCCCGCCCTCGCCGGCCGCCCGTCAGGGCCCCCCGCCCGCGGCTCCCCGCGCCCGTCGCGAGCCCTTCCGGTTGCGGCCGGGCGCCTTGTCAACACGGTGGCGGGGGCGTTGTCAGTGGCCTCGCCTAGTGTTCCGGTCACTTGATCACGGCGTTGCAGGGAGGCACGCATGGGGTGGGTATCGGTGGGCGACTACGAAGTCGCCCTCGACGAGGGGAAGGTCGTGTGCCGCAACGCGGCGGGCCGCCGGCTGAAGTCGGTGCCCGCCAAGCTCGCGGACGACCCGGTGATCACGGGGCTGCGGCAGCTCACGGAGTGGCTGGAGCGTCACGAACGCCGGTGTCTGGCCGACGTCGAGCGCTGGATGGTGCGTTCGCTGCCCGTGCCCCTCTCCGTGATCGGCCGCGTGTGGCCCGACCCCGCGTGGCGGGCGGCCCTGCGGGACCTCGTCGTCACCGGGGAGGACGGACAGGTCGCCGGCTTCCTGCGGGACGCCGGCACCGAGCGCGGCCTCGGCCTGGTCGACCTCGACGGCGACACCGTGCGCATCGCCCCCGACATTGTCCGCATCCCGCACCCCGTCCTCCTCGAGGACCTGGCGGAGCTGCGGGAGTTCGCCGTCGAGCTGGGCGTGGAGCAGAAGGCGCACCAGCTCTTCCGCGAGGTGTGGCAGCGGCCCGCCGGACTCGACCCGGAGGGCACGCTCGTCGACGAGTACGCGGGCGGCACCTTCAAGGAGCTGCGCTTCCTGCACGGGCGTGCCACCTCCCTCGGCTACCGCGTGCGCGGCGGGCACTCCGTCTGCCCCGTGCTGGAGGACGGCCGCTCCGTCGAGGCCCGCATCTGGATCGGCGACTACGACGGCTGGAGCGAGACCGAGACGGGCTCCCTGTCCTGGACCGACACCGCCGGCAAGGCCCTGACGTTCCGTCAGGTCGGACCGGTCGGCTGGTCGGAGGGCATGCGCATGGCGGCCGCGCTCTACGCGGGACGCGACATCGAGGACGAGGAGCAGGCGGCATGACCACGTACGACCCCACCACCACGGCCGCGCTGCTCGACGCCGGCGCGGTGCTGCCCCCCGGCACCACCACCCGTGAGGACGCCGACACGCTCACCGTCCGCACCTACACGCACCCCGTGCTGGACGACCGGCGCGTCGTCCGCCTCGTGCCCGGCACCCTCGGGGAGGCCGAGGACCTCGCCCTGGACTTTCTCGGCCTGACCCGCCAGGACGAGGCCCCCGAGGTCGGCCAGGTCCGCCGGGAGACCCTCGGGTTCCCCGCCTGGGCCCTGGTCAACGACCCGGCCAACGGGCACCACGCGCTCGCCCTCGTCAAGGACGTCGAGCGGCTCGCCCGGATGGCCAAGTCCCGCGCCGGCGCCGCCAAGGACGGCTTCGACGCGCTCGCCGAGCGCCTGGGCCGCGCCGTACCGCACTTCCTGCCCACCTTCCACGAGCAGGCGGCCCGCGTCTTCCTCCAGCACGAGAACACCACCTACGCCGCCGCCTTCTTCGGCAAGGCCCGCGCCGCCGAGCGCGTCCACGGCCTCGCCGTCGACGAGGACCGGCAGCGCGCCGTCTTCCTGGAGTTCGCCTTCGCCGGTGCCCTCACCGTCAAGGCCCTGAAGGAACACGTCAAGGACCTGGCGCGGCGACTGGACCCGGCCGAGGCCTGGCGGCAGTTCCGGCAGCTGACCGTGGAGCGCTGCGCCGCGGGGATGCCCCCTTACGCGTCCCTGCCGCAGGACGCCAGGAGCCTGATCAAGGCCGCAGGGCTCGACCGGGTCACCGAGGAGTGCGCCCTCGTCGCCGACCTCGTCGCCTCGCCCGCCGTCGTCCGCGCCCCCGGCTCCTTCTGGACCGCCTACCGCGCCACCCTCGCCCTCCTCGCCGAGCGCGAACCGGCCGTCCGCGCGCGGCTGCTGGAGATCATGCCGGCCGGAATCGGCCGCGACGCCGAGGCCGACGAGTTCTGGCTCGCCCTGCTCGCCGAGACCGGCGCCGACACCCTGCTCACCGGCGAGGCGGGAGAGGCCGCGCGGGCCGTCGACGCGGCCGACTGGCTCAGCCGCTGGGCGAGCCACCGCAAGCACGGCTCCGCGAGCGCGGACCGCTCCCCGGCCACCCTCGCCCTCGTCGCCCGCATGGCGCCCCGGCTGCGGGCCGACGGCCGGCCCGTCGACCTCTTCGAAGGCCGCTGGCACGCCGGCGCGGAACTCGACCTGCTCGACCTGTGCGCCGCCGAGCGCGTGCCGCTGACCGTCCCCGCCGAGGACGTCGCCGTGCACCTGCCGCTCCACCGCTGGCTGGACACCGCCGACCCCGCCCGGAGCGACCTCGCCGCCACCGGCGCCGACCCGCGCCTGCGCCGCCTGCTGCACAAGGCCGTCGGCAACCTCGGAGAGGACCGCGGACTCCCCGGCGTGCTGGAGGCCCTGGCCGGCCACCCGGTGCTCGGTGACGTCCTGCGCGAGTGGCTCGACGAGGCCGCCGGCCAGTTCACCCGTGCCGCGGGGCTGCCGGCCGCCCGTACCGCCATCGGCCGGCTGCGCCCCTTCCGCTCCGTCGCGGCCCGGGTCAACCCGGCGGCCGTGGCCCGCGTCGCCGGACACGAGATCGCGCCGCTGCTCGCCCGCACGCTCCGCGAGGGCATCCTCGACGAGCTGGGCTGGCCCGCCCTGGACGAGGGCCTGCGCCTGCTCGACGCCGCGGTCGCCCAGAACAAGGACAACACCCTGATCGTCGCCGAGGCCTGGCCCGCGCTGATCCTCGCCCGCGGGGACAAGGCCGTCGTCGTCGGTCCCGACAAGGTGCTCCTCGACCACGACCTGCGCATCCCCGTCGAACTCGACTGCTGGAACCGCCCCCGCTTCCGCTGGGCCGACGACGAACTGCTCGTCATGTGGTGGAAGGACGGCAAGCAGTCCGGCTACTGGTCCGCCCGCCCCTCCGAGGTGTTCACCCTCGGCGGCGAACAGCTCCCGCACGGGTGGCACGACCATGTCGCCGCCCCGTCGATCCCGCTGCCCGGCGGCGGCCGCGCCACCGGCGGCCGCACCCTGCACGCCGGTGACACGGTGCTGCCGCCCAGCCGCCCCGTTCTCGGTGACGGCACCACGCTCTGGCGCCAGGGCAAGCAGGGCCGCCACCAGGTGTGGATGGAGTACGACCCGGCCACCGGCACCCACGGCCGTGCCTCACTGCCCGCCTTCCTCCGCTCCGGCATCCTCGACGGCGCGCGGCTCAGCCAGGAGGACTGCGAGGTCCTGCCGCTGCAACCCGGCCTCGAACAGAGCCCCTTCGGCACCGACGGCACCGTCCTCGGCCGCTGGGTCCGCGTCGAGGGCGAGGGCGAGGAGGCCCGTACCGTCGCCGGCACGCCCGACGGCCGTACCGTCGCGTTCCCCACCAGGAAGCGGAAGTGGAACCGCTGCGTTCCGCTCGGCGCGCTGCGGCTCCCCGGCGGGGCCGAGCCCCTCGTCGCGCTCACCCACCAGAAGGTGTCGCTGTACGCGGCGGGCGACGTCACGGGTGACGACGAGCTGGGAAGCGTGACGCTCACCGAGCAGGGCGGCGAGTTCGCCGCCGGTATGCGCTACGTGCCGACGCTCGCCTACTGGCACGCCCTGCGCCCCCGCGACGAGCGGGCCTCGGCGGTGCTGCGCGCGCTGACCGACGAGCAGGCCGCCGAGCTGCTGCGCGTCACCGCGACCGCCCTGGCCGAACGTCAGGCCGAGGCGAGCAGGACCAAGAAGTACACGGGCCCGACCTCGGATGAGGTCGCACGGGCCGCCGTCACGGCCGTGCTCCCGGGGCTCACCGACGAACGGCTGCTCATCGGCGTCACCGCCCTCGTCCGGGGCACGCTGCGGCACGCCGAGTCCGCCGCCTCGTTCATCGCGCCCCCGGACGAGGGATCCAAGCGGGCGCTGCGGCGCAGCGAGGGCATGTTCGCCGACTACAAGCCGCAGCACGGCGACGACACCACCCTGCGCTCCGCGACGGAGGGCATCGCCGACCAGCGCAGCCATTCGTGGTGGGGCGGAGGCCCGCGGTGGAGCGTGCTGCGCCAGATCCGCGCGGTCAACCACGTCCTGTCCGGCAAGGAGGCCGACGGCAAACCGCTGCCGGATCGCGCCAAGCTCGGCGCGCCCGGCGGCGGCTGGCGCAGCGAGGAGCACACCGTCCCCGGCATCGGCATGGTGTGGTTGTCCGTCCTCGCCGTGCTGCGCCCCCTGGCCTACCGCGCCGCAGCCCCCGTCACCGGTGACACGGCACGAGAAGGGCTCCTGCTGCTCTTCGACGCGATCACCGAGGGCCCGCTGGCCGTGCCCGGGGCCGGGCTCCGCGAGATCGTCCTCGGCGAGAAGCACGACCGGCAGCAGCGCGCGGGCCAGGTCCTGCGCAAGGACGGGCGCACCGTCGTGATCCTCGGCTGCAAAAACGTCGACGGCGACCGCAACCGTGTGAACTGGCTGGCCCTCGACCACGACCCCACCGGGGCCTTCGGCGCCGTCGCCCACTTCACCCTGGAGGACGAGACCGACCGCGCGCCGGTCTTCCCCGCCGAACGGCTCGCCGCCGTCGCCCGCCTCATCCGCGACAAGGGCGCCGCGCCGTGGCGCCCCGACACCCCCGGCGTCCTCGCCGCGGCGACCGGCGGCGGCCTCGGCCCCGTCCAGGCGACCCTGCTGCTCGCCGGGCGGCCTCAGGAAGCGGATGCCGAAGCGCTGGCCCTCATCAACCTGAAGCCCGCTCAGCGGAACCTCGGCAACGGCCTGTTGAGCCCGCTCTCGCAGCAGGACCACGCCGCCCTCGTCGGGGCCCTGCTCCCCGACGATCCCGCCGCCCTGTGGAGCAGCGGCCCCGACACGGCCGCCGCCGGCCGCGTCTGGGAGGAACGCCTCGGCTCCGTCGTCCGCCTGCCGGAGGACGTCGCCGCGGAACTCGCCGGCGTGCCGGCCGCGTCCGCCGAGGCCGTGCTCAACCCCACCCGTACCCCCTGGCTGAGCCGTACCACGGTGCAGCGACCGGACAAGGACGGCGACCTCGTCCCCGCCGACCCCTCGGCGCTGCCCGGACGCTACGACATCACCCGCTCCGTGGCCGTGCTCGCCGGTCTCGCCTACGGGCTGCCGTACGGGCACCCGCTGCGCGCGGCCCTCCCCGAGGGCCTGGCGGCCCTCCGGCGGCGCGTCGCCGACCCCGGTCTCCTCCTCGACCTCGACGTCGCGTGGACGGAGAAGGGCGGCCCCACCGCCGTCCAGATCCGTCAGGCCCACGGGCTGCCCGCCACCGGCGGCGCCGACGCCCACGGCCTGACCCACGTGGGCGACGCGCTGGTGCTCCGCCCCTGGTACGGCGACACCGAGACGGTGCTGGTCCGCCCCGCCGGGCTGACCGGGCCCGAGGACTCCGTCTTCGGCCTCGTCGAGGGGCTCGTCGGCACGCAGCGCGCGGGCGGGATCCAGGCGCTGCGCGCCGTGCTCGGCGACGAACTGGCCCGCGCCGTCGCGGCGGACGGCGAGGCCGGCGCACCCGCCGGCCATGCCCAGGACCCCACGTTCTCCGTGCCCGCCCTGGTCACAGAGGTCGCCGCGTTCCACGGCCTGAGCGAGGACGCCGCCGCGCTCTACCTGCAACTGCTCGCCCTGCCCGACCCCACGGACCGCAACTGCGCCCGCTGGACGGGCTGGAAGCCGGCCCGTATGAAGAAAGCCCGCGCGGAACTGGCCGCGACCGCCCTGGTCGTCGAGGCCAAGCGGTCCCGGGCCGGCCGCACCCTGTTCCTGCCCTGCGGTTGGCGCGACCTCAAGGCCCCGGCCGTTCCTGTGGAGACCTGGAAGGAAGGGCTCTACCCCGTCCGCGACCACACCCGCGTCGTGCCCCTGCTGCCCGTGCCCGAGCTGTTCGCCCGCGCCTGGGAACGCGTCCGCGCCGGCGACGCCCCCGCGTTCGAAGAACTCACCACCCGTGCCACCCGGAAGGGCCGCCGCCGATGACCACCACAGCACCCGCCCCCGCCCCCGCCGCGCGGCAGGTCATCCCGCCCGAGGACCGGTACGCCACCGAACTCGCCTTCCTCGCCGCCCACGACGGCGGACCGCGCCCTCCCGCCTGGCTGCTCACCCCGCGCGCCGTCGTCACCTTCGTGATGGGCAGCGACGGCCGGGCCCTGCGCCTGCCCGACGACGCCGAGGCCGCCGAGGGCGTGCCGCGCCGCCTCGTCGTCGAGGGCAAGTTCGTCGGCGACCGCGCCCTGGTGGAGCGGTGCGTCGTCACCCTCGCGGGGGAGCGCGGCCTGCTCCTCGTCGGTGAGCCCGGCACCGCCAAGTCGATGCTCTCCGAACTGCTGTCGGCCGCGATCTGCGGCACCAGCGGCCTCGTCGTCCAGGGCACCGCGGGCACCACCGAGGACCAGCTCAAGTACGGCTGGAACTACGCCCTGCTGCTCGCCCAGGGCCCCAGCCGGCAGGCGCTCGTCCCCTCACCCGTGCTCACCGCCATGACCCGCGGCGCCGTCGCCCGCGTCGAGGAGGTGACCCGCTGCCTGCCCGAGGTGCAGGACTCCCTGGTCTCCCTGCTCTCCGAACGGCGCATCGCCGTCCCCGAACTCGCGGGCGGCGACGACGCCCTGGCGCACGCCGCCCCCGGCTTCACCCTGATCGCCACCGCCAACCTCCGCGACAAGGGCGTCTCCGAGATGTCCGCCGCCCTCAAGCGGCGCTTCAACTTCGAGACCGTCGGCCCCATCGGCGACCTCGACGCCGAGACGGCTCTCGTGCGCAGCCAGTCCCGCGCCGCCGTCGAACGGGCCGGCGCCCCGTACGAGGTCGACGACGCCGTCCTGGAGGCCCTCGTCACCGCCTTCCGCGACCTGCGCGAGGGCCGCTCCGCCGAGGGCTGGGAAGTCGAGCGGCCCTCCACGGTGATGAGCACCGCGGAGGCCGTCGCGGTCGCCGGCGCGCTCGCCCTGGCCGCCGCGTACTTCCCCGGAGACCGCGACGTGCTCGGGCTGCTGCCCGGCCACCTCCTCGGCGTCGTGCGCAAGGACGACCCGGCCGACGCCGCCCGGCTGCTCGGCTACTGGGACGGCCCCGTGCGGCGCCGCGCCGAGCAGGGCTCCCCGACCTGGCGCACCCTGTGGGAGCTGCGCGCCGTCCTGGAAGGCTGAGCACGTGCCCCTGCCCCTCACCCCGGACGAGGCCGTCGCGGTCCTCACCGACCCGTCGGCGCCCTACCTCGTCGGCGTACGGCACCACGCACCGTCCCTGGCGGCCGCGCTGCCCGCACTGCTCGACGGGGCCGAGCCCGACGTGCTGCTCGTCGAACTCCCCGGCGAGATGCAGGAGTGGCTGCCCTGGCTCGCCCACGAGGACACCCGGGCCCCCGTCGCCCTCGCGGCCGCTCCCGGCGACGGGGGCGGCGGCCCGGCCTTCTACCCCTTCGCCGACTTCTCGCCCGAACTCGCCGCCGTCCGCTGGGCGGCCCGGTGCGGCGTCCCCGTCGTCGCCTGCGACCTGCCGCTCGCGGACCGCGCCTGGGACGCCGGACGCACGACGGCCCCGACGGGCGACCCCCGGCCCGGACTCCACGCCGCGCTGAGCGCCCGGCTCACCGGACGCCCCGGCGACGACCTGTGGGACCGCCTCGTCGAGGCCGGTGCCCCGGGCTCACCGCCCGAAGCGCTGCGCCGCGCCGCGCTCCTGACGGGATGGGCGCTGCGCCGGGACGCCGCCGAGGGGGCCGGCGTGCCGGCCCTCGACCTGCGCCGCGAGCGGTGGATGCGGGCCCGCATCGCCGAGGCAGCCGCGGACGGCCGCCGCGCCGCCGTGGTCGTCGGCGCCTTCCACGCCCCGGCCCTGGTCCCGGCCGGCCTGTGGCCGCAGGGCAGTGCCACGGCGGAAGGCCCGGAGGCACCGCCCGTACCCGGAGGCGGCGCGGCCTGGACGACGTCCCTGATCCCCTACGCGTACCCGCTGCTGGACGAACGCTCCGGCTATCCGGCGGGCATCCGCGACCCCGAGTGGCAGCACATGGTGCTGGAGGCGGCCGGCGACCCCGGCGCCCTCGACGAGGCGCTCACCCGGGCCGCCGTCCGCATCTGCGCCGAACTGCGCTCCCAGGGACACCCCTCGGGCCCCGCCGACGCGCGCGAGATCAGCCGGCTCGCCGGTGACCTCGCCCGGCTCCGCGGGCTGCCCGCGGCAGGCCGGGGCGAACTCGTCGAGGCGGTGCAGACCGTGCTGGCCCAGGGGGAGCCGTACGGCCGCGGCCGGGCCGTGGCGCGGGCCATGGAACGGGTGCTGGTCGGCACCCGCGGCGGCCGCCCCGCGCCCGGCGCGCCGCGCAGCGGCCTCGCCCCCGCCGTCGAGGCGGAACTGGCCGCACTGGGCCTGCCCGCCCCCGGCCCGGACGCCGCGGCCCCGGCCGACGCCCGGGACCTGCGCCTGGACCCGCTCCGCTCCGATCTCGACCGCCGCCGCGAACTCCTGCTGCGCAGGCTCGCCGTGTGCGGCGTGCCCTACGCCGAAGCGAAGGACGTCAGGGGAGCGGCCGGCGCCGAGGGCCTCACCACCCGATGGGAGGTCCGCTGGACACCCGCCACCGCGGCCATGCTCACCGCCGCCGGGGTCCGCGGCGTCACCGCCCACCAGGCCGCCGAGGGCGTACTGCGCGAACGCCGCCGCCAGGAGACGGACGAGGGCGGCCCCACCGCGGCGCAGACCCTCGCCGGACTCGCCCAGGCCGCGGAGTGCGGGCTGCCCGCGCTCGCCGGGGAACGCCTCGCCGAGACCGGCGAGGTGCTCCCCGCCTCCGGCACCCTCCCCGAACTCCTCGCGGGACTCGCCCTGCTGGACCGCGTCCGCGCCGGGCACATCGCCGGGCTCGGCGCCGACGAGGCCCGCGCCGCCCGCGTCACCGCCGTCGCCGAGCTGCTGACCGCTGCGGCCGTCCGCCAGGTCGACGGCCTCACCGGCTCCGAGGACCCCGCCGACGCGCACGCGCTGCTCGAACTCGCCCACCGCGCCGACCTCCTGGGCGGCGTCCGCCTGACCGGCGCGCTCGCACGGCTCGCCGCGGACGGCTCCCCCCTCATGCGCGGCGCGGCGGGCGCCGTCCGGGTCCTCCTCGGACACGAGGCGGCCGAGACCCTCGGCGCCCGTGCCGCCTCCTGGGTCGACGCGGCGGGCGACCCCGACTCCCGCGCCGCCCTCACCGCGCGGCTGACCGGACTGCTGACGGCGGCCGGCCCGCTGCTGGAGGCCGCCGCCCCCGCGCTGGAACCGCTGCTCGACCGCGTCCGCGACCTGCCCGACCGGGCGTTCCTCTCCCGGCTCCCCGCCCTGCGCGGCGGCTTCGACACCCTCAGCCCCGCCGCCCGCGACCGCCTCCTGGCCGCCGTCGAGGAACGCCTGGACGCGGAGGGCATCGCCGACACCGCGGGCGTCGACCCCGTCGCCCTCGCCACCTGGACCCGCGCCGACCTCGCCGCCCGCGCGGCCCTGGACCGGCTCGCCCTGCTCCCGCGCGAGCGGCCCGAGGCGGCGCCGACGGCCGCCGCGGCGGCGGTGGTTCCCGCGGAGCCGGACCCCACGCGCGAGCCGCCCGGCGGTGCCACGGGTACCACGACGGTACGGGCCCCCGGCGCGCGGTCGTCCGGCACGCGGCAGCCGGCCGCCGCTCCCGGTGACCCGGGCGCGGCGCACGCCTCGGCGGCCCGCACCCTCGCGCCCGCCGACCGGTGGCGCCTCGTTCTGGGCCGCCGGGCCGACCGGCTGCCGCCCTCCGCCGCGGCCCTGGCCACCGCGCTCGACGAGCTGTACGGCCACGGCCGGGGCGAGGGCAGCCGCGGTGACCTCGGCGGCCACGGCGCGGCCGGCGACCGCGGTGGCCGCGAGGCGCCCTACCCCGGGGTGCGCGAATGGTCCGAGGAACTGGCGGCGCTGTTCGGGCCCGGCATCCGCGAGGAGGTGCTGGCGACCGCCGCCGCGTCCGGCCGCAAGGACGCGGTCGCCGAACTCGACCCCGACAGCGTGCGCCCCTCCGTCGACCTGCTGCGGACCGTCCTGCGCCACGCGGGCGGGCTGCCGGAGGCCCGGCTGGCCGCGCTGCGCCCGCTCGTACGGCGTCTGGTCGAGGCATTTACCCGCCAACTCGCCACCCGGCTGCGCCCGGCGCTGCACGGCACCGCCCTGCCGAGGCCCAGCAGGCGCCCAGGCGGCGGCCTCGACCTGGCCCGTACGCTGCGCGCGAACCTGGCCACCGCGCGCCGCGCTCCCGACGGCACCGTCCAGGTGATCCCGGAGCGGCCGGTGTTCCGCGCCCGGGCGCAGCGGGCCGCGGACTGGCGGCTGATCCTGGTGACGGACGTGTCGGGGTCCATGGAGGCCTCCACGATCTGGGCCGCGCTCACCGCCTCCGTCCTGGCCGGGGTGCCCACCCTGTCCACGCACTTCCTGGCGTTCTCCACCGAGGTCATCGACCTCACCGACCACGTGGCGGACCCGCTCTCCCTCCTCCTGGAGGTGAGCGTCGGCGGCGGCACCCACATCGCCGCCGGGCTGCGGCACGCCCGCGAACTGGTGACCGTGCCCTCCCGCACCCTCGTCGTGGTCGTCAGCGACTTCGAGGAGGGGTATCCGCTCGGCGGCCTCCTGGCCGAGGTCCGCGCCCTGGTCGGAGCCGGCTGCCACGTCCTGGGCTGCGCCAGCCTCGACGACGCCGGGCGCCCCCGCTACTCCACCGGCGTCGCCGGGCAGCTCGTCGCCGCGGGCATGCCGGTCGCCGCCCTCAGCCCCCTCGAACTCGCCCGCTGGGTAGGGGAGAAGATCACATGAACCAGCAACTCCCCCCGGTCGCGCCCGCCGTGACCGCGGAACTCGTCGAGGCCCTCTCGCCGCGGCTGCGCAAGCGCCTCGACTCCGCGGTGGCCAAGCTCGCGGCCCGCCCGGCCGCCGTCGACGGCGACACCGTGCGGATCGCCGTCGACGACGACACCGACCTCGAACTCCGGGCCCCCGGCGGCACGGTGACCCGGGCCGAGGACGTCCACTGCGGCTGCCTGCTCGCCCCGGACTGCCTGCACCGCGCCGCGGCCGCCTCGGCCGCACCCGTCGCCGAGGCTCCCGGGCCGGCAGCCGGGTCAGCCCTGCCGGAACCCGGCGGGGAACAGGCGCCCGCAGCCGAGCCCGAGACCGCCACCCCGCAGCAGCGGGCCGCCGCCGGGGCCCTGCGCACGGCGGGCGCCGCCGCACTCGACGCGGGCGTCGACGGCTCCGGAGCCGTCGTCCAGGCCGAACTGCTCAGGGCGGCGCACTCCGCGCGGCTGGCCGGACTGCCCCGCGCCGCGGCCGCGGCGGTCTCCGTCGTCACCCGGCTGCGCGCCGCCCGCGCCGACGACCCCGGGCACCGCCTCGCCGACCTGGTCGCCGTGCTCCGCGAACTCCTCGGCACCGCCCACCGCGTGCCCCACGCCACCGGCACCGAACTGGCCGCCGTGCGCGGCACCGCCCGGCAGCCGTACACCCCCGACGGCTCGCTGCGGCTGTACGGGCTGTTCTCCGAGCCCGTCCTCACCGCGAGCGGCTACGCGGGCGCCGTCACCTGGACGACGGACACCGACGGCCGCCTCTGCACCGTGTCCGACGTCGCCCCCGGCGGCCCCGGCCGCGCGACGGGCGCCGCCGACCGGGCCGTGCGCATCGGCGACACAGCCCTCACCCACCGCGAACTCTCCCGCGCCGGCCTGGCGGTGTCCGGCGCGACGGTCTCGCCCACCGGCCGGCTCGGCGCGGGCGCCGCCGTCCGCGCCGTACGGGCATCCGGCGCCGCCTGGACCGCCGAGCCCCTGGACCGACTGTGGCGGGTGCCCGTCGCCGAGCAGGCCGTGCGCGCCCTCGGCGCGGGCGACGGCCTGCTGTTCCTCGACGTCACCCTGGCCGGCACCGTCCGCGAGGCCGGCGGCGACTGCCTGCTCGCCCGGTGCGGCGACCTGACGATCCGGCTCGCCGCCGCCCACGACCACCCCGCGCTGCCCCACCGCGACAACCTGCGGCTGCTCGCGGACGCGCCGGGCACCCGGCTGCGCGTCATCGCCCGGCTCGACCCCGTCCCGCACCCGCGCGCGCTGCTGCTGGCCACCAGCCACCCGGCCGACCCCGAGGTCCGCGTCGACACCGGACTCGACCGCCTGCAGCGCGCCGACCTTCCCACCGCCGCACCGGCGGTCCCCCTGCCGGCGCCCGACGCGCCCGACGAGGCCCCGGTCCATCTTCTGCTCCGCCGCGTCCAGCAGGCCGCCTCCGGCGGGCGCCGGGTCCTCGCCCTGCCCACGAGTTCGGCCCCCGACTCCCGGCGTCTGCGCCGCGCCGCCCTGCCGACCGCCGCGGACCTGATCGACGACCTCCACCGCGCCGCCGCCGACCGCGGCCGCGACGCCTTCGGCCGCCTGCTGCCCGCCGACACCGAACGCTTCGCCCTCGCCTGGCTGGCCGCCGCCGTCTACTCCGACGAACTCTCCCGCGCCCTGTGCGCCGCGGCCTGGGGCGCCGACCCGTCCGCCGACGCCCCGGTGCCGTCCGCCGGGGCGGTGGGCGGCCCGGCCTGACGGCTCAGCGGCGGAGGGAGCGGCGCGCCGGCGGGCAGCCCTGCGCCGACCAGTCGGGCGGTGTGCACGGCGGCTCGCCACCAGGGCCGGAGCCAGGGGCGAAGACGCATCCGCTCCCTGTGCGGCGCACCCCTGGCGCCGGCCCCGGCCGCCTCGAGCCGCCGCGCGGCCTCTTCGGCGACCCGCAGCGAGACATCCTCCAGAACCACGAGCGGTACGGACTCCAGCAGTCGCCTGCTCCGCCAGGTGCTCGGCCCTCTGACGGACCGAGGCGCCCGTACGACGTCGAGCTTCCGGTCGGCGTCCCCCGGCCCGGTCGGCAGCACGCTGTACGCCGGCTCCTCCGCCCTCCGCCCGCCTCAGGGCTCCGCCCCGCCCTCAGGACACGATGTCCTTCCCCCGGAAGCCGCGGAAGGCCAGTGCGACGAACACCACCGCGAAGGACAGCGACACCGAAGTGCCCTTGAGCATGCCCGACCACTCGAGCCGGGGCTGGAGCGCGTCGATCCAGGCGTACTGCCAGTGCGTCGGCAGGATGTCCCGCAGGGAGCCCAGGGCCGTGATCGCGTCCAGGATGTTGGAGAGGATCGCGACGCCCACGGCCCCGCCGACCGCGCCCAGCGGCGCGTCGGTGAGCGTGGAGAGCCAGAGGGCGAAGCCCGCGACGGCCAGTTGGCCGACGAAGACGTACAGGGCGGCGATCGCGAGCCGGCCCGTCGCGGTGCCCGGGGGCAGCGCGCCGGCCGTGGTGAGCTCCAGGTCGCCCCAGCCGTAGGCGAGCGTGCCGACGCCGAGCGCCACCGCGGGCAGCGCCAGCACGGCGGCCGCGCTGAAGACCAGGGACACCAGCGCCTTGGAGGCGAGCAGCCGCGCGCGGGGCACCGGGGCGGCCAGCAGGTAGCGCAGGGACGACCAGTTGGCCTCCGAGGCGATCGTGTCGCCGAAGAACAGCGCGACCGGGATCGTCAGCAGGAAGCCGGAGGAGACGAAGAGCACCGCCAGCGAGAAGTTGACGCCGGAGGCGGTGGCCACGTCCATCATCGTCGGGCCGGAGTCGCGACCCCGCGGGGTGCCGCCGATGGCGAAGGCCGCCCACACGATCACGGGCAGGCCGAGCACGACGCCGAAGGCGACGAGCGTGCGCCGCCGCAGCAACTGCCGTACCGCCTCGACCCGCAGCGGGAGCGTGCGGCCCGGACGGTACCCCTCGGCCAGTTCCAGGGTCTCGGTCACGCGGGACCTCCGATCAGGGTCAGGAACGCGTCCTCCAGGCGGCGGTGCGGGCCGACCCGCTCCACCGGCACGTCGAGCCGCAGGAGCTCGGACAGCAGCTCCGGCACGGTCATCGCCCCCGGCCGGACGAGCAGCCCGCCGTCCGCGGGCTCGGCCGCCTCGACACCGGGCAGCGCCGACAGCTTCGAGGCGACCGCCTCCCGCTGCTCGCCGGCCATGCCCGGCGCGCCGACGAAGAGCGCCTGCCCGCTCCCGGCGATCTCGCCGACCGGACCGGCGGCGACGAGCCGCCCCTTGTCCATGACGACCAGGTGCGTGCAGCTCTGCTCGACCTCCGACAGCAGGTGGCTGGAGACGAGGACGGTACGGCCGGCGGCCGCGTAGCGGCGCACCACGTCGCGCATCTCGCGGATCTGCGGCGGGTCGAGCCCGTTGGTCGGTTCGTCGAGGATGAGCAGGTCGGGCAGGCCGAGCATGGCCTGAGCGATGGCGAGCCGCTGCCGCATGCCCTGCGAGTACGTACGCACCGCGCGTTCCAGGGCCTCGCCGAGGCCCGCGATCTCCAGGGCCTCCTCGACGTGGGCGTCGGCCGCCGGCCGGCCCGTCGCCCGCCAGTACAGCTCCAGGTTGGCCCGCCCCGTCAGGTGCGGCAGGAAGCCCGCGCCCTCCACGAAGGCCCCCACCCGGGACAGCACGGGCGCACCCGGCCGGATCGCGTGGCCGAACACGCGGATGCCGCCCGCGTCGGGCCGGATGAGGCCCATCATCATGCGCATCGTGGTCGTCTTGCCCGCGCCGTTGGGGCCGAGGAGACCCAGCACCTGGCCCCGCTCGACCCGGAACGACAACTCCCGCACGGCGTAGCGGTCCGCCGCGCCGTGGTACCGCTTGGACAGCCCGGAGATCTCCAGGGGCACGTCGGCGAGGGCCGGGTCCGGCGCCTGCCGCACGGCGCCGGCCCGGCGGCGGCCGGTCAGCAGCAGGGCCGCCGCCAGCGCGAGCGCGCCGACCGGCAGCAGCCACACCCAGGCGGGCAGCGCGCCCTGACCGGTGGTCAGCCCCGGGTCGGTCGGCACGGTCAGCGCGGCGTCTTCGGGCAGGGACACCCGGTACGTGGCGGCCGCGACGGGGGAGGCGTAGCCCAGGTCGGTGGTGGACAGGACCAGCCGCAGCCGGTGCCCGGCGGCGAACTCGTGGTCCACGGCGGGCAGCCGCACCGGCACCGTGCCGTCCTCCGCGACCCGCAGCGGTGCGACCAGCTGGTGCGGCAGCGTCTCGTTGCCGCCGGGGGCCACGTCGTAGAGCTTCGCGAAGAGCACCGCGCCCGCGGGCGCGTCCGTGCCGACGGTGACGCGTGTCGTCGCGGCGCCGGTCAGCCGCAGCGCCGAGCTCAGCGGCGCCGAGTCGAAGGCGGCGCGCTGACCGGGGAAGTCCAGGGACAGCGACAGCCCCTGGCCGAGGTCGGAGAGCTGGGAGAGCGCGCCCACGCCGGGCACCGCCGAGATCGCGGGCGGGCTGCCGCCCGCGGGGTTGGCCACCGTCTGCGCGCGCCCGCCGAGCGGGACCGTCCGGGTCCGCGTGCCCTCCAGGCCCGGGTACGCGTCCGCGTCCGCGCCGCGGCGCACCGCCCTGCCGTCGGTGGTGTCGACGCCTCCGGTCCGGGTGACGCGGAACGCCGGACCGGTGTCGGCCGCCTTGTCCCGCTTCAGCCAGCGGTCGAACCAGGCCGCGGTGCGCGCCTCGATCCGGGACGTCTCCTGGTCGCCGCCGTCGTGCCCGCCGGAGAACCAGTCGACGGCCACGGGCGCGCCGTTCGCGGCGACGGCACGCGCGATGGCGTCGCCCTGGTCCAGGGGGAAGAGGGAGTCGTTCTGGCCCTGCACCACCAGGGTCGGCACCTTGATGCGCCCGGCCACCGAGGAGGGGCTGGAGCGCGTCAGCAGCCGCAGCGTCGCGTCGTCCGGGCGTCCGGCGACGGCCGACCGGTCGTACATCGCGCACAGCTCGGGGGTGAAGCCGCACGTGGCGCCGCGCGAGCCCGTGGAGAAGAAGATCCCCGCCCACAGCTTCTTGAACACGCCCTGCGGGAAGAGCGCTTCACCCAGGTCCCACCAGGTGATCGCGGGCACGATGGCGTCCACCCGCCGGTCGTACCCCGCGGCCAGCAGCGAGACGGCCCCGCCGTACGAGGCCCCCGTGACGCCCACCCGTGGGTCGTCCCGGCCGTCGCGCAGCACCTCGGGGCGCCGGCCCAGCCAGTCGACGAGCCGCGAGACGTCGGCGACCTCCGCGTCGGGGGAGTTGAGCCCGATCCGCCCACCGGAGGCACCGAAGCCGCGCGCGGACCAGGTCAGCACGGCGTAGCCGCCGCGGGCGAGGGACTCGGCCTGGGCCCTCACGTCGTCCTTGCTGCCGCCGAATCCGTGCGCGAGCAGCACCGCCGGGCGCGGCGCCGACCCGCCGGAGGTGAAGTAGGAGGTGTCGATCCGCACCTCGGCGGCGCTGCCCGGTGCCTCGGGCAGGGAGAGGACGCGGTCCTGGCGGCGCACGGGCGCGGGGGAGTCGGCCGTCGCGAGGGTGACGGCGCCGCCACCGGCGAGCAGGGCGAGGGCGGCGGCGCCGGCCGCCAGCCGGCGCCGTGTGCGCCAGGTCCTGGGCAGGGCGAATCGCATGCGTGATCCTCGGACGGGGACGACGGGTGTGACGCTCCCACTATGCATTCCGGTGATCACCCGCGACGTCCGCCTCAGGCACCGGATCGGCGTACTCCACCGGGAGTACGGTGGCGACCGTGCCCTTCGAACGACTCGTCACCGCCCCCCTGCCCCGGCTGGGTCTCGGCCTCGCCGCCGTCGGCCGTCCCGCCTACATCGACCTGGGCCGCGCCGCCGACCTGCCCGCCGACCGCACCGTCGAGGCGATGCGCGACCGCGCCCACGCCGTCCTCGACACCGCCTACGCGCTCGGCATCCGCTACTTCGACGCGGCCCGCTCCTACGGCCTGGCCGAGGAGTTCCTCGCGGGCTGGCTGGACGCCCACCCCGAGGCCGCCGACGTGCTCATCGGCAGCAAGTGGGGCTACACCTACACGGCCGGCTGGCGGGCCGACGCCGAGGTGCACGAGGTCAAGGACCACGCCGCCGCCACCTACGACCGGCAGATCGCCGAGACCCGCGCCCTGCTCGGCGACCGGCTCGACCTCTACCAGATCCACTCCGTCACCCCGGACAGCCCGGCCCTCGCCGACCGCGACCTCCACGCACGCCTCGCCCGGCTGTCGGCCGACGGGGTGGCCGTCGGGCTGTCCACCAGCGGCCCGCTGCAGGCCGAGGCGATCCGCGCGGCGCTCAAGGTGACGGTGGACGGACGGCGCCTGTTCAGCGTCGTGCAGGCCACCTACAACCTGATGGAGCCCTCCGCGGGGCCCGCCCTGGCCGAGGCCCACGACGCAGGTCTGACCGTGATCGTCAAGGAGGCCATGGCCAACGGCCGCCTGGCGACGGCCGATCCCGACTCCCCCCTCGCCGAGGTGGCCGCCCAGACCGGCGCGACGCCCGACGCGGTGGCGCTCGCCGCGGTCCTGCGCCGCCCCTGGGCCGGCGTCGTGCTCTCCGGCGCCGCCACCACCGCCCAGGTCACCGCCAACGCCCGGGCCGCCTCCGTCGGGCTCGACGCGGGGCAACTGGCCCGGCTGGCGGCCCTGGCCGAACCGGCGCCGGCGTACTGGCGGCACCGCGCGGAGCTTCCCTGGAGCTAGCGGACGCCTTGCCCCGCGAGGCCCGCATGGCGGCGGGAGCCCGCCAGGAAGTCCCCGATCCGCGCCCGCAGCCCGGCGGCGTCCAGGCCGTGCGCGGCCACGTGCTCCTGCCAGGTGCCGTACCGGCGCAGTTCCTCCCTGGCGGTGCCCAGCGCGAGGACACGGTGCGGCAGGTCCAGCAGCGCCTCGGCCGCGAACGAAGCCGACGTGCCCGCCAGGTACGGCTCGACGAGCACCACGTCCGCCGCGTCCGCGCCCGCCACGGCGGCCCGCAGTCCTGACGCGTCGAAGGGGCGCACCGTGGAGGCGTACAGCACCGTGACGTCCAGGTCCGCGACCGCCTCCAGCGCGGCGTCCAGGAGCGGGCCCACGGCGACCACCACGCCCGCCCGGCCCTCGCGCAGCACCCGGAACCGGCCCGGCGAGACGGGCCGCGCGTCGCGGTTGGACTGCTCGCTGAGCCGTACGTAGACCCGGTGGTCGTCGTCGGCCGCCGCGTGCCGGAGCAGCGCCTCGGCCTCGTCCGGGTGGCCGGGCACGTGCACGGTCCAGCCGTCCAGGGTGTCCAGCAGCGCGACGTCGCCCGGGGCCTGGTGGGTGCGGCCCCCCGCGGCGATGTCGTACGAGCCGCCCGAGCTGACCAGCACCGCGCCCGCGCCCTGGTGCCCCAGGTCCAGCTTGACCTGCTCGAAGGGGCGTTCCACCAGGAAGCTGCCGAAGGTGTGGACGATCGGCCGCAACCCGGTCAGCGCCAGCCCGCCCGCGACGCTGACCAGCAGCTGCTCGCGGATGCCCACGTCGATCACCCGGTCGGGGTGGCGGCGGGCGGCCTCCGTGAAACGGTCCCCGGAGATGACCGCCAGCACGACGGCCAGCCGGGGGTCCTCGTCCAGCAGGCGGGAGGCGACGGAGGTGAAGCGGTCACGCATGGTGTCCATCGGAAGGTCTCCTCGGCTCGGGGCGGTGGTCACCGCTTGGGCTCGACTCGGGCGACGACGGCGTGCGGCCGTCCGGGGTGCGGTGCGGTGAACGCCTCGTACAGCGCCTCGTGGTCACTGCCGTCGACGCCCGTCACGGACCAGCCCTCGCCCGCGAACAGCGAGGCGGGACCTCCAGGGCGCCGGTAGGTGGCGGAGGTGTTGTCGACGGCGACGACGTGCAGGCCCTCCAGTCCCGTGGCGCCGGCGAAGGCGACGGCCTCGTGGTTGCTGCCCTCGTCCAGTTCGGCGTCGCCGACCAGCACCCACACCGCGGCGTCGGTCAGGCCCTGCGCCCGCAGTCCCAGGGCGCTGCCCACCGCGATCGGCAGCCCGTGGCCGAGCGAGCCGGAGCCGATCTCGGCGCCCGGCACGAGCACCCGGTCCGGGTGGTGGCCGAGCGGCGAGCCGAAGGAGCCGAAGCCCGGCAGCCACTCCTCCGGGAGGAAGCCCTTGGCGGCGAGCACCGCGTAGTACGCCATCGGGCCGTGGCCCTTGGAGAGCAGGAAGCGGTCCCGGCCGGCGTCCTGCGCCGTCGCCGGGGTCACCCGCAGCACACGCTCGTAGAGCACCCACAGCACGTCGAGAGTGGATGTGGCGGCGGGCCCGTGCTTCTCGTCGCCGGTCATCAGCGACATCAGCCGCCTGAGGTCGTCGTATCCGTACGCGGTGTCCGCGCTGGTCGGAGTCATGGGTCGAGGGTGCAACTTCAAGTCGGCTTGAGGTCAAGCGGTACGCTCGGCCCCATGAGCGACTCCGCACCGCGCCGCGACCTCCTGGCCATCGGCGAGCTCGCCGCCCGTAGCGGCCTCGCCACCTCGGCCCTGCGCTACTACGAGGACCTCGGCCTCATCCGCTCCGAGCGCACCGCCGGCGGGCAGCGCCGCTACCCCCGTGTGACGCTGCGCCGCGTCGCGTTCATCCGGGCCGCCCAGCGGGTCGGCCTGTCGCTGGAGGAGGCCGGTGCCGCCCTCGCCCGGCTCCCCGAGGACCGCGCCCCCAGCGCCGCCGAGTGGAACGCCGTCGCCCGCACCTGGACCCGTCGCATCGACCAGCAGATCGCGGAGCTGGAACGGCTCAAGGGCAACCTCACCGGCTGCATCGGCTGCGGCTGCCTCTCCCTGCGCAAGTGCGCCCTGTACAACCCGGACGACACCGCCGCCGCCAGGGGGCCCGGCGCTCGGTACCTGCTGGGCGACGAGTCGGCTACACCCCGTCGACCTTGAACGGGTCGTGCTCGGACAGCAGCTTGTCCAGCCGCGCCTGATCCACCCGGCTCGTCACCTGGCCGGCCTCCTGCCGGTCGCGGACGACCTTGGCGAGCGTGAACGCCGAGGTCACCACGTAGAGCAGCCCCACCGCCAGGAAGGCCCGCACCCACGGGCCGACCGGCAGGTAGGCGATGCCCACGACCATCGCCCCGAGGGCGACGGCGAACGAGATCGCGGCCTGCGCGGAGTAGGCCGCCGTGTTCTGCTGCTGGATCGGATTCGCCATGCCGTAAGCATCGGCCGCCTGGGCCCGCGCCACATGAGTACGGCTACTCATCCGGGTCGGGTACCCCGCCGCGGCGGCGCCCGGCGTGCCGCGGGAATGGTGCGAGCGAGCACCCGCCGACGTGCGGTATTGTTCTCGTGCGCGGTCGGCCGGGCGGGATGCCCCGGACGATCAGGCACCGGGACGTGGCGCAGCTTGGTAGCGCACTTGACTGGGGGTCAAGGGGTCGCAGGTTCAAATCCTGTCGTCCCGACGGTGACGTCGGAGATTTCACAGCGTAAGGGGCCCTCTATAGGGGGTCCCTTACGTATGTCCAGGACTGGTTCGGGGGCTTTCTTCGCTCGCTGTGCTCCCATCGTTCCTGCCCTTCCTCGCCGATGTCACTCTGTGTCGGCCGGCTGTCGCTCGGAGTTGGATCGCCCCGCCTTCAGGTCGGCGGGCCTGCCCTGTATCTGCTCGTCGTTCGCCCAGGTGGTGCGCACCGAGCAGGGGGACACCTCCCGGGCGCCGGGGGACCGCGAGCCTGCCGCAGGCGCGTGACGGTGGTCGTGCTGTTCGCGGACTCGATCATCGTGTGCCGAGGGCGGTGAGCTCGGCGGTGATTGGGTCGGTCGGTTTCGCCGAGCGCAGGGTGCGGGGCCTCGTGCGGGCGGTTTCGGCGATCACCGTGGCGTCCTTCGCGTCGGTCTTGGCCTCGCAGGGGTAGAGGTCGCCTATCCGGCGCATCGCCGGCCCGGACAGGTAGGCGACCTGGCAGCCCGCGTCACGGGACGGCTGGGTGAGTTCCCCGGCCTGGGGGCGGACAGGCCCCTGGCTGGCGTGATTTCACGCGTGATGACGCATTGAGCTCTTTCAGCTGCGGCTCACGAGGCTGAAGTTGTCCGGGACGCCGACACGGCTGGGAACAGCGCGAGACGCATCGAGCACGTCCAAGTCGTCGTCCGAAGCGTCACCCGATCGTCGGCCACTCTGTAAGAGCTCCCTACCTTGTTCGTGGGCTTCGTCCCGGTCATTCGTAGGATCGGGAAGCCCAGGGATTTCGGGTGTGGCTGAAAAAGCTCATGCCGCTGGTGTGGCTTTCAGTGATTGGCCGCCCGGGACCCCGCGATGACACGGCCACTGATGGGGATGCGCGAACAGTCGCTTCGTAGGGACGCGTCGGGGGTGTCGTCCGCAGGGACCAGTGCACGAATCGACGAGGGAGACACCGGTGCCCGAACTGTGGGCGGGGTGAACGCTGGAAGGGCCGAGCATCACTGCACGGTGATCGATGCGGACGGGGCGCGAAGGTCCTGTCGCGGCGGGTGCCGAACGACGAGCACGAGCTGCTGGAATTGATGAGCGACGTGCTGGACCTGGCCGACTCGCCGGCGTCGCCCGACTGGCACCCGTGCCCCAGGACTCGGGACGCATCAGCGGCACCTGCTGCGCGTGTTCTACCTCTCCGCCCAGTTCGCTGCCCGCTGCTGCCCCACCTCACAGAGCTTCTACCAGCGCAAACGAGGCGAGGGGAAAACCCACAAGCAGGCTATTCCCGCGCTCGCCCGGCGCCGCCTGTACGTGCTCCGGGCCCTCATCCGAGACCAACGCACCTTCACCCACCGAGCCACCACAACGCGGACTCACAGCGATGTGACGTGATCACCAAGCGTCACCGACGCCCTTGACAAACCCCGTTGGGAATCACTGACCGGACACCGGATCCTCTGGTGCTCTGCACGGCCGTCCTGGTCGACTGCCAGTCCTACCGGAACTCCGCTGCTCACGTCCCGAGTCACCGCAGATCAGCACGTACTCGCCGACGCCTCCGAAGCCCTGAACTCCACGGCCCTGCCCCAAAGGCGTTGGAAAGGGAGTACGAAGAGACGAATATGCACGAAGGTTTGTTTTGTGCCTCTTGGAGTCGCCCGCGCTTCGCAGGTCGCCGTACCTGCCGTGACGGTGAAACGCGCAAAAAATGACCGGTATGCGGCTTTGCTTAACCGGATCGCGACCTGATCAGCCTTGACGTGCCACGCGGGCAGTTGGAATCGTTGTCGGCGGCGCTGCTGATCATGTGGCTGCTGTAAACCCGCTTATTCCATGCAAGGTTGTCCGCTATGTCCTGTGTAGTGCTCACTCATGCTTCGCCTGCTCGTTCAGCTCTGTGGGCACACCTCAGGCTCGTGCACCGGAACGGCTTCGCGCCAGTCATTTTTTGACCCCCGAGGATCCGCTCGTCCCCGGTCGGCGCGACTAAGTCTCCAGTCACTCATCGGACTTGCGGGCCGATACGCCTCATATCACGAAAGACCGACTAACAGTGCTGCGTTACATCGCCCGCAAAATAGTCGGCTGGTTTTTGATGATCGCCATCGCGACCAACCTCACGTACTTCCTCGCTAACGCATTCCTCAAACCTGCGTCGAACTACACCGCGTTGCGACCGCCTCGAACTCCAGCCCAGATCAACCATGCCTTGTCGCTCTACAATCTCAATCCGGACAAGCCGGTCACGGATCGGTGGTGGCACTGGATAACCCAGATCGTGACTCACTTCGATTGGGGCCAGTCGCCGACCGGGGGGAGTGTCAACGAGCAGGTCGCCTACCGGATTTTTGTCAGCGGCCAGTTGGTCCTGGGTGCGACGATCCTGTCCATCGTGGTCGGAGTCGGGCTGGGCGTCTACACCGCGTCGCGCCAGTACAAGGCCGCCGACCGGGTGCTGCAGGGGATCTCCGTGCTCTCCTTCAACACGCCCTCCGCGGTGGCCTCCCTCGCGGTCGTGCTCGCGGCCATCGCGCTGAACCAGTCCCTGGGCAGCACGCTGTTGCCTGTCGCCGGAGCGCAGAGCCCCGACGTCAGTGGGTTCTGGGCGGTCTTCGGGTCCAGAGCGATGCACGCGATCCTGCCCACGATCTCGCTCACGTTCATCTCCTACGCCGGATACCACCTGTTGCAGCGATCGCTGCTGCTGGATCACATCAACTCCGACTACATCCGAACGGCACGGGCCAAGGGGTTGACGCGGAAGCAGGCCATCTACCGGCACGGGCTGCGGACCTCGATCATTCCCGTCGCCACTCAGGTCGCGTTCGCCATGCCGGCGCTGTTCACCGGCGCGGTGATCACGGAAACGGTTTTCGCCTGGCACGGAATGGGTGAGTACTTCACCAAGACCATCAGCACGAACGACGTGCACGGCGTCGTCGCCGTCGCAGCCTTCGGCGCCCTCATGACGGCCATCGGTGCGATTCTCGCCGACCTCGTCGTCGTGGCTCTTGACCCCAGGATCAGGGTGAGCTGACGTGGCCATCAACATGCCCGGTGTCGGACCCGACGCCGAACGGGTGCGCCCCGGCGAGACGCAGGGACCAGGAAAGGCCGGCGGTAAGCGCCTCTCCCCGTCCAAGCTCTACATGCGGCGCTTCGCGCGCAACAAGCCGGCGCTCGGCGGTCTGGTCCTCTTCGCCCTCCTTGTGTTCTTCTCGCTTCTCGGCCCGTACCTGACTCATTGGGACCATGTGGAGGCGGACTTCACCGCACTCTCCGTCCCCCCCGGCGTTGGCGGTCACCTGCTGGGCACCAACGGCGCGGGCAACGACGTCTACGCCCAACTCGTGCACGGCCTCGGCAGGTCGCTGATCATCGCCGTGACGGTGTCTCTGTTGACCACCGCGATAGCCGGACTCTTCGGTACCACCGCCGCCTACTTCGGCGGCAAGGTCGAGCGGGCGATGCTCGGTTTTGTGCACTTCCTGCTCATCTTGCCCTCGTTCCTCATCATCGCCCTCGTCGGTACGCATTACCGCGGTGAGTGGCAGGTTCTGGTCGTGGTCCTCACGCTCTTCGGCTGGATGCTCACCGCTCGGGTGATCTGGTCCCTGGCCACCTCCCTGCGGGAGCGCGAGTACGTGCTGGCGGCCCGCTTCATGGGCGTCAGCGCGATGCGCACCATCGTCCGCCACCTGGTACCGAACATCGGGTCCTTGCTCGTCGTGACGTTCACCCTCGGTGTCGCCTCGACCGTGCAGTCCGAGACGGCGCTCTCCTTCATCGGCTTCGGCGTCAAGCAGCCCGACGTGTCGCTGGGTTCCATGCTCGCCGACGGGCAGAACACACTGTCCACCGCTCCCTGGCTGTTCTACTTGCCCGCAAGCATGGTGGTGCTGCTCACCGTGGCGATGGCGCTGATCGGCGACGGCCTGCGCGACGCCCTCGACCCCACCTCGCAGTCTGGAGGCCGCGCATGATCGAGCAGCGCGCTGTCACGACCACGCCCGACACCCGGCAGCCTCTGCTGTCCGTGCGCGACCTGCAGGTGGCCTTCCCGTCGGAAGCAGGCCGGGTGGAAGCCGTCCGCGGCGTCTCCTTCGACCTGCACCGCGGCAGGACCCTGGGCATCGTGGGCGAATCGGGGTCGGGCAAGTCCGTCACGTCCATGGCCGTCATGGGACTTCTGCCCGACTACGCCGCGGTCACCGGCGAGATCACGCTCGGCGGGAAGAACCTCCTCGATCTCGACGACCGGCAGATGTCGAAGGTGCGCGGTCAGCACATCGGCATGATCTTCCAGGACCCGCTCTCGTCGCTCACTCCGATCTTCAGCATCGGAGCCCAGATCGTCGAGGCCCTCCAGATCCACCAGGACATCTCGTCCGCTGCCGCCTGGAAACGGGCCGTCGAACTGCTGGACCTGGTCGGTATTCCCAACCCCGACCGCCGCGCCAAGGGGTTCCCGCACGAGTTCTCGGGCGGGATGCGGCAACGGGCCGTCATCGCCATGGCGATCGCGAACGACCCCGACCTGATCATCGCCGACGAGCCGACGACCGCTCTCGACGTCACCGTGCAGGCGCAGATCCTCGATGTCCTCAAGACCGCCCAGCGCGAGACCGGGGCCGCGGTCATCATGATCACCCACGACCTCGGGGTGGTGGCCGGCTCGGCCGACGACGTCATGGTGATGTACGCCGGCCGGCCGGTCGAACGTGCCGGGGTGGACGACCTCTTCGCGCGGCCGCGCATGCCGTACACCATCGGCCTGATGGGTGCGATTCCCCGCCTGGACGACCGCGAGAGGGGCGCCCTGACCCCGGTCCCGGGGACTCCGCCGCTCCTGGTGGACCTTCCCGACGCCTGCCCTTTCGCGGCGCGTTGTCCGGTCGTACAGGACGCCTGCCGGGCGGCCGAACCCCCCCTGCTGGCGGTCTCCGAGGGCGACAGCGGCGAGAAGCAGCACGTGGCTGCCTGCCGGCGCGCCGCGGAGATCGACGATGGCGCCATCGGCGGCGAGCCGATCTACCCCGTCCCGGCCCTCAGGGAGAACCGGGCCGCGGCCGTCCCCCGTGAGGACCGACCGAAGGTCCTGGAACTCTCGGGTGTCACCAAGACCTTCCCGCTCACCAAGGGCGGCCTGCTCAAGCGCAGGGTGGGCTCCGTCTTCGCCGTCAACGGCATCGACCTGGACATCCGCCAGGGAGAGACGCTCGGACTCGTCGGCGAGTCGGGGTGCGGCAAGACCACCACACTGCTGGAGATCATGGGACTGAAGCCGCCCGAGCAGGGCAGCATCGCCGTCTGCGGCCAGAACACGGCGGACCTGAAGCGGAAGCAGGACATCAGCTCCGTCCGTCGCGACATGCAGATGGTGTTCCAGGACCCCATGGGGGCACTGGACCCCCGCATGACGGTCTTCGACATCCTCGCGGAACCCCTCCGCGCGGTCGGTGACCGCGACAACAAGGCGCTTGCCACTCAGGTGGCGGAGCTCATGGAACTCGTGGGGCTCGACGCCGAGCACCTCGACCGCTTCCCCGCGGCCTTCTCCGGAGGGCAGCGGCAGCGCATCGGCATCGCCCGGGCGCTCGCCACAAAGCCGAAGCTGCTCGTTCTCGACGAGCCGGTCTCGGCTCTCGACGTCTCGGTGCAGGCCGGCGTCATCAACCTGCTCAACGACCTCAAGGCCGAGCTGGGGCTGTCCTACCTCTTCGTCGCCCACGACCTGTCGGTGGTGAGCCACATCTCCGACCGCGTGGCGGTGATGTACCTGGGGCGGATCGTCGAGACCGGTGCCACCGACGCCGTCTTCGACAACCCCAGGCACCCCTACACCAAGGCACTCCTCTCCGCGATTCCCCTGCCCGATCCGGCCGCGGAACGCACCCGGGAACGAGTCCTGCTCAAGGGCGACCTTCCGAGTCCGACCGACGATCAGCCTGGTTGCCGGTTCGTCACCAGGTGTCCGCTGCACCAATTGCTGTCGGAGCCGCAGAAGGAGCAGTGCCGCGGAGTCACTCCGCAGCTCACTGACAGGGGCGACCAGGACCACCGCGACGCATGCCATTTCGCGGACACGACCATGTCTGTATCCAACTGAACCGAAAGGCCGTCATGAGACGCATCGTTCTGGGCGGGTTGGCGCTTGCCGCCACCGCTTCCCTCGTCCTCTCCGGGTGCACCAGCGGGGGCACCGAAAGCGCCCCGAAGGAGAAGACCAAGGGCGCCACCTCGGAGAGCGAGGTGCTGACCGCGTACAACCCCCAGCCTGCGAGCAACCTGCAGCAGGGCGGCAAGATGACGCTGCCCATCGTGGAGATTCCCGATCAGCTCAACCCGCTGCACGGTGACGGGTCGCTGTACACGTCGAAGATCGCCTGGTTCTACCAGCCGCAGCTGTCCTTCAACGACCCCAAGGGCAACATCACGTACAACCCGGACTACCTCGCCGACGTCAAGCAGGCGACGGTGGACGGCAAGACCCAGATTACGTACGACATCAACCCGCAGGCCAAGTGGAACGACGGCCAGGACATCGACTGGACGGCGTTCCGGGACACCTGGAACGCGCTCAACGGGAAGAACAAGGACTACGTCGTCGGCTCCACCGACGGCTACTCCAGCATCACCTCGGTCGCGAAGGGCAAGGACGCCAAGCAGGCGATCGTCACCTTCAGCGGCCCCTTCGTGTACTGGAAGTCCCTCTTCAGCACGCTGGTCAACCCACACATCGCCAAGGCCGACGCCTTCAACAAGGCCTACGTGAGCACCCCCCACGCGGAGTGGGGTGCCGGCCCTTACACCATCTCCAAGTTCGACGCCAAGGGCGGCACGGTCACCTACAAGCCCAACCCCAAGTGGTGGGGCGCGAAGCCGCATCTGGACGAGTTCACCTTCGTGCAGATGGAGGTCAGCGCCAGTCTCAACGCCTTCAAGAACGGCCAGATCGACGCGGTGCAGGCTGCCAACGCCGAGGAACTCAACCAGGTGAAGTCGGTGGCGGGCACCGAGCTTCGGCGCGGCACGACCACCTCCAACAACCTCCTGGTCTTCAACAGCACCTCGCCGCAGTTGAAGGACCCGGTGGTGCGCAAGGCCCTGATGGAGGGCATCGACCGTTCCCAGCTCGCGAAGATCACGTTCCAGGGACTCGGCTACACCGAGCCCCTGCCCGGGTCCTTCAGCCTCTTCCCCTTCCAGAAGGGGTACCAGGACAACTTCGGCAAGCTCGTGAAGTTCGACACCGAGGCGGCGAAGAAGGAGCTGGATGCCGCGGGCTGGAAGGCCGGCGCGGACGGTGTGCGGGCCAAGGGCGGCGAGAAGCTGGAACTGACCTTCCCCACCATCGGTGACAGTGCCACGGTCAAGGCCCGGGCCACTGCCATCGCCCAGATGATGAAGAACATCGGCGTCAAGCTGAACATCGAGGCCCGGCCCTCCGCCGACTTCAACAAGGTGTTCACCAAGCGCGCCTTCGACATCTTCGGGATGGGCTTCATCTCGAGCGACCCGAACGGAATGCTCTACATCTGCCAGATGTACTGCTCCGACTCGACCCTCAACGTCTCCCGCTCGGTGCCGAAGAGCATGGACGAGGAGGTCAAGGCCGTCACCAACCTGCCGACCCTGGACGAGCAGATCGCCGCCGGCAACAAGGTCGAGCTGAAGGCCATGGAGACCTACGGCATCATGCCGATCCACAACGGCCCCACCATCTGGGCCGTCAAGAAGGGTCTCGCCAACTACGGGGCGGCCCAGTTCTACGGCAACTACGGCGTCATCGGCGCGCCTGAGCTGATCGGCTGGGAGAAGAAGTAAGTCGCCGTGCCGGGCTCCGCCGCAGCGTCAACGCGGCGGAGCCCCCGCATGGCGGACGACGGCGAAGTGCTCTGTGCGATCTGCCCCGACTGCCGCCCTTGACCGACGCTGATCCACCCGCTCTGCGGCCGCACGGCACCCTGCGTGCTCCAGCAGTTGACCGGGCAGCCCCGCGGCCGTTGCGACCAGCGAGAAGCGCATTGCACCATGTACGGCCGACTCCGCGACATCCGCTCCGGCAGCGTCAACGCCCCGTTCTGCGGCCGGTACGCCGGGCGCATCGTGCAGAGCGCGTGGCGACACGAGGCCGGACCCGGCGGCGGCTTCCGCGGTGGCGGGGGCATCGGCCGTATGGCGATGATGGGCGCCCCGGCGAGCCGATCCGTGCGACCCCGAGCCGTCTCCGCCCGCACGGGTGCCCCCGGGCGCACCCGTGCGCCGTGCCGCCCGCCGGAAAACGCTTGGACTGCGCACCGGTCCCTGCGGGACACTGCCAGTTCGGACCGCCCACCAGTCGCTCCTCGGCGTCGCCGCACGGGCAGGCCCCGTGACCATGCGCGTCCCCCGCAGGACGACCCGAGCGGCGGGGATTGATCCGAACCAGAGTGCCGCGCCGCCACGGCGCGGCACCTCCCGGAGCACGTCCCGGAGAAGAACGCGGCAGTCGCCGCACGACACCGCAGGGTGAAGATGGGATCGCCTGAAACAGACAGGTTCCGGCCGGCCAGGGGCCCGGTGCTCCTGGCCCTTCGTCACTACGGAAGGGAGCTGGCCCGGCTCCGGTGGCTGACGCTTCCGGCGATGCTGTCGCCGGCCCTCGGCAACATCGGCATCAACTACGTGGCCCCGCTGGTCGTCGCGAAGCTCGTCGGCGGCTTCGTCGACGGTACCGCCCCCGGCCTCGGGGCGACCCTGCCCTACGTCCTGGTCTTCGCCGGCGTGCTGCTGCTCGCGGAGACGCTGTGGCGGATCGGCCTGCACTGCCTCAACCGCCTCGACGCCCTCGGCATCGAGCACCTCTACGTGGTCGGCATGGACGAGCTGTTCGCCAAGGACGCGTCGTTCTTCCACGACAACTTCGCCGGGTCGCTGACCAAGCGGGTGCTGAGCTTCGCCTCGCGCTTCGAGGAGTTCGTCGACACGCTGACCTTCAACGTCCTGGGCAGCTTCGTACCGCTGCTGTTCGGGTCGGTGGTGCTGTGGGCCTACGAACCGCTGCTGGTGGTCGGCCTCTTGGCGATGATCGCGGTGACCGCGCTGTGCGTGGCGCCCCTCATCCGCCGGCGCCAGGCGCTCGTCCGCCGGCGCGAGGAGGCGATCGCCAGGGTGTCCGGGCACGTCGCCGACAGCCTGATGAACATGGACACCGTCCGGGCGTTCGCCGCCGAGGAGCGCGAGGCCGCCGAGCACCGCTCCCGCGTCGCCGAGTCGCGCAGGCTCACACTCAAGTCGTGGGACTACGGAAACCTGCGCATCGACACCCTGGTCGCACCGCTGTCCGTGCTCACCAACGCGCTCGGCCTGCTGCTCGCGGTCACGCTCGGCGCGGGCACGCACGGTGTGGAGGCGGTCGTGGTGGCCTTCACCTACTACTCCAACGCGACGCGGATCATGTTCGAGTTCAACCAGATCTACCGCCGTCTGGAAAGCTCGATGACGGAGGCCGCGCAGTTCACCGAACTGCTGCTGAAGCCGCCCACCGTGCTCGACCCGCCCGCGCCGGAACCGCTGCGGTCCACGGGCGCCGATGTCCGCTTCGAGCACGTGACCTTCGCCCACGGGGGCGCGGAGCCGCTCTTCGAGGGGCTCGACCTCGCCGTGCCCAGCGGTGCCAGGGTCGGGCTGGTCGGCCGCTCCGGGGGCGGCAAGACCACCCTCACCCGGTTGCTGCTGCGGATGAACGACATCGACGGCGGCCGGATCCTGATCGGCGGGCAGGACATCAGCCGGCTGCGCCAGGCCGACCTGCGCGGCCTGATCTCCTACGTGCCCCAGGACCCGGCGATGTTCCACCGCACCCTGCGGGACAACATCGCCTTCGCCCGCCCCGACGCCACCGAGGACGAGATCCGCCGCGCGGCCAAGGCGGCCCACGTCACCGAGTTCGCGGACGCGCTGCCCGCCGGCTTCGAGACCATGGTCGGCGAACGAGGGCTCAAGCTCTCCGGCGGACAGCGGCAGCGGGTCGCGCTCGCCAGGGCGATCCTGCGCGACGCCCCGATCCTGCTGCTCGACGAGGCGACCAGCGCGCTGGACTCCGAGAGCGAGATGCTCGTCCAGGAGGCCCTGTGGCGCCTCATGGAGGGGCGGACGGCGCTCGTGGTGGCGCACAGGCTCAGTACGGTCGCCGGCATGGACCGGCTGATCGTCCTGGACCGCGGACGCATCATCGAGCAGGGCACCCACCAGGAGCTGCTCGCGGAGGACGGCGCCTACGCCAAGCTGTGGCAGCACCAGTCGGGCGGCTTCCTGGACGACACCGCCGAACGGGCCGACCTGCACTGAACCGGGCCGCCCACGGCCGCCGGGGCGCCCCGCCGGTCAGGCCGCCCCGGTGGGCCGGGCCACGGCGATGGACACGTCGCTGCCCGGTACCTCGCTGCCGTCGTCGGTGAGGAAGCCGACGTGGACGGCGCGGCCGGTCGAGCGCGTCCGGCGGCGCGCGGAGGGGCCGGAGGGGCGCGGCCGGTGGCGGTCCCCCCACTGCTGGAGGGAGGCCATGACGAGGTCGAGCTCCCGCCCGGCGTCGGTCAGGTGGTAGCTCTGCCGCTGCCGGCTGCCCGGCTCCTGGTACGTGCGCGTGCACAGGACCCCGGCGTCGACGAGCAGCTTGAGGCGGGTACTGAGGAGGTTGGGGGCGATCCCGAGCGAGGTCTGGATCTCGGCGAAGCGGTGCCGCCCGGCGAAGATCTCGCGCAGCACCAGCAGGGACCAGCGCTCACCGAGGATCTGCAGGCTCCGCTCGATGGAGCAGGCCGGCTGGTCCTCCTCCGGGCCCGACACGTGCCGTCCGGTCGCCACTGCCGCTCACCTCCTGGACGATGCGATTCCCGCCCGCCGCGTCCTCGCGACCGCGCCGGGGAGAAGCTCAGTGTACACCTAGGTTTCCCCTTGCTACTCAGGTCCGCCCGGAGGAGCGGGGGCGCGGAGCCGGAGAGGGGCGTCACGCGCGGGGGACGCGTCACGGCCGTTGTCGGAGGCGATGGCTACCGTGGTCGCATGCCCGATTCCGAAGACGTCCGCCGCATCGCCCTCTCGCTGCCCGAGTCGGTCGAGAAGGAGGCCTGGAGCATGCCCACGTTCCGGGTCGCCGGGAGGATGTACCTCACACTGCCCGACGACGAGACGTCCTTCGCGGTGCGCTGCCCCATGCACGAGCGGGGCGAGCTGATCGCGGCCGAGCCGGGGAAGTTCTGGGTGCCGCCGCACGAGGCCGGGTCGAACTGGGTGCGGGTCCGGCTCGCCGCCCTGGACGACATGGACGAGCTCCGGGACATCGTCGCCGACTCCTGGCGGCAGGCCGCGCCGCCGCGGCTCACCGAGGCCGACGGCCCGGCCGCGGGAGCCGGCGCGTGACCACCCCGCCCGCGCCCCTCAAGGCCGACTTCACCTTCACCGGCCGGATCGAGCGGACCGCCGCGGCCGCCGCCCACGCCGAGGCGCACGGCGCGGACGGCATGCTGGTCAACGAGATGCGGCACGACGCCTTCCTCCAGCTTGCCCTCGCCGCGGGCGCCACCCGCCGGGCCGACCTGGTCAGCGGTGTGGCGATCGCCTTCGCGCGCAACCCGATGACGGTGGCCACGGCCGCCTACGACGTCCAGCGGCTGTCCGGCGGGCGGCTGACCGTCGGCCTCGGCTCGCAGGTCAAGCCGCACATCACCCATCGCTACGGCATGCCGTGGTCGCGGCCCGCCGCCCGCATGAAGGAGTTCGCCGCCGCCCTGCGGGCCATCTGGCACAGCTGGCAGACCGGCGACCGGCTGCGCTTCCGCGGCGAGTTCTACACCCACACCCTGATGACGCCGATGTTCGACCCGGGCCCCCTGCCGTCCGGGCCGCCCCGGATCTGGCTCGCAGGCGTCGGCCCGATGATGACCGCCGTCGCGGGCGAGGCCGCCGACGGGCTGATCTGCCACGCCCTCACCTCCGCGGACTACCTCCGGCAGGTCACCCTCCCCACCGTGCACAAGGCCAGGGAGGCCTCCGAGCACGCGGGCCGGCCCTTCGAGGTGGCGGGCAACGCCCTGGTCGCCACCGGCCGTACCGAGGAGGAGTACGCGGCGGCCCTGACCGCCACCCGCGAGCGGATCGCGTTCTACGCCTCCACACCCGCCTACCGCGCGGTGCTCGACCTCCATGGCTGGGGCGAACTCCACGACGAGCTGCACCGGCTGTCCGTGCGCGGCCGGTGGGCCGAGATGGGCGGGCTGGTGGACGACGACGTCCTGGACGCCTTCGCCGTCCACGGCGAACCGCGTACGGCCGGCCGCGCCGTGCGCGACCGCTTCGCGGGCCTGTGCACCCGCGTCACCGTCTCCCTCTCCCACGACGCCGACGACTCGCTCGCCCTCGACGTCCTCGCCGGGATACGGGACTGACGGGCCGACTCCGCGGCTGACCAGGCCCGCACGATGATCGGCGGACCCTACATCGATCCGGAGGCCCGCGCGCGACTTACGGAACCTTCACATCCGCGAACGCCCTTGTACGGCAATGTGTCCCCATGAGATCGCGCCCGTACGTACTGATGTCCGTGGCCTCCTCGCTGGACGGATGCCTGGACGACACGAGCACGACCCGGCTGCTGCTCTCCAACGAGGAGGACTTCGACCGGATCGACGACGTCCGCTCCGGGGTGGACGCCATCCTCGTGGGGGCCAACACCATACGGTCCGACGACCCGCGGCTGCTGGTGTGCTCCGCCGAGCGCCGCGAACGCCGGCTCCGCGCGGGGCTGTCGCCGACGCCGATCAAGGTCACGGTCACCGAGAGCGGGAAACTGGACCCCGGCGCACGGTTCTTCACCACCGGGGAGTGCGAGAAGGTCGTCTACACGACGTCCGGCGCGCGCGACTGCCTCCGCGAACGCATCGGCGACGTCTGCTCCGTCGTCGACGCCGGGGACCCGCTGGACGTGCGGGTCCTGCTCGCCGACCTCGCCGAGCGCGGTGTCGGACGGCTCATGGTCGAGGGCGGCGGAATCGTCCACACCATGTTCCTCAGCGCCGGGCTCGTCGACGAACTCCACCTCGTGTACGCGCCGTTCTTCGTCGGCCAGGCCGACGCCCCGCGCATGGTGCACCCCGCGGTCTTCCCGCAGGGCCCCCAGCAGCGGATGACGCTCGCGGAGACCCGGCAGATCGGCGACGTGGTGCTGCTGCGCTACCTGCCGCGCCAGGACGCCTGACCGCACCGGCGAGGGCCGGCGACGAGCGTCGCGTCGCGTCGCTCACGGTGCTCCTTGAGCAGGTACGGGCAGCGGCCGGCGCCGGCTCAGCCGCCGACCGGGCCGCGTGAAGACGGCCGGCCGTCGGCGATCGCGGGTGCCCGACGGGGCGTGAGCGGGACGGCCCTCCCCGTGGCGACGCGTCGAGCTACGACAGCCGAGCCGGCAGTGCCGCGCCAGGATCTGCGGCCGCCCGCCGGGCGGTGGCGAGTCGAGCCGGGCGTCACTTGAGGGCCCGGCGACAGGGCGGTGAAGCGGCGGCATCGCCCTTCGCCCTTCGCCCCTCCGGCCGGAGCTCGGACATCCCTGGTGAGGGCCGGGACCGCCTCGTGGGCGGTGGCCTTCGGCGCGGCGCTCCAGGGCCTCATGAACTCCGACCGTGCCGCCCGCGCTCGGGCGGCCCGGGTCCCAGGCCGACATGACGCCGGCGGCTACCCCGGAGCGGAACGGCCGGCCCGGCAGCGGAAGGCGCCGCCGGGGCCTCGGGCCTGCCGGGTCAGGAGGTGGGGCCGCCCGACGACGCGGAGACCAGCGCGCGGGAGTCCTCCGCGGCCGCGGCCGGCGGAGGGAAGCCCGTGGCGGACCGCGGGGCCGGGCGGTGGCGCCGCAGCCAGAGCACGTCGCGGCCGAACGACCACACCAGCGAGGCCAGCGCGAGCACCGTCAACGCGGCCGAGGCCCCCGCGGGCAGGAGCCCCGAGCACGCGGCGAGCAGGACGACGCCCTGCAGTGCCGCCACGGTCTTGCGGGCGAAGCTCGGCGGGAGCGGGGCGTTGAGCCACGGCAGCACCCACGCCGCCGCCACGAAGGCGTACCGCATGGCGCCGATCACCAGCACCCACGGGCCCAGCGTCAGCGCGAGCCGCGCGCTGAGCAGCAGGATCAGGAAGGCGTCGACCTCCATGTCGAAGCGCGCGCCCAGGGCGGACGAGGTGCCCGTGCGCCGCGCGACCTTGCCGTCCACCGCGTCGAGGGCCAGCGCCACCGCGGTCACTCCGGTGAGCAGCGGTGCGCCGTGAGCGACACCTCCCGCCACCATGGCCGCCACGCCGCCGACGAGCACCGCGCGGGCCAGGGTGACGTGGTCGGCCGGGCCCAGCGAGCGGCGTCCCGCCCGCCGCAGGCCCGCCGCCAGCAGCGCCCAGGTGCCCGCCGCGTAGACGGTCCCGGCCAGCCAGCCCACGGTGTCCAGGCCCACGGTGGCCCACAGCGCGGCGAACAGCGCCAACTGGGCGGCTGCCGCCCCGGCCTGCTCGCGGCCCGCGGTACCCCCACGGAACTCGGATCCAACGGTCATCACGGTCATGAGACGTCCCCGCTTGTCGCCTGTGCGGCACAGCCGCGTACGGTCGGGCCCGGCACCACCTGGATGGCCGGTGTCTGTTGCCCGCCATGGAGTACGGAGGAAAACGGTGGAGCGTTCGGCGCGTGCGTTCTGGCTTCGCGAACCCGGCGAGGGCGAGGTCAGACAGACGGCCCTCGCGGAGCCCGGCCCGGGGGAGGTGCTGGTGCGCTCCCTGTACTCCGGGGTGAGCCGCGGCACCGAGACCCTGGTCTTCCGGGGCGGGGTGCCGGTGAGCCAGCACCAGGCGATGCGGGCACCGTTCCAGGAGGGCCAGTTCCCGGGGCCGGTGAAGTACGGCTACCTCAACGTGGGCCTCGTCGAGCAGGGGCCGCCCGAGCTGCTCGGCCGCACCGTCTTCTGCCTCTACCCGCACCAGACCCGGTACGTCGTCCCGGCCACCGCCGTGACGCCGGTGCCCGACGACGTCCCCGCGGGGCGCGCGGTGCTGGCGGGCACCGTCGAGACCGCGGTCAACGCGGTCTGGGACGCGGGCCCGCAGATCGGCGACCGGATCGCCGTGGTCGGCGCCGGCATGATCGGCTGCAGTGTGGCCGCCGTCCTCGCGGGAGTCCCTGGGGCACGGGTGCAGCTCGTCGACGTCGACCCCGCCCGCGCCGCCGTCGCCGAGGCGCTCGGCGTCGGCTTCGCCCACCCCGACGCGGCCGAGGGCGGCTGTGACCTGGTCGTCCACGCCAGCGCCACCGAGGCGGGGCTCGCCCGCTCCCTGGAACTGCTGGAGCCGGAGGGCACCGTCGTCGAGCTGAGCTGGTACGGCGACCGGCGGGTCAGCCTGCCGCTGGGCGAGGCCTTCCACTCCCGCCGGCTGGTCGTGCGCAGCAGCCAGGTCGGCACCGTCTCACCCTCGCGCCGCACCCGGCGCACCTATGCGGACCGGATGGCCCTGGCCCTGCGCCTGCTCGCCGACCCGGTCTACGACGCCCTCGTCACCGGCGAGAGCGACTTCGAGGAATTGCCCCTGCTGATGAAAGAGATCGCAGGCGGTGAACGTTCCGTGCTCTGCCACCGTATTGCCTACCGTCCCGGTTAGGCCTTTGGGGAAGGTTGTCCTCGCGTGTTCAGTATCACCGTCCGCGACCACGTCATGGTCGCCCACAGCTTCCGCGGCGAGGTCTTCGGACCCGCCCAGCGGTTGCACGGCGCCACGTTCCTGGTGGATGCGACGTTCCGCCGCCCGGAGCTCGACGCCGACAACATCGTCGTCGACATCGGCCTGGCCACCCAGGAGCTGGGCGCGGTCCTCGCCGCGCTCAACTACCGCAACCTCGACGACGATCCGGACTTCTCCGGGATCAACACCTCCACCGAGTTCCTGGCGAAGACCATCGCCGACCGGCTCGCCGACCGCGTGGCCGCGGGCAAGCTCGGCGAGGGCGCGCACGGCCTGACCGGGATCTCCGTCACCCTGCACGAGTCGCACGTCGCCTGGGCGAGCTACGAGCGTTCTCTGTGAGGACGCCCGCGCGCTCGACCGCCCCCGCTCCGGCGGGGGCGGCCCCCGCGTACGTCGTCCTCCCGGGCGACGTCGACGACGCCACCGCGCCCAGCGGCGGCAACGTCTACGACCGACGGCTGAGCCAGACCCTGGCGGCCGCGGGCCGGCCGCTGCGGGAGCTCCCCGTGCGGGGCGCGTGGCCGCGCCCGGACGGCGCAGCCCGCGAGGCTCTGGCCAGGGCGCTCGCTGCGGTGCCGGACGGCGCGGTGGTCCTGCTCGACGGGCTCGTGGCCTGCGCGGTCCCCGAGATCGTCGTCCCGCACACGGGGCGGCTGCGCACCGCGGTCCTGGTGCACCTGCCGCTGGCCGACGAGACCGGCCTCGGCCCCGCGGCCGCCCGGGAACACGACGCCCTGGAGCGCGAGACCCTGCAAGCCGTCTCCGCGGTCGTCGCCACCAGCCCCTGGGCGGCCCGGCGCATCGCCGAGCGGCACGCGCTGCCCGCGGGCCGGGTCCACGTCGTCGTCCCCGGCACCGATCCCGCGCCGCTCGCACCCGGCACGCAGGACGGCGCACGGCTGCTCTGCGTGGCCTCGCTCACCCCGCGCAAGGGCCACGACCTGCTGGCCGGGGCGCTGGCCGCCGTCGCCGACCTGCCCTGGACCTGCCGCTGTGTGGGCCCCCTCGGCCGCGACCGCGAACACCTCGCACGGGTACGCGAACTGATCGCCCGGCACGGGCTCGGCGACCGCGTGGAACTCACCGGCCCGCTCACCGGCGAACCCCTCGCGGCGGAGTACGCCGCCGCCGACCTGCTCGTCCTGCCGTCCCGCGCCGAGACCTTCGGCATGGTCGTCACCGAGGCCCTGATGCGCGGCACCCCCGTACTGGCCACCGCCGCCGGGGGAGTGCCCGACGCCCTCGGCCTGGCACCGGACGGCACCCGGCCCGGCCTGCTCGTCCCCCCGGACGACCCGGACGAACTCGCCGCGGCGCTCCGCCGCTGGCTCGACGACGCCGGCCTGCGCGACCGGTTGCGGGCGGCGGCCCGCCTGCGGCGCGGGACGCTGCACGGCTGGGAACACGCCGCGCGGGACATGGACGCGGTGCTCGAACTGCTGCGGGAGGGAACCCGATGACCACGTCCGACACCGCCCCCTTCACACCGCACTGGCTCGCGCTGCGCGAGGACGCCGACGCCGCGGCCCGCGCCGCGGACCTGCTCGGCCCGCTCCGCGAGCACCTCGCGGGTGCCTCCGGCGGCGGCCCGCTCGTCGTCCGCGACCTCGGCTGCGGCACCGGTTCCATGGGCCGCTGGCTCAGCGGAAGCCTCCCCGGACCGCAGCACTGGATCCTCCACGACCACGACCCCGCCCTCCTCGCCCTCGCCGCGGCGAGCCTGACCGCCCTCACCGCGGGCGGCGGCCCCGTCACCGCCGAGACCCGCGAGGGCGACCTCACCCGGCTCACCGCCGCCGACCTCGCCGGGACCTCGCTCGTCACCGCGTCCGCACTGCTGGACCTGCTCACCGCCGACGAGACCGACGCCCTCGCCGCCACCTGCACCGCCGCCGGGGTCCCCGTGCTCTTCGGCCTCTCGGTGGTCGGCGAGGTCGAACTCGGACCCGCCGACCCGCTCGACGCGGACATCACCGCGGCCTTCAACGCCCACCAGCGCCGGAGCGCCGGCGGCCGCGCACTGCTCGGGCCGGACGCCCTCGACGTCGCCGCCCGGGCGTTCACCCGGCACGGTGCCACCGTCACGACCCGGCCCAGCCCCTGGCGGCTCGGCGCGGACGACTCCGCGCTCACCGCCGAGTGGCTGCGCGGCTGGGTCGGCGCCGCCGTCGAACAGGATCCCGGCCTGGCCGCCCCCGCGCAGGCCTATCTGCGCCGCCGGCTGGCGGACTGCGCCGCCGGGCGGCTCACCGCCGTCGTCGGGCACGGCGACCTGCTCGCCCTGCCCGGAGGGGGGGCCCGGTGAGGCAACGACTGTGGGCCTGGGCGCGGTTGCTGATCGGCGCGGGCATCCTGGCCGCCCTCGTGTGGCGGCTGGGCACCGGGGCGTTCGTCGACGGCCTGCGGGTCGTCGACGGCCCCGCCGTCCTCGCCGCCCTCGCGATCGGCCTGTTCACCACCGTGACGAGCGCCTGGCGCTGGTGCCTGGTCGCCCGCCGGCTCGGCCTGCGGCTCCCGCTGACCCGGGCCGTGTCCGACTACTACCGGGCGCTGCTGCTCAACGCGGTGCTCCCGGCCGGGGTCCTCGGCGACGTCGACCGGGCCGTGCGCCACGGCAGGCACTCCGGCGACGTCGGCCGCGGCGTGCGCGCCGTCGTCCTGGAACGGGTCGGCGGCCAGGTCGTCGTCCTCGTGCTCGGCGCGGCCGTCCTGCTGACCCGGCCCGGCCTGGTGACGGCCATCGCCGGCGACCTCCTGCCGGGCCGGGACGCCGCGGAGGCCGCGGCCGGCGTGCTCCTGGCCGTCGTGGCGCTCGGCGGATGGCTGCTGTGGCGGCGCGGCGCCAAGGGGCGGAAGGCCCTGGCCACCGGGCTGGCCGACCTCCGCGGCGGACTGCTCGCCCGCGGCACCTGGCCGGGCGTGGTCGCGCTGTCCGCGGCGGGACTCGCCGGCCACATCGCCCTGTTCGTGGTCGCGGCCCGCGCCGCCGGTTCGTCGGCGCCGGTCGCCACGCTCGTGCCGCCGCTCGTCCTGGCCCTGCTCGTGATGGGACTGCCCGTCAACATCGGCGGCTGGGGCCCGCGTGAGGCCGCCGCGACGCTCGCCTTCGGCGCCGCCGGGCTGGGCGCCGCCCAGGGCCTGGCGACCGCCGTCGTGTACGGGGTGCTCACCCTCGTCTCGAGCCTCCCGGGGATCGCCGTGCTCGCCCTCCCCGGCCTGCGCGCGCTCGCCGCCCGCTTTCAGCCCGCGGAGGACGGCGCCGTCCCGTCCACCAGGTCGCGGACGAACCGGAGCCCGGGACGGCCGCTCAGCTCGACCGTGCCGACGGGCACGAACCCCGTACGGGACAGCACCGTGCGCGAGCCCGCGTTGTCCAGCGTGGTGACCGCCCGCAGCGTCGCCAGCCCGTACTCACCGGCCGCCCGGGCGCACACCTCGTGAACCGCGGCCGTGGCGAGCCCTCGCCCGGCCGCGCTCTCGGCGATCCGGTACCCCAGCTCCGCCGACCCGTCGGTCACGTCCACCAGGTTGACCCGGCCCAGCACCTCGTCGTCCGCGCCGACCAGCACATGGAAGTGGCAGAACCCGGTGTCCTGCTCGGCGAGCAGCGCCTGGTGCCGTGCGTCGAAGTGGGCGAAGTAGTCGTCGCCGCGGTCCGGTATCGACGCGGCGAAGTACGAGCGGTTCGTTCGCTCGAACTCCAGGAGCGCGGCGGCGTGGTCGGTACGGAGACGTTCCAGGCGAGGCATGCCCCGATGGTAGTGGGGCCCGCCCGCGCCCGGCCGGGGCGCCCGGCCGGACCGGCCGAGCGGTCGGTCAGCCGGAACGCGGCCGGGTCAGGAGGCGGGCGACGCGGCCGCGTCGGGGCGGGCGTGGCGGCCGGGGCGGGACGTCTCGACGCCCAGGGCGTCCTTGTCGGAGACGAAGAGCGCCGCGACCGCGGAGATCAGGGCCAGGCCCGTGCAGAGCACGAAGCCCGCGTGGTACGCGCCCAGGTTGGCCGTGGTGGTGCCGCTCGCCGTCACGGTCGTCGTGCCGACGGCGGTGAGGAGTGTGGCGATGAGCGCGGTACCGAAGGCGCCGCCGAGTTGCCGCTGCATGTTGAACACGGTCGCGGCCCGCCCCGTCGAGGGCGCGGGGATCGTGGCGAAGGCGGCGTTCTGCGCCGACATCATCACGTGCCCGATGCAGTAGCCGAGGACGAAGAGCACCCCGCGCAGCACCCACGGCGAGGTGGCCGTCGTGAACCCGGTCATCACCGCCACGCAGACGCCCATGCCCGCCGAACCGCCCACCATCAGCCACCGCGGCCCGATCCGCCGGTACAGGCGCGGGGCGATCTGCGCGGCGGCCATCACGCCCACGGCCTCCGGCCAGGTGGCCAGGCCGCTCTCGAAGGCGTTGAAGCCGAGTGCCTCCTGCAGGAACATCGGGTAGAGCCACACCGTGCCGAGGAAGACCGCGCTGAGCGGGAACATCACGACGGTGTTGGCGCGGAACAGCCGGTCCCGGAAGAGCTCCAGGTCCAGCATCGGCATCGAGATCCGCCGCTCCACCAGCACCATCGCGCCGAGCGCCGCGATCCCCACGAGCAGCGGCACGAGGATGCCCGCGGTGCCCCAGCCGTTCTTGGCCCCGTTGGTCAGCGCGTACAGCGCCAGCGCCAGCCCGCCGCCGGCCAGGAGGAAGCCGACGAGGTCGAAGCGCCCGGGGCGCTCCAGGCGGAAGTCCGGGAGGAACAGCAGGCCGAAGACGACGGCGGCGGCACCGACCGGCAGGTTGACCAGGAAGACCCAGTGCCAGGACACGGCGTCGCACAGCCAGCCGCCCAGCACCGGGCCCACGGCCGGCGCGATGGCGGTCGGCACCATCAGCGCGCGCTGCGCCTTGATCCGTTCCGCCGGCGGGTAAGCGCGGAAGAGCATGGTCTGGCCGACCGGCACGAGCAGACCGCCGCCCGCGCCCTGCAGGATCCGGTACAGGGTGAGTTGTTCGAGGCTGGTGGACATGGCGCACAGCGCCGACGCCAGGGTGAAGGCGACCAGCGCGGCGAGGAACACCCGGCGGGTGCCGAACCGGTCGGCGAGCCAGCCGGCGACGGGGATGAAGACCGCCAGGCTGACGAGGTATCCGATGTTGACGCCCCCCAGCCCGGAGGCCGGCACGCCGAAGTCCTCGCCGATGGCCGGTACGGCGACGTTGACGATGGTGGTGTCCATGATCGCCATGAACAGCGCGGCGACGAACACCACGGCGACCGCGGTGGTCGGCGGAATCCTGCGTGCCAAATGGAAGCTCCTCGCTCGGGGCGCCTCCTGCGCGGCGGACCGCGGTCCGGACGACACCGGTCACGGGTTCCAGATAAGCCCGGACTCCGGCGTGGCGCACGCCGGAGTCACCCGGGTGCGTGTACCCGCCGGTCACCGGCCTCGTCAGCGGCCGGTCCAGCGGGGCGGGCGCTTGTCCAGGAACGCCGCGACGCCCTCGTGCCGGTCCTCGGAGGCCATCACCGTACGGGTCGCCTCCTCGGTGGCCCGCCAGCCGAGCGCGTCGGCGCCGGAGAGCCAGGCGTCCATGGCCACCAGGCTCGCCTGGACCGCGACCGGGGCGTTCTCGCAGACGCGCGCGGCGAGTTCGAGCGCGCCCGCCAGCGCCTCGCCCTCCTCGGTGACCCGGTTGACCAGGCCCGCGGCGTGCGCCCGCGCGGCGTCGACGGGATCGCCGGTCAGCACCATCTCCCTGGCCAGGTTCACCGGCAGGGCGCGCGGGCCGCGGAACAGCCCCGCGCAGGTGGGCACCAGGCCCAGCCGGACCTCCGGCAGCCCGAAGCGGGCGTTCGAGGCGGCCACCACCAGGTCGCAGGCGAGCACCAGCTCCATCCCGCCCCCCAGCGCGGCGCCCTCGACGGCGGCCACCAGCGGCTTGCGCCGGTGACGGCGGATCAGTCCGTACTCGCCGCCGCGCTCGGTGACGTAGTCGCCGATGGCGTTCAGGTCGCTGCCCGCGCTGAACACCCCTCCGGAGCCGGTGAGCACCCCGGCCCACAGCTCCGGGTCGTCCTCCAGGGTGTTGAACGCCGCGTCGAGCGCCTCGGCCAGCCGCCGGTCCACGGCGTTGCGCCTGTGCGCACGGCACATCCGGACCACCAGCACGCGGCCGTGCCGCTCCGTGCGCACCAGCGGCTCGCCGGCCGGCTCGGGCTGGGCCATGGCGGGCACCTCCGGTCGGTGGTCGTCCGGGGACGTGTCCCGGGGTCAGCCGACGATATCCCCAGGGCCGCGGTCGCCGGTGGACCGGGGCGGCGCCGCACGGCACGATGGCCAGGGGCCGTACGAGGAGGGCGCCTTGGAGACGACGCAGGACGGATCCACCGGTGAGACGCCGCGCTGGGTCGAACTGGCGGAGGTCGACAACATCCGCGACCTGGGCGGACTGCCCGTGCACGGCGGCGGCACGACCCGGCGCGGCGTCGTGTTCCGGGCCAGCACCCTCCAGGAGGCCACGGCGGACGACGTCGGACTCCTGCTCGGCCGCTACGGGCTGCGCACCGTCCTCGACCTGCGCGGCCCCGACGAGGCCGCCCGCGAGGGGCACGGCCTGCTGGCGGACGCGGCCGTACGCAGGGTGAACCTGCCGGTCAGCCGGGTGGAGGCGCTGGTCGCCGACGCCGTACCGGTGACGACCGCGGACGACGGGAACGCCACCGGCTTCTACCTCGGGCTGCTCGACGGCAGCGGCGAGTCGCTGGTCGCCGCCGCCCGCGTCGTGGCCGACACCGACCAGCACGCCGTGGTCTTCCACTGCGCCGTCGGCAAGGACCGCACCGGCGTCCTCGCGGCGCTCCTGCTCGACGCGGTGGGCGTGCCCGCCTCCGCCATCGCCGCCGACTACGCGCTCACCGCCCAGCGCGTCGTCCGGATCCGCGCCCGGCTGACCCGCTTCCCCTCCTACCGCGACCTTCCCGCCGTGGAGCACGCCTTCATGGCCTCCGAACCGCGGGTGATGCGCCGTTTCCTGGCCACCCTCCACACCGCCCACGGAGGCGCGGGTCCATGGCTGCGCGACCGCGGACTGACGGCGGCGGAACTCACCCGCCTGAGAGAAGTCCTGGTCGTTTCGGCCCCGGACTGACCGGCCGAACTGCCCGTCCCGTACGGAGGCCCTGGCGCACAGGCGCGCCAGGGCCCGCCCCGCATCGAGCAGGGAACGAGTAATGCGAGGGTCGAGATGCCCCGGCCGGACCCGCCCCGGACCCGGTGGCCGGGGCGCGTCGGTCTCAGGCGCCGAGCGCCGCGGCCTCCTTCGCCGGGTCGAGGCCGACCGTGGGGCGGTCGGGGCGCTGGGGGGCCGTGCCGCCCAGGGAGCGCAGCCACTTCCAGGTGTCGGCGACCGTCTCGGTGACGGGGCGGCAGCGCAGGCCGGTGGCCAGGGCGCGGGAGACGTCGCCGGTGTGGAGCGTGTCGTAGAGCTCGCCCGGGGGGAGCCAGACCGGCAGTTCGCTCCAGGGCTCGATGCCCGCGGCCAGCACCTTCTCGGGTTCCGTCCAGCGCAGTTCGGCGCCGGAGCCCGTCACCGCGGCGCAGGCGCCGAGGAGTTCGCCGGTGGTGGTGTGTCCCGGCGGGCTGACGAGGTTGTAGGCGCCGCCGAGGCCTGAGTGGGCGGCGTCCAGCATCCATGCGGCGAGGTCGCGGACGTCGATGTACTGCAGGGGCAGGTCGCGGGGTCCGGGGGCGAGCACGGGGCCGCCGCGGGCGATGCGGTTGAGCCACCAGGGGAGGCGGCCGATGTTCTCGTAGGGGCCGAGGATCAGGCCCGCGCGCACCAGAAGGGCGTGGTCGCCGAAGGACTCGGCCGCGGCCAGTTCGCCGCCGCGCTTGGCGCGGGCGTAGTCGACGTCGGGTCCGTCGTCCGGGGCGGCGTCCACCACGGGTCCGTCCTCGTCGAGGCCGGCCCTGGCGGGGTAGGTGTAGACGGAGCGGCTGGACACGTAGGCGTAGGTCCGGGCGCGGCCGGCCAGGAGGCGGGCCGTCTCCCTGACGGCGGCGGGTGCGCCGGACCAGGTGTCCACGACGGCGTCCCACTCGCCGTGCTCCAGGGCGGCGAGGCCGCCCTCGGTTCCGCGTTCCCCGAGCAGTTCCCCGGCGCCGGGAGGCGCCTGGTGCCGGCCGCGGTGGAACACCGTGACCTCCCAGCCCCGCTCGAGCGCGTCCTCGACGACGGCGCGTCCCACGAACTCCGTACCACCCAGTGTCAGCAGCTTCATACCGGCCACTGTGCCTCGCGGCGCGGCCTGACGGCAGCGGTCACGCTGTGGGCGCAATCGCGGGGAACGGCGGGTGGCGGCGGACGGCGCCGTCCGGTTCGTGCCGCGCCGGCTCCCGCGCCGACCGCGATCCCTTCGCGGGGCCGCCCGAGCGGATCGCGGCCACCCGGGTGCTGCAGACCTTCGTGGGCGGCGTGCGGGTCTACGCCGCCCCGGACGCGTAACGCCCGTGGACGGTCAGTCCTGTTCGGGTTGGTCGGGGCGGATGGTGATGTGGTCGGGTTCGAGTTCGAGCATGACGCGGTTGCGGATGTCGAGGGCGTGGGTGTAGTCGCGGGGGAGTTGGAGGCGGCCGGAGCGGTCGACGGTGGCGTATTCGCTGGCGTGGACGGTGGTGCGGCCCTCGTCGTCGACGCTGGTGCGGCGGACGACTTCGGAGGCGGTGCGGCCGTCGCGGATGGCGACGGTGCGGTCGACCGCGGTGGCGACGGCCTGGTCGTGGGTGACGACG